>CALFWO010000036.1 GCA_937928045.1 uncultured Saprospiraceae bacterium | reverse complement strand
AGAAGCTCCTGATGATCCCCCGGGAGTCCTTTCTGGATTATCTGCATTTTTGGTTGGACCATAGACCGAGTTCTCATTTGATGATCCCATACCGAATTGATCGCAATTTACCTTGCCTATTACCAACGCGTCTTCATCCAGTAATCTTTGCAGTGCTGTGGCTGTATAAACCGCTTCAAAGCCTTCTAATATTTTTGAGGCCGCTGTCAAAAGATGTCCTTCTTCACTGATTACATCTTTGACCGAAATGACCATTCCAAAACATTTACCTAATTTTTTTTTATTTGAAATCTTTTCATCCATAGCAAGTGCTTGCTCGATGATCTTTTCTTCATAAACATTAATATAAATGTTTAAGGATTTACTAGATTTTATATTTGATAAATAAGAAGCTACTAAGCCAGACATACTAAGTTGCCCACTCAATAATGAAGATTGAATTTCACTTAGCTTTTTATATTCCACCTTAGGCTTTTGTAATATTAATTAATTCTGTCAATGTTACTTTTTGCTC
The DNA here is from genome assembly GCA_937928045.1 of uncultured Saprospiraceae bacterium. GTDB lineage: Bacteria > Bacteroidota > Bacteroidia > Chitinophagales > Saprospiraceae > JABDJM01. The sequence goes on along the minus strand of CALFWO010000036.1, from coordinate 20,177 downwards.
TTCTCCACTTTCCATGTTTTTAAGGTTAAAAACATTTTCATCTCTTTCTTGGGAACCTACCAACGCGACAAAAGGAACTTTTATACCATTTGCATATTTCATTTGTTTTTTCAACTTCGCAGGCTCGGGATAAAGCATCGCTTTGATTCCAGATTTTCTCAATTCATTAAGTGCAGAGAAGGAATGCAAGTGTGACTCTTCGTCTAAAGCAACTAACAATAAATCAGCGGAATCATTGACATGATCTGGAAAAATATCTAGCTCCAACATGACGTCATAGATGCGGTCAGCTCCAAAGGATACTCCTACTCCACTTACATTTTTCAATCCAAAAACTCCGGTAAGGTCATCGTACCTTCCTCCGCCACCGATTGATCCCATTTGAACACCAATCGCTTTTACTTCGAAAATACATCCAGTGTAATAACTCAATCCTCTCGCCAACGTACAATCAAATTTCACTTCATTATGCGTCCCTTGCAAGTCCAAATATTTGTGAAAAAATCGCAATTCCTCAATACCCTTTTGACCTACTTCTGAATCTTTCAAAATTTCAGAAAGCGTAGACAAATCTTTAGTTTCTAACACTTTAAGAATGGTATCAATGGCACCTGAAGCAATCTCTCGATTTGTAAGTTCTTTAGTAACACCTTCGATACCAATTTTATCCAACTTATCGATGGCTACTGCCATATCATTGAATTTATCAGCAATACCAGCCACTTCAGAGAGTCCAGCAAGTATCTTTCGGTTGTTGACTTTTATTTCAACAGGAATATTTAGCTGTTTGAAAACCTGATCATATATCTGTACCAGCTCTACTTCATTCATCAAAGAAGTGGAACCAACAATGTCCACATCACATTGATAAAATTCTTGGTACCTTCCTTTTGCAGGACGATCACCACGCCAAACTGGTTGAATTTGGTATCTTCGAAAGGGAAAATTTAAATCATTCTGATGCATGACAACAAACCGAGCAAAAGGAACTGTCAAATCATATCTTAAACCTCTCTTCGAAATACTAGAAAGGATTTTTTTTGAATCTTTTGCTGCTAAAGCCTCGTCATTTGCTTTGGACAAAAAATCTCCGTTGTTCAATATTTTGAAAAGCAACTGATCACCTTCGTCTCCATATTTCCCAGTAAGCGTCGATAGATTTTCCAATACTGGTGTTTCAATTGGTTCAAAACCAAATTGAATAAAAACTTTACGAATGGTATCGAAAATATAATTGCGCTTTCTGACCTCTACCGGTCCAAAATCTCGAGTTCCTTTTGGAATACTTGGCTTCATGCAATTTGCTTAATGTACAGATTGAAACTGTTTTAAAAATCGAACATCGTTTTCAAACAGTAAACGAATATCATTAATCTTATAGCGCATCATGGCTTGTCTTTCTATTCCCATACCAAATGCGAAACCAGTATAACTCTCTGGATCAATATCACAGTTTTTCAAAACTTCTGGATCTACCATTCCACATCCCAAAATCTCTACCCATCCAGTATATTTACAAACTGAACATCCTTTTGCATCACAAATAAAACAGGATACATCCATTTCAGCAGAAGGCTCTGTGAAAGGGAAATAACTTGGACGTAATCTAATTTTAGAATCTGGTCCGTACATTTCTTTAGCAAAGAAAAGTAAGGTTTGCTTCATGTCAGCAAAAGAAACTTTTTTATCAATATACAATCCTTCTACTTGATGAAATTGACAATGCGCCCTTGCAGAAATGGTTTCATTTCTATAGACTCGTCCAGGAGCAATAATTCTTATTGGCGGCTTGTTCGCCTTCATTGTCCGAGATTGAACTGAGGAAGTATGTGTTCTTAAAAGTCTTTTTGGATAATCTCTCAAATAAAAAGTGTCTTGCATATCCCGTGCTGGATGATCCTCGGGTGTATTCATCGCGGTAAAATTATGCCAGTCATCCTCGATTTCTCGATCCTCCGCGACTGCAAATCCCATCCGGCCAAAGATGGAAATGATTTTATCCTGAGTAGCTGAAATGGGATGTCTTGCTCCAAGTCTTCGAGAAAGTCCTGGAGCCGTAAGATCCAATCCTTCAGATTCCTGAGCATCGGCCTTATTACTCAATGTTGATTTCAACACATTGAACTTAGCTTCGGCAGCCTGCTTCAAGCTATTCACTAATTGTCCATATTCTCCTTTCCGCTCAGGAGCTATGTTTCTAATCTCACCAAACAATGGCTTCAAAGTATTCTTACTCCCTAAGTATTTGATTCTAAACTGCTCTAGTTCACTTTCATTCGAAGGGGCTGCAGCATTGATTTCAGCAAGGACTCCATGAACTTTTGAGAATATCTCTTCTGACATAATATTTACTTGAAATTTAAGCGGTAAAGGTAGAATTTTCAAAGGAGAAATGTGTACCAGCCAATATTTTCATGTTTTATCGTTCTATTATTAATTCTAGGAAGAAATCCTATCTTTCGGAAGCAACTATATCTACCATGTTTGAATATTTGAGGACGGCAAATAAAGCTGTTCTAATGGTCTTGGTTTTTGTCTTTTCGTTTATTGCGCTTCTGACATCGAAGTGGTTGCTATCGGTGTCTTTGATACTATTGATTCCGCTTGCTATTCTGGTCATCTTCCAGCAGCAGCATAAGGAGTACAGTTGGAAAAAAGTTGTAGGTGATCGACTCCGGTTTTTTCTAAGTTTTCCTCCCTATTGGGGATTTTCACTAATATTTTTCGTGATATTGTTTAGCGGAATACTATTTGGTACCTCAGAATACTGGGAAGATAGGCTACGAATTAAGCTTCCAATGCTTATTGCGCCTTTGCTTTTTGCAATACTTCCACCATTGCCCAAGAAATACTATAAAACTTGGGCCATTGCCGTTGTTTCAATTGCCGCAATCAGTCTTTGTTTGATTTTAGCAAATTACATTCTCGATTATGATGTTATCAAACAAAGTATTTCTAAAGGTGGCAACATCCCTACTCCAATCTCTCATATTAGATACAGCGTTTTTGTAGCTTTTGGAATGGTCTTAAGCATTTGGCTCGCTATTGATCAAGATTCATTTTTGGGGAAAAGCTTTAGAATCCCAGGGATAATACTCGCATTGCTATTGTTTATTGGTCTTCATATTTTATCTGTTAGATCAGGTCTAATTGCTGCATATATAGGAATAGCTGTATGTATGGGGCATTGGACGATAAAGAACAAAAAATGGCTTTTTGGTATTTGCCTATTTCTAGTACTTAGTGTTTCACCATATTTAGCCTATCAAAATATCGATAGTTTTAAATCCAAAATTGACTATTCGCTACATGATTTTAAAATGTACAAATCCCGAAACGGACAATCATACTCTGATGGCGATAGATTGCTTTCGATGAAAATAGGCTGGAGTCTATTCAAAGCCAATCCTATTATGGGTACTGGAATTGGCAATTTCAGCGAAGAAGTTAAAGGCGAATATGAAAAAAACTATGCTGAACAGCAACCTAAAATGCCGCACAATCAATTTCTTTCAATTATGGCCTCAACTGGACTGGTTGGATTGGGAATCAGTTTGTTTGGATTGTTTTTACCGTTGTTTTACCGAAGGCAATATACTCATCTCCCAATGCTTAGTTTTTACCTAATGATGATTAGCAGTATGCTTGTCGAGAATACTATCGAAACTTCAGTAGGATTAACACTGTTTCTGCTTCCTATATTGATTATGAGCAACTATTTAATTGGTCAAAAATCCTAGACCAATTCTCCTAATTCCTTTTTAGGCCTTGAACGAACTCCTCCAAGATCTTTCCTGGCTGCCAATCCTGCCAGTACTCCAAAGATAAATCCTCCAATATGAGCCCACCAAGCAGTGCCTCCGGTAGAACCGGTAGTTCCAATTGCGCCAAATCCAGAAACTAGTTGTTGTACAATCCAGAAACCGAGGAATATAAATGCAGGAACTTTGAATGCTCTAAAAATTACTAAGACTAAGACGTTGACCTTGGATTTAGGAAACATGACTAAATAAGCTCCCAATACAGCAGAAATGGCACCGGAAGCTCCCACTGACGGTACAGATCCCGCGCAAATTGCTGCACCTGTACCGCAAGGTGTTACTCCGCAAACCATACAACATCCTTCCATAATTTCTCCACCGCTCAATCCAATGTGTAAAGCGGAAGCCGCTAATCCTCCTAAGAAATAAAAAGCTATAAAGGGAATAGTTCCAACTGTTGCCTCTATATTATCAGCAAAAACCCAAAGAAATAGCATATTTCCAATTAAATGCATCCAACCTCCATGCATAAACATACTTGTCAACAAGGTGATCCAACCTTCTCCATTTCTTATGTCTGCTGGGATGGTACCTAAGTCACAGATATAGGCATCAGGCGTTGTGATTTGAATAAAAAATGCAACAACATTAAATGCTATGAAAGCATAGGTTGCAATAGGCTTATAACCGCCTTGAACTTGATCATCACCAATTGGAAAAAACATTTGCTGGCTATTTTATTATGAAAACGCATAATACACTGATCCTAAACATAACCAAATATTAAGAAATAGGAGTCAAAAAATCCTAAACCAGACCTTCTTTTAAAATATCGTGAAAATGAACAAAGCCCAACACTGATCCTTGCTCTGCTATTATCAACTGAGAAAGTCCTTTTGTTCTTAATGTTGCCAAGGCTTCTACTGCCAAAGTATCAGGCCCAACGGTTATGGGCTGCGAAGTCATAATATCTGAAGCAGTAATATTCGACAAATCCTCTTCATTGGTAAGCATTCTTCTTAAGTCTCCATCAGTAATAATACCAACCAATTTATCACTGGCATCTACAACAGCGGTGGCACCAAGACGCTTTGAAGTCATTTCAATAATACAACTTCTTAGGCTTGCAGAATCGGCTACCTTAGGGATTGGATGCCCTTCGGCCAAGTCTTTAACTCTTAGATACAGTTGTTTTCCAAGTGTTCCTCCTGGGTGGAATTTTGCGAAATGCGCAGAGGAAAACCCTTGTAGTGCTAAAAGAGATGAAGCAATGGCATCACCTATTGCCAGTTGGCAAGTTGTACTACACATAGGTGCTAAATTATTGGGATCTCCTTCCTCTTCTACTTGAGTTTCGATTACAAAACTTGCCTGTTTTCCGAGGAATGAATCCTTACTTCTTGTGACAGCGATTATGGGGTTTCCCATATTTTTTAACAGCGGAATTAAAACCTTAATTTCTGGCGTATGCCCCGACTTAGACAAGCACAAGACGACATCATCATCAGTGACCATACCAAGGTCTCCGTGAATCGCGTCAGCTGCATGTAAAAATAATGATGGACTACCGGTAGAGTTGAATGTAGCAACAATTTTTTGAGCGATCAAAGCGCTCTTACCAATACCGGTAACTACTAATCTACCCTTTGCGTTGGACATTAGTAGAACAGCCTCCACAAACTGTTCATCTATGACATTCTGCAAATTGAGCAATGCTTTTTGCTCAACATCAAGCGTATGCAAAGCTGATTTTTTTATAAGTGACCGATTCATTATTGTATTTGAATGATGCCAAAGATAGCTCATATTCATCATTGACAAAATCTAGACAATTATGGCTTTTTTTTGCTTGTAAATAATCTTCTAGAAAAGAACCAAAACGCAAGCATTTTTTTGGCCGAAGTAGTTTTTTGCAGAATGCTTTCAATTATAAATTGGAAGACACGGAATCCAGAATATTTTCCTAAATCAGGACAACATTTTTGATGAAAATGTGGATAAAAGAAAAGCAAATCTTTCGGCATAGTCTTGAAAATTTGTTTATTTTTAAGGACCAGAACAAATTATAAGAACAAACTTTTGCTTAAAGGCAAATTGAAAATAAAGAGTAGATGATCGCAACGAATGTATCCCTGAAAGAATCGCTTCAACAGTACTTCGGTTTTGACAGTTTTAAGGGAAATCAAGAAGCCATCATCCAAAGCGTATTGGACGGAAAAGACACTTTTGTCATAATGCCCACCGGAGGAGGAAAGTCACTTTGTTACCAATTACCTGGATTGATGCTTCCAGGAACAGCCATAGTAATATCACCATTAATTGCTTTGATGAAGAATCAGGTAGATTCTATTCGCTCTCATTCGCAAAATGATGATGTTGCTCATTTTTTAAATTCCTCACTCACCAAATCACAAATGAAAAAGGTGAAGGAAGACATTACTTCCGGTGTTACTAAATTACTTTTTGTTGCGCCAGAGACTTTAACTAAAGCTGAAAATGTTCTTTTCTTTCAATCTGTAAATATTTCTTTTGTTGCTGTAGATGAAGCGCATTGTATTTCTGAATGGGGACACGATTTTAGACCAGAATATAGAAGAATTAAAACCATTATAAATGATATTAATTCTTCAATTCCTATTGTAGCATTAACAGCAACGGCTACTCCGAAAGTGCAAACGGACATTGCGAAAAACTTAGGAATGAATGATATGAATTCATTCGTAAGTTCGTTTAATAGGGATAATCTTTATTACCGAATTTTACCAAAGGTTAATAAAGAACAAACCTTAAAAAATATCATAGAAATTGTAAAAGGAATCAAAGGCAACTCAGGTATCATTTATGTACAAGCAAGAAAGTCAGCTGCGGAAGTTGCAGAATTTCTTCGCGTAAATGATATCAAAGCTGCTCCTTATCATGCAGGACTAGATGCAAAAACACGATCAAAAACGCAAGACGATTTCTTGATGGAACGTGTGGATGTTATTGTAGCTACGATTGCATTCGGAATGGGAATTGACAAACCGGATGTTCGCTTTGTTATTCATTATGACATTCCAAAGAGTATTGAGAATTACTATCAGGAAACCGGCCGTGCTGGAAGAGATGGATTGGATGGAACTTGTGTGGCCTTTTATTCCCACAGAGACATTTTGAGATTAGAGAAATTCTTGCGTGATAAGCCAGTTGCAGAAAGAGAGATGGGGAATCAATTGATGGAAGAAATCATTGCTTACTCAGAAACTTCATCTTGTCGAAGAAGATTTTTACTTCATTATTTTGGGGAAGATTACGATGAATCTGGCTGTAACAAAATGTGTGACAACTGTCGCCACCCAAAGGAAAAAGTAGAAGTACAAAACGAAGTGGTAATGGCTCTCTCAGCTATTGAATCTTTGAATGAAAATTATGGCATTAAGATGCTAATTAATTTCATGCTAGGTTCGGGTGACAAAGAGCTAATTGATTTCGGTCATGACAAATTACCGTTGTATGGTAAAGGAAAAGAAAAGGATGCTACATTTTGGCATTCAATTTTCAGAAATGCATTGCTGAATCATTTGGTTTATAAGGACATTGAGCAATATGGATTATTTAAATTAACGGATCAGGGAAGAGATTTTGTAAAGAATCCAACTCCATTTCAAATTGCAATCAATCATAACTTCATTGTTGAAGGTGCTGAAATGATGAGGCCTTCTACTAAAACTGCGGTGCTGGATGAAGTACTTTTAGATTTATTAAAAGACTTAAGAAGAAAAGTAGCGCAAAAGCAGAATATTCCTCCTTACGTTATTTTTCAAGATCCTTCATTGGAAGATATGGCCATTCAATATCCAATACAATTGGATGATTTGAAACTAGTATCCGGCGTTAGTCAAGGAAAAGCGAGAAGATATGGTAAACCATTCGTTGAAATGATTGCCGAATATGTTGACGAAAATGATATTGAGAGACCTACTGAGATTCGAGTTAAACAAATTGCTAACAAATCAAAAGTAAAAGTAAATATCATCCAAGGGATTGATCGAAAACTTCCTCTTTCAGACATTGCTAGATCAAATCAATTGAGCGATGAAGAATTGATGGAAGAATTAGATGCGATTGTTGTTTCTGGAACTAAAGTAAACATTGACTACATCATTGAAGACAATGTTGATGAATACTCTAAAGATGATATTTATGAATACTTCATGGAATCAAAGTCAGATTCAGTTGATGATGCATTTGTTGAATTAAAAGAAGATGATATTACCCTTGAAGAAATTCAATTGGTAAGAATTAAATTTCTATCAGAAATGGCCAATTAATTCTTTCATACTTTTCAAATGAAAAACCGGATTGATTCTTCTCAATCCGGTTTTTTTATACCTTCGTTTTATGGAAGTTGCAATTATTAACGGGCCCAACTTAAATCTACTTGGAAAACGCCAGCCGGAAATCTACGGATCAGAAACTTTCGAATCGTATTTCGATAAATTGATAAAGCAATATCCGAAAATAGAATTGACATATTTTCAATCCAATTGGGAAGGAGCATTAATTGACAAATTACAAGAAATTGGATTTTCTTTCGACGGAGTCATTCTCAACGCTGGTGCATTTACACATACTTCAATAGCTCTCGCAGATTGCGTAGCTGCTATTTCAACACCCGTAGTAGAAGTTCATATTTCAAATATTCATGAACGAGAATCTTTTAGACATCATTCTTATATTTCTGATGTAGCTAAGAAAGTAATTGTTGGTCAAGGATTAGATGGATATCGACAAGCAATAGATTTCCTAATTGGCAATTAATTAAACTGGATCGATTGCCGCAAAGTCGAGCGATAACGCTCGCAACCTTCTCTTGCCTTTAATGCGCCAAGTTTTTTTCTTAAAAATCCACTTAAATAAAAGTCCTAGAGTAAGTGCAGATCCAGAAATGATAGCTGTATCTATAGTGAGTGGCCAATCAGCTAATGTAGCCAAAGCCGATAGGCCTAAATAACTTCCAGAAAATATCAATAGCTTGGTGCCCAATCCTTTAAAGAATCGAAAACGATCAAAGTCTCTTATTGCAACAATATTATCAATGGCAACTATACGATTTGTGAAATGTACAATACCATCTTGGATATAAATTTTTTCGATGGTTTCTTCATACCAATCTTCCTCTTCTGCGATTTGAAAGAGCAGTAAATCTCCTTCATAAAATCTGACCGTTTTATGAGAACCGCTTTTTTCTAATTGAAGAAAAGTTTGAGCTTGTATCGCAGAAAGAGTTATGGCGAAAAATATAAAAGTTATCGTCAACCGCATCATACTCTAAAGATACAGATTGTACGCGAGTGGTTCGTTAGGAAGGAAAACTTTGATCATCCATAGTCAACATTTTTTTTGCCAACTTTTTAACCAAGTATTTCGACGCTCTTTCTATTTTCTGATAAGGCAAATTTTCTGGAGCGGTATAAATAAACATGATATCGATACATCCATTTAATTTATCCCCAAGCAACTGATACAACAGATTTTTCTCTAATCGAAAACTCTCTTTGACTTGACGCCTTAGGCGGTTTCTTTGAACGGCTTTAGGAAATTTTTTCTTTGGAATAGTGGCTGCGAATCGGATTCTGAAGGAGTTCTCTGGATTAGGATCCCAGTTATATACAACTCTCAGGGGAAATGAGGCGAAGGATAAACCTTCGGAAAAAAGCAGGTCAATAGCTTTGGTGCTTTTGAGCCTTTCTTGTTTGGGGAATTTATATCCGGGCATAAACGCGCGGAAAAACAGGTATTGACTGTCCTTTGGTAAGGACAATCAATACTTATTACTTAGTGTGAACTTGGTCAGATACAGTCAATTTAACACGACCTTTGGCTCTTCTGCGAGCCAAGACCTTTCGACCATTCTTTGAACTCATACGAGCTCTAAATCCGTGTTTGTTCACTCTTTTTCTTTTCGAAGGTTGAAATGTTCTTTTCATTTTTCTTTATTTATCGTGCTTTTTCACCAAAAGCGATGCAAAGGTACGTTAATTCAGCTTAACAGACAACCTTGAAACGAACTAAATTTAGCCATTCATAGAAGTTAAGAACTCATCATTGCTTGTCGTGCCTCTAAGATGCTTGAGTAAGAACTGCATTGCTTCTTCTGGCTTCATATCCGCCAAATGCTTTCTAAGGATAATCATGCGCTGCATAGTGTCTCTATCTAGCAATAGATCTTCTCTACGTGTACTCGATTTAGTCAAATCAATTGAAGGATACATTCTTCTATTCGCAAGGTTTCTATCCAATTGTAACTCCATGTTACCTGTTCCTTTGAATTCCTCAAAGATTACACCATCCATCTTAGATCCTGTATCAATCAATGCCGTAGCTAGAATTGTTAAGGAACCTCCGTTCTCAATATTTCTTGCTGCACCAAAGAATTTCTTAGGCTTATGAAGCGCATTAGCTTCAACTCCACCAGAAAGTACCTTTCCTGAGGCTGGAGCTACTGTATTATAGGCTCTTGCCAAACGCGTTATTGAATCCAGAAGGATAACGACATCATGTCCACATTCTACCAATCGCTTGGCTTTTTCCAATACGATACCTGCAACTCTAACGTGATTATCAGCTGGTTCATCAAATGTCGATGCCACAACTTCCGCATTCACCGAACGTCTCATATCAGTGACCTCTTCAGGTCTTTCATCTACCAGCAATACCAATAAGTAAGAATCTGGGTGATTCTTTGCTATGGCATTGGCCACATCTTTCAATAAGAAGGTTTTACCAGTTTTAGGCTGTGCAACGATCAATCCTCTTTGTCCTTTTCCTATTGGAGCAAAAAGATCAATCATTCTTGGACCATAGTCTTTACCTGTCGGTGAAGAAGCCAAATTGAATTTCTCATCAGGAAATAATGGAGTCAAATATTCAAAAGGCACTCGATCTCTAACATCCTTAGGATCCAGCCCATTAATTTTCGAAACTTTCAACAAAGCGAAATACTTTTCGCCTTCTTTTGGTGGACGAACAGCTCCTTTAACGGTATCTCCAGTTTTAAGACCAAAAAGTTTTATTTGAGAAGGTGATACATATATATCATCTGGAGAAGTCAAATAATTGTAATCAGCAGATCTCAAGAAACCGTAACCATCTGGCATCATTTCCAGAATTCCTACACCCTCGATAATGCCATCTAATTCGATCTCAAATTTTGGAGCCGCTGGAGCTTCTGGCTCTCTTGATTCATCGTTACGGCGATCATCATCTCGGCGATCATCTCTTCTATCATCTCGGCGATCATCTCTCCTATTATCACGACGATCATCTCGACGGTCATCTCTTCTATCATCTCGGCGATCATCTCTCCTATTATCGCGGCGATCGTCTCTCTTGTTATCTCGACGATCGTCTCTTCTATCATCCCGACGGTCATCTCTCCTATCATCACGGCGATCAGATCCTCTATTGTCACGACGATCATCTCTTCTATTATCACGTCGATCGTCTCTTCTATCATCTCGACGGTCATCTCTCCTGTCATCTCGACGATCATCCTTTCTATTGTCTCGCTTATTATCTCGGCGATCAGATCCTCGCGAACCATCTATTTTGCTATCTTCTCCGTAGCTATCAGCATTGCTGCCCTTAGCCGGAGCTTCAGCCTCCTCTTTAACTAAATCTTTGTCTTCTTCTTTGACTGTTCTCAAAGACTTTTTTGCTGGGGCTTTTTTTGCAGGTGCTTTTTCTTCAGCCGCTTCTTCGCTTTCTGCCTGACCATCTAAGATCTTATAAATAAGCTCTTGCTTGTTCAAACGTTTGTAGCCTTTCAAACCTAGCTCTTCTGCAAGTCCCTTAAGGTCAGGAACTAACATTTTATTCAATTGACTAATATCTAACATAGTGTACCTTTAGTGGTCGTTTAATTGTGGTTAAAAAGTTTTCAATGGGTATTAATCTAAGTGGAAATAATTTGACGGTTTGTCAAAAAATGGGGGTAAAAACTTTTGTGAAAAGTACTGTTTGTAACAACCAGAGATATAAAGAAGAAATACTGCTATAAAATTCTCAAGGAAGGATCAAACAGGACGAAAGAAAATGGAAATTTTCTGTCTGATGCTGCAAAAATACACATATTTTTTACTTCAGTATGGTATCTTTGCAAATATTTAACTAAATCTCGCAAAAAAGCAGCCTTTACAGCACTTTTACGTATCACTAGTCACTGTTTTCTAATTAAGGAAACGAAAATATTTTCTGAATGTTGCAAATTAATTTTATCCGAGATCATAAAGATCTTGTTTTGGCCGGTTTGAATAAAAGAAACTTTGGTCCAGAAGCAGAGTCTTTGTTGACTCAAGTAATCGAACTAGATGACAATCGAAAATTAACTCAAAAGTCGCTTGATGATTTGCTTGCAGAAAGTAATTCCCTTAGTAAGCAGATCGGAATACTTTATAAAAGTGGAAAACAAGAAGAGGCCAACTTGATGAAATCGACCGTTGCGAAGAATAAAGAAGTCGCTAATAACTTGCAAGAAAAGATGGCCGGTTATCGCAATTCGATTGAAGAAATCCTTTTTAAAATACCCAATCATCCAAAAGATGCCGTACCTGAAGGAAAAGGCGAGGAGGATAATGTCGTGCATAGAGAATGGCCTAATCCACTTCCGGTGTTAGGCGAAGGAGCTAAGCCTCATTGGGAGCTTGCAAAAGACTACGATATTTTCAGTTTAGAAATTGGGACCAAATTAGCCGGAGCAGGTTTTCCGGTATTTAGAAAAAAAGGAGCTCGTTTACAACGTGCCTTGATTAATTTCTTCTTGGATGAAGCTGAAAAAGCCGGCTATGAAGAGACGGTAGTTCCTTTACTTGTTAACGAAGCTACTGGCAGAGGAACAGGCAATTTACCTGATAAGGAAGGGCAAATGTACTTTGTAGAGAAAGATGATTTGTATTTGATTCCAACCGCGGAAGTTCCAATAACAAATATTTATCGGGATGATATCTTAGATATGAAGGATTTTCCGATAAAAATGTGTGGATATACTCCTTGTTTTCGCCGAGAGGCAGGATCTTATGGCGCACATGTTAGAGGATTAAATAGAGTTCACCAGTTTGACAAGATTGAAATCGTACAAATTTCGCATCCTGATAAATCGCACGAACTTCATCAAGAAATGCTTGCGCATGTGAGTAGCCTTTTAGATAAACTTGAGTTACCTTATAGAATTTTAACTTTATGTGGTGGTGATTTAACATTTGCCTCTGCATTGACTTATGATTTTGAAGTCTATTCTGCTGCTCAAAAAAGATGGTTGGAGGTAAGTTCCGTTTCTAATTTCGAGACGTATCAATCAAATCGTATGAAATTACGCTTTAGAGGTGAAGATAAAAAGACACATCTAGCGCATACTTTGAATGGAAGTGCATTAGCATTGGCGCGTATTATTGCTTGTTTGATTGAAAACAATCAGACTCCTCAGGGCATTAAAATACCGGCTGTTTTAGTTCCGTATACCGGATTTGAGTATATCGATTAGAAAAAATGTGTCGAAATCAAGCTTTTTACGTCCTAATAATGATAGGCGAAAGCATTATATAAATTTGTGTATTGACTAGCCTTTTTAATTAAAAAAAGAAAAATAAGTATGGGAGCAGGTTATATGGGTTACATGATACTGACCGCAATTTTATCCTTCGTTGGAATGGGAATCAGTAGTAGGCTCAAATCAAAATTTCGAAAGTACGCACAAGTTGGTCTTCGATCAGGACAATCAGGTAAAGAGATTGCAGAAGCAATGCTTCGACATTACAACATACCAGATGTTCGCGTAGTGGAAGGAAAAGGATTTTTATCAGATCATTATAATCCTATGACCAAGACTGTAAGTCTTTCTCCTGACGTATATCAAGGTAGATCAGTTTCAGCGGCAGCCGTAGCGGCGCATGAATGCGGACATGCTGTTCAGCACGATACTGCTTATAGCATGCTACAACTTAGATCTGCAATTGTACCAGCTGTCAAATATGCTTCAATGGCACAGCAATATTTGTTGATGTTTGCTTTGATGATGTTTAGCACAATACCACAATTGCTTTTAGTTGTGATTATTGCATTTGCAGTTACCACACTTTTTAGCTTTATTACACTTCCAGTAGAATTCGATGCGAGTAAACGAGCTTTAGCTTGGCTGGATGAAACAGGAACAGTACATGGTGCAGAATATGATGGAGCAAAAGATGCTTTAAAATGGGCCGCAATGACATACGTTGCTGCAGCATTGAGTTCATTGGTTATCCTTTTATTCCTAATTATGCGTTATGTTGGAAGAAGATAATTAATAAACACCTTTCCTGAAAACCGCGAATTTCAGAAAACAATCACAGTGAAGGGAAAACGATACATATTTACGACTTATAGCTATCTTGAAAAAATCAGGTTTGGTCGACTGCGTAAAGTTTGCGACAAGATTTTTATAGTAGCCACGAAAGAAGACAAACTACCTGTCAAATTGGTTAAAAAGGCGCATTCTTGGAAAGGCGATTTGAAGTGGTATGTTGAAAATCTGGAAAAAAACGGGGACATCAATAATCGATTGAGTTACCTATTGGGTAAACAGGATCAAAAAGCGGGCGATAGTGTCGAATTTATATTGCTCTCGGATGATCTAGCATTAAACCCAATAATAAGTTCACTAAAAGCAGCAGGTCGAACGATTCTGAGAATTGGTTCTGCCGCTAACAATATAAAAGAAGAGGAACCAATCTATTTATTTGATCCATTAGAAGAACAGCGCGATAATGAGGAAATTCAACCAATGCCTATTTCGGCCTTTCGTCGTTCTTTAGATGAAAATGAGGTGGTTCATCATTCAGCGAGAAAAACGCTTTTGAAACTTCAAAACGAAGGTCATCGCCCAGAAAATTTGGAAACTCTGAAGCATTATATACATTTGTCAACAGCAAATGATCAAGGACAACGTGCAAGTATTGATCAAGTGTTGGAATACATGGAGGCCCATCGGGAAATCAAAATCGAAGAAGGAGTCGTCAAGTATAATTTTTAAAGAAAAAAAGTTTTTAAGCGATATGCATCAAGAAGTATTAGACAATATTGAAGAAGGAAAAATGTCCATGGATGATGCCTTGGAACATTTGGATCGTGAATTATCAAAAATCAGAGCTGGAAAAGCATCTCCCTCCATGCTATCTGGTATTTTGGTAGATTACTACGGCACTCCTACTCCGTTGAATCAAGTAGCCAATGTTGCAGCTTCAGATTCAAGAACATTGAGTATCGCTCCTTGGGAGAAAGCCATGATTGCACCAATTGAACAAGCAATCTTTGCAGCCAACTTGGGATTGACTCCTCAGAATAATGGAGAAGCAATTATGATCAATATTCCGCCTTTGACCGAAGAGCGAAGAAAGGAAATGGTAAAAAGAGCTAAAGGGCTGGGAGAAGATGCAAAAGTTAGTTTGAGAAATGATCGTCATAAGATGATGGACTTTATTAAAAAGTCCGTAAAAGATGGCTATCCTGAGGATGAAGGAAAAAAACAAGAAGAAAGCGTTGAAGGAATCATCAAAGGTTATTCCGGCAAGATTGATAAGATGATTGAGAAAAAAGAAGCTGATATAATGACCATTTAATTGTTTTTTGAAGAAATATAGATATTAAAAAAGCCCGGTTGATCTGATCATCCGGGTTTTTTTAAGGGAATTTCCTAATACCTAATTTTGTTATGCATAATTATTTTATGTATTATTGCAATATGGATAGAAACAAAGAATTTTTAAGCGGCACATTGACCAGTTTGATTTTAAGCTTGCTGGATAATCATGGGCGCATGTATGGCTATGAAATTTGCCAGAAAGCAAAAGAACTTAGCTCTGGTGAAATTAATTTAACTGAAGGCGCCATCTATCCTGCATTGCATCGATTAGAAAAAAAAGGAATTGTGGAATCCTCAAAGGAAAAAGTGAATGGCCGAGTAAGAAAATATTATAGTATCAAGAAGGAACAGGAAATTGCTGCCAGACAAAAAATAAATTCACTACTCCATTTTATGCAAAACATCAATGGAATTCTAACAGCCGAAAAATAAGATCATGCAATCAAAAATAATTACTGAATTAAAAAATCTTGGTCTAAACGGTGAATTTCTTGATGAAATGACAGACCATTATTGCGCTGCATTCGAAGCTCAATTAGATGCAGGCGCCAATATCGATCAAGCCTTGCTTTCTGTCTGTAATCAAATTCAGCTGGCCAAATTGGATAAAACACAACGCCAGCTTTTCTTCATCAAAAACAAAAATAAAATTGCAGTTTCTATGGGCACATTTATTCTATTGGTATTTACTTTTTTCTCATCATCCAACTTTCCGGTATACGAATCAAATGAAATGAATTCCTATTTATTAGAAGTTGGTGCGGATAGTTTGGTATTTGGAAAAGTGCTTGATGGCTCTCCCGAGGTGACATCACATTTCGGAATGAGATTCCATCCGATTCTAAAAAAGAAAATTAAGCACAAAGGAATCGACTTGAAAGGAATTATTGGAGATCCTGTCTATGCACCAGCTGATGGTATTGTGTCCGAAGTTGGGTATCACCAAAAGAAAGGAAACTTTATTGAAATCAATCACGCAGACGGAATTACCTCGAGATATTTTCACCTATCCAAAATTACGGTGAAGAAAGATGCTTCTATAGAAAAAGGAATACAAATTGGCGAAGTCGGAGTATCAGGTGCGGCCCTAGCTCCTCATCTCCATTTCGAAATATTGAAAAAAGAAACGCAGTTGAATCCAGTAGATTTTTTAAGGGTATAGGTTTATTCTGATTTAGCTGTATCAACTTCTTAGGAATAAATAGATAATAAGACAACCTATTTGTAAATTTTATTCTAATTTCAACCAAAGCTAAATATTGAAAGAGTTAATACAAAAAATTAAAAGTATCATTCAGTTAAGTGACGATGCAGAAGAATACCTTTATTCAATATCTAGTGTAAAGTCATATTCCAAAGATTCAATTCTATTGCTAGAGGGTCAGCGAGTCAAAAAGATTTTTTTTATAATCGATGGTTGTTTAAGGTCCTATTGCACTGATAAAAAAGGAAAAGAACATACGCTTCAGTTTGGAATCAAAGACTGGTGGATTAGCGATTATATTGCCATTCACACTGATCAACACGCAAAACTTACCATCAAATGTTTACAAGATTCAAAAGTGATTGAATTTGATTCAGAAAAATTAAATAGCATTTTTTCAATATTTCCAGAGTTTGAACCCTTCCAAAGATTTCTTCTTGAAAGGCATGTTGTTAGTTTGCACCGAAGAATTTTAAATCAATTGCAATTAACTGCTGCTGAACGTTATGATATATTCTTAGATCAATATCCAGATATAGAACAGTTTACTAGAAACTACCACATCGCATCTTACTTAGGAATTACTCAAGAAAGTCTAAGTCGTATAAGGGCAGAAAAATCAACTTAATCGTTTTTTACCATAGATCAATTTTTATCCCAAGGCTTTGCTGTAGGTTTGCAAAAGCAAAAAAGATAGTTTTATGTTAAAAAAGATATTACTTGGATTAGGCGGGATAACTGTTGTTGCATGTTTAGCATTTTATATAGCAACTCGTCCACAATTGGAAGCCGATGGTTCTTATATGCCTTCAAAACTGGCATTATCGTTAGCTACTTCAGAAATTAGTGATTTCGAAAATGTCGATTATCAAAAATATAATGGAAAGAAAAACAAAATTCTAGCAATTTTCACAGAACAAAAAAATATGAAAATGCAAAATGGGAAGTTGTTTTCGACGGGGAATCATCCAGTAGAATCGCTGGTTCCAATGTTGCATTTAAAGAATGCTGGTTTTGAATTTGAAATAGCCACGCAAACTGGCAAGCCTGTAATATTCGAAATGTGGGCTTTCCCTGAAAAAGATAAAAATGTCAAAGCCATTTTCGAAGAGTACAAATCAAGTTTTGAAAGCCCTAAAAATTTGACAGAATTTGTAAACACTTCGCTAGAAGACACCGCTTCTTATGCTGCGGTATTTGTTCCTGGAGGCCATGGTGCAATGATTGGAATTCCTGAAGATAAGAACGTCGGAAAAATTTTGAATTGGGCGCATAACAGCGACCTATTCACTATCAGTCTTTGTCATGGACCCGGCTCATTTTTATCAACCACTCTTGATGATCAAAAATTCATTTACGAAGGTTATAACATGGCTGTATTCCCAGACGCTGTTGATAAACAAACTCCTATGGTGGGTTATCTTCCTGGTCATATGACCCAAGGTTTGAGCCAAAGACTTGAAGGTTTAGGTGTAAATCTTATGAATACGGAATCAGATAATACTGTTTGCTTAGATCGAAAATTGATCACTGGAGCAAGTCCGCTCGCTTCTAATAATTTAGGAGTCCTTGCAGCAAAAACACTGCTTAAAGAATTAAAATAAAATCGATGATTATTATCTAATGAAAACAAGGCGAAAACTAATTTTTCACTTCAAATATCTCTAAATCTTTATCGGTCAATTCATACAATAAATTAGACTCTAGTCTGAGATTTTTGATTGAATTTCCAGGATATAAATTGGGCATTAATTCTGTTGTATCAAAGGTCTTTAAATTAAACAAATACAAACTTCCTTCGCTTTCATAAATAAGCAAATCTCGACGTAATTGAATATTCTGCGTAATTGGTAGGTCTAATCTTTTTAGAAATTTCCCAAATATATCAAAGAGAAAAAATCCTTGTTTTTTATCTAAAAGCAAGACGAACTGTTTGCTTTCCAGCAGTCTTAATGGAACTGGATTTTCTTCAAATTGATAAAATAAATTGTCACTGGCAAAAAGTACTTTCCCGAGTCGGTCAATCTTTCTAAGTTCTCCAGTGATGGAATCAAAAATCCAAAGATTATTGTCGTAGGAAAGCGTCACAGCTGAAGACTGATAATAACCAAAATCTTGCAAGTTGTAATTTGCAATCTCGCTTAATGTATTGTCTAAAAGAATTAGTCTTTGAAAATCTTCGTAGAAGAGCTGAGTATGAAATGGATCTGACGCTTCAAGCCAGGTTAGTTGGCCATAACGATTATTTGAAAACCTATACAGCAAATTTCCATCGCGGTCGTACTTAATCAATTCACTTGAATCGGCTAAATAAATATTTTGTAAAATATCCGTAGAGAAGATATGCGCATCAGTCTCTAGACGATTTAATTCTTGCAAATTTGGATTATAAAATGCTAGAAGGCTATCCGATTCAACTCCTTTAATATTTAATGAATCTTGAGAAGAATTTATCTGCGCACTTAGAAACACACTAGCGCCAATTACAAGGATAGTTGTAAGTTGGTTTTTCAAAGAATTCCAATTGCATTTTTTCTCCATCAAATACTGCATAAGAATTAAAGTTCATCCATTCTCCTAAATTGATATACCGGCTTGAACCATTTTTGAGCTGATGATCAATTGGCAAATGGCGATGCCCGAATATATAGAAGTCAACGTGTTTATCGGTAGAATGTTCTTCTGCAAAGGTAATAAGCCATTCATTTTTTGCACCATGGAATTCTTCTATTTTGGGGCTTTGGGCTCTGGACCGACCGGACCAAAATCTGGCTAATCCAAATCCAAAGTTTGGATGAATCCGAGCAAAAAGCCATTGGCAAAGTGGATTAGCAAAAACCTTTTTGATCAATTTATATCCATGATCTCCAGGTCCCAAGCCATCGCCATGTCCCAAAAAGAATTTTTTCCCTAATATTTCCTTGGAAATTGGGGCCTTTATGACTTCCACGCCCAATTCTTTCTCAAAATAATCGAACATCCACATGTCGTGATTGCCTGTGAAAAAATAGATTGGAATACCAGCATCTCTCAATTCAGCAATTTTGCCTTGGATTCTTATAAATCCTCGCGGGACGACCTGTCGATATTCAAACCAAAAGTCAAATAAATCACCCATCAGGTAAATCTCCTTCGCTTCAGATTTAATACGATCCAGCCAGCGAACAATCGTTCGTTCTCTTTTTCTGTTTTCATCCTCATTACTATCTCCCAAATGGAAGTCTGAGGCAAAAAAGACTTTATTTCCCATAAATAATTGTGCAAGCTTTTGAGGCTACATCTTTTCCATTACTGTTTCACACTCATTACAAGTTCTGAGTTCTTCGCTATCCATGAAGTTTTTCATTACCACAGGTAATTGATTGACAATGTCCTTCATTTCAAAACTCGCTTCGTGCAATTTATGATTACAGTTTTCGCAAAACCACATCAAACTATCTTCTTCCCCATCTCGACGGTATCTTTCAATGACCAAACCAATTGTATTAGCCGGCCTCTGCGGCGAGTGAGGTATTCTAGGAGGCAATAGGTACATATCACCCTCCTTAATTTCAAC
>CALFWO010000035.1 GCA_937928045.1 uncultured Saprospiraceae bacterium | reverse complement strand
GAAAAATGGGTAAAAATCACCCAACCAGGCCAGGAAGTCATTTATTCTTACGGTTTTCAAGCTGATGAGGACTTTACGCACTGGAAATTGAAAACTATGGAGGGCAGTTTGCCGTATGAAGGGTTCACTAATGAAGAAAATCGTTAATTTGACAGTCATTACCGCAATCCATAAATGCTAATTTTTACCATTTTAATTTGTCTTTTACTCAGTGCGCTATTCTCAGGTACCGAGATTGCTTTTATTTCTGCAAGTAAGTTAGAGGTGGAATTAAAAAAAATGCAGGGATCTCAGCGAGGATCAATATTGGCCAAATGGTATGAACGTCCCGCTCAGTTTTTGAGCACCATGCTTGTTGGAAACAACATCGCCTTGGTTCTATTTACCATTTTGATGGGAAATTTGATGGAGCCGACATACGATAGGCTTTTTGGACCGAACGACGGCTTATTTTTACTTTTTAGTACATTGGTAATTACAATCGTGGTACTCATCTTCGGGGAGTTTTTGCCCAAGACTTTATTTCGACTTTTTTCAAACCCGCTGCTTTTTGGATTGGCTTATCCTTTACAAGCCATCAAATGGTTGTTAGCTGCGCCGGCTTGGCTGATGACCCGATTGTCTAATTGGCTCTTAAGGTTGTTATTTAAAACACCGGTAGGAGGTAACGACAATGTGATCACAAGATTAGATTTAGAGAACTTTATAAAAGGAACCAGACTTCAAGATAGTGACGAAGAGATTGATGCAGATCTGTTTGGAAAAGCATTGCATCTAAGATCGGTGAAAGTGAGAGACTGTATGGTTCCTCGAACAGAGATTGTAGATGTAGATGTAAATGATGATATCGATAGGCTCAAGCAAATCATTAAAGAGACTAAGTTGTCTAGAATTTTAGTAACGGACAAAGACATCGATAATGTCTTGGGCTACGTGCATCACCAACAACTTTTTACCAAACCAAAATCGGTAAAAAGCATGGTGATCGATATTCCTTTTGTGCCAGAGGCCATGAAAGTTCGAGACTTGATGGATATGTTGATTAAAGAACACATCAATATTGCGTGTGTGGTCGATGAATATGGAGGCATTTCAGGAGTTATAACTTTGGAAGATATCCTAGAAGAAATTTTTGGAGAAATTGAAGATGAACATGATCAAGAAGAACTATTGGAAACAATGGTCTCTGAAGACGAATTCATCTTGGCAGGAAGATTGGAGATTGATTACTTGAATGACAAATACGAAGCCCTTCAATTTCCAGAAGGAGATTACGCTACGCTTTCAGGATACTTGGTGATGACCGCGCAAACGATCCCTGAGCAAGGCGCCGAAATTGTTCTCGATGGGTATCAATTCAATTTAGTGTTGGTGAGTGATACCAAAATCGAAACGGTTCGAGTAATTAAGCTCAAAGAGACCGATGAAGAAATGGATTAATGATATAATTTTTTCCTTTCCTCTGCAGTTGCTTTTCATGCATCTACGGAGTAATCCGTTATTGATTTTGTCTTGGGTCTTAATAGCCCTTCTGATGTCTGGAAACCTCGGAAACATTTTCGGAATTAAGTACCTTTTTCTTACGCCAGAATATTTCGGCGAAGTCAATATTATCAGTTATTATTTTCTCGGTATTGGATTTGGTTCTTTTATGATGACTTGGAATCTGGCAACTTATCTATTAACTGCACATCACTTTCCATTTCTAGCAACACTACAAAGGCCCTTTACGAAGTTTAGTATTAACAATGCTTTGTTGCCTATCTTTTTTATAATTCTCTATTTATTTCTCGCCATAGAATTCAAACTGTATTATGAATTCGAAGAGTGGGGAACGGTCTTGATGCATTGCTTTTCATTTTTGGCAGGAGCTTTTAGTTTAATTCTTTGCTCCGCAATTTATTTCTACTACACCAATAAAGACATCTTTAGTTTTTTGAAAATTCCTAAAGAAGAAGCGGAAAGAATTCTCAGTCCATTGACTTCTGGTAGAAAGGCTAAGCGGATGGAATTTTTGATAAAAGGAAAAAGCAGATGGAGGGTTGACACCTACTTGAGTGAATCTTTGATTCCAAGATTGGTAAGACCGGTAGGGCATTACGATCCTAAATTATTGCTTAAAGTGTTCAAGCAAAATCACCTCAATGCCTTGGTTGTACAAATTTTAGGTTTGTTGGTTTTGGTATCCTTGGGGCTCTTGATTGACAATCCATACTTTAGGATACCAGCAGGTACAAGTATCTTTCTTCTGGGAACTGTAGTTGTTGCAGTTACTGGAGCTGTGATTTATTGGTTCGGACAGTGGACACTTACTGTGTCTGTAATATTTCTAATATTTGTTAATTACTTGAGTACCTTTTCAGAACTAAATCATCACAATAAAGCTTATGGTTTAGATTATACCAAAGAAATGCCAGTGTATGATTATCCGAATATTACTAAGCAATTGGATTCGACACTGATAGCAACGGACAAGGCTAGTACCATTGAAAGGTTGAACAATTGGCGGAGCCGATTCCCAAAGGATAAGCCGCCCAAGATGGTCATGTATTGTGTGAGCGGAGGAGGAATGAAAGCGATGGTTTGGGTAATGAAAGTAATGCAAGATTGTGATCATGTTGCCGACGAACCGTTAACGCCTAATTCAGTTTTAATTACCGGCGCTTCAGGAGGAATGATTGGAGCAGCTTACTTGCGAGAATTATATTTACAAAAAGGCAATGGTGGAACCATCCAGCCAATGGACCTAACTTATATTGATCAATTAAGTCAAGATCTTTTGAACTCTATGGCTTTCACGATAGTTTCTAATGATCTTTTTCTCCCTTGGTTGAAATTTGATTACGAAGGACAAACTTATCGTAAAGACCGAGGTTATATTTTTGAGCAGCAGCTCAACGAAAACACTTTAGGAGTTTTAGACAAACCATTGTCAGCTTATAAGGAACCAGAGCAGGCGGGAATCACCCCTTCGATTTTAATTACACCTTACATCGTTAATGACGGCAGACAATTATTGATTTCTCCTCATGGACAATCTTACATGACGACTGCTCCAATAGGTCAAAGCAATCCTGGTTCAGTAGAAATGGATGCCGTCGATTTTGGACACTTTTTCAAAGATCAAAATGCACAAAATTTGAGGTATACAACTGCGCTAAGAATGAGCGCGACCTATCCCTACATTTTGCCAAATGTTCACATGCCATCTGCACCCAGCGTGGAAATTATGGATGCCGGTTTAAGAGACAACTACGGTATCGGTTCTGCAACGCGGTTTTTACAAGTGTTTCAAGATTGGATATTGGAAAACACTTCAGGAGTTGTCATGATTCAAATCACTTCTTTAAACAAACTGGAAAAAATAGACCAAAACGATGACAAAAGTCTCTACACATCTTTGGTCAATCCACTAGGAGTAGCAGGACAAATTCTAAGCTTACAAGATTATGAATTGGATAAAAGTCTTGGTTTTATTTATGACATATATGGTCCAGAAAATTTCGACGTCGTAAGGTTCGTATATACGCCAAATAAGAAAAACCCTAGAGCATCAGTAACCTTTCGTTTGACCAAGAGAGAAAAGTTGGACATTTTAGATGCTATGAAAAACGATGAAAACCAAGCTGCACTGAAAAAATTAGAAAGCGTGCTATCGGAATAACGCTACGGAAACAGCGCTTCGTCAAATACCTTTCAGTTCAAATCCATATTTTATAATACATTCGTTGTTAAAATAAGGATAATGAAACAAGTAATTTTTACACTACTACTTTTTATAGTCATAGGAATAGGTCATTTGCATGGGCAAAGTTTAAACGGAGCAGAAAGCGCTGAATACGATGCCGTCGGCAATAGATGGTTTGTCTCGACTGGTGATATTGTAGTAATTGAAAGTAATGGAACGCTTTCCTTCTTTGGAAATGCTACCGGTTCTTACGGATTAGAAATATTGGGAAATACCTTATTCGCCGTGGGAAGTGGAGTTGTGAAGGGTTATGATTTGACTACAGCAGATGAAGTAATGAGTGTTTCAATTCCCGGTGCTGGATTCTTGAATGGATTGACCAATGACGGTGTCGACAAATTGTATGTTACAGATTTTGGAAACGATAGGATTCACGAAATAGATGTCGCCGACTTATCGAATGTTACGTCATCAGTAGCAGTATCGAATACATTAACTACTCCAAACGGAATCGTTTACGATGCGACAAATGATCGATTGCTCTATACGAGTTGGGCCGGTTCTAATGCAAAAATTAGAGCTGTTGATCGATCAGATTTTTCAGTTTCGGAAGTGGTTACAACAAATGTAGGGGCCATAGATGGTATAGATGATGACTCAGATGGCAATTATTATATTTCATCTTGGGCGCCAGCTAGAATTACTAAATATAGTGCTGACTTTACCAACCCAGAAACCATTTCCACGCCATTCATTTCAAACCCTGCGGATATTGGCTACGCGATGGAGACTGACACTTTAGCCATTCCTATCGGCTCTAATGTTGTCTTTGTAGGCTTTGACCAAACACCTTCTTCAACTAATCAATTGTCTTCACAAGATTTTCAATTATCCGTCTATCCAAATCCTTCACAGGGACAATCAGTAATCGAGTTTTATTTGGATCGAAGCGAAGAGATAACATTGGAATTAGTAGATCAACTAGGAATAAATCACTACACCGTTCTATCCGGAAAACAAATCAAAGGAAAAAATTTGGTGTCATTAGCTGGGCATGATTTTCCGGCTGGGCAGTATTATGTGGTGTTGTCCACAAAAGCAGGAAGGGAAACAACTTCTATGTTTTTGAATTAAGAACTTGTGAGAACTTGAATTTTCTTCTTTGATCAAATAAAGAATCTCATCTTATTGGTGTAATTTTTAGGAAAGTCCACATACACAGAAAAACTTATACGGCTCTAGTAAGTTAAAAATGAAAACGAACTCATTTATTAATTTAAGTCATCTATTGGTAACAACAATTATTTTGTTGTTACCAATAGATGCGTTTGCCCAAATCTATTCCCATATCAAAGACCTCAATGATCATTCCTTTGAAAGAATTTCTGAAGCTCAGGAATATAATGGAAGACTGTTTTTATCAATGAGTTCTAAATACGACAATGAAACTGGATTTGCCGGTATTCTATCGGAAATTGATGCAAATGGTGATGAGGTTTGGAGTGTAAGAACTCCGGATTTTAATGTTTTATGGAAATCGAATTTGATTTTTTCAGGTGACAGTGTAATTCAAGTTGGTTTTGAAAGGATAAACCGCAGTGCCGTTTATTTTAATATTTACAGTTTAGACGGTGATCAAATTGATTTTATCGAGATGTCAAGTGAAGAATTCAATGCAGACGAAATTCTCCCGATAGGCGTAATACCAAAGTTGATTGACGGGAAGGTTATTATCTACGGTCAACTTGTTCATGGTGTAGTAGCTGATGAAGAAATTTTTGCCTGTATTTCTAAAATCTCTTTAGAATTTGGAAAAGTAGATACATCATTTGAATATGGAATTGGGATAGGAGGAAGTATTTCTGATGCCTGTATTGGGATTGATCAAAACCTGCATTTTATTCATCGAGCAATTGAATATGTATCTCCTAATTCAAGTTTTCGCGAAAAGAGACTTTACGTCTACACTTTTGCAAATGATTTAGAAAACTTTACGGAATGGGAAAGTGATGCAATTGATGACTCTATGTCCGAAAGAATGGCAATAGATGTATTTAGTAATGGAGATTTTTTAATTCCCGGAGGTAGTGAGCAGTGGGGAGATAAGGAATTGTGGCGCGTGGATGCGACTAGCGGCGAAATAATGTGGAAGCATGAATTTGCTGATAATATTAATTGGAAAACAGTCAATATATTGGATGTCGATGTTACAGCGAATGACAATGTCTTAGTGACGGGATATTTTCCTGATCGTATTGATATTGTGGACGAAAATGTAGTGACCATTCCATACTTGGGACTTTTTTCTGGAGATGGAGAAATTTTGTGGGAACGCTTCTTTGAATACGAACCAGGTTTGGATCAGAAGTTGGATGCTTTTTTTATGTATACACAAGAACTAGCAGACGGTTCGATTTCTTGTGGCGGTGCAGCAAGCTTGTATTATTTGAACAACGATAATGAAATGAGGAGAGATTTTGATAGCTGGTTGGTTAAGGTGGATGAGAATGGATGTATTATGGATGATTGTAATTATGTGACAGTCGGCACTTTTGATGAATTACAGTTAACCAAAGATTTAGACAATATTATTCTTTTTCCAAATCCAACAAAAGGTCTGATTTCTTTAGACTATAATCGAGAGTTCAATTTCGAGAAAATTAATATCTATGATTTACAAGGCCATACGCTATTCTCAGTCTCTTTCGAAGGAAACAGCATAGATGTTTCCGAATTGTCAACTGGAATGTATTTGTTGGAAATCATAGACAATAAAGGCAATTCTATCGTTAAGAAAATTGTTAAACAATAATTCGATTCCTTTCGCTTGATCTTCCGCTCAAAACCTTTCCCCTTGTAACTTTGTCTAACTTCTTGTAGTTCTATTTATAAGGACACACAAAACCACACACTTATGGATACTATTGATTACAAGGAATTATGGGAAAATAAAACGATGGACTACCAAGCCTATCGTGAGTTGATGGCTGCACAGGTGGAGGCAGGGGAAACTTCCGGCCCGATACAGAATGAAAGTCTAGCAAATTATACCAAGTTAAACCATAGCAGAAGTTCTAGATTGGACAAAAAGGTGGAACTGAAGCCTTTTGTTGAAGAAAGAATTAAGTTGGTTAGACAGCCTCAAAATTGGCTGGTAATTACCGAAACTTGGTGTGGCGACGCTGCCCAAATTCTTCCAATTCTCAATAAAATGGCATCCGTAAATGAATTCATTCAGATGCGAACAATCTGGAGAGATGAAAATCTTAACCTGATGGACCAACACCTTTCAAATGGTTCTAGGGCAATTCCCAAGTTGATTTGTTTGAACGAAGATTTTTCTGAGGTGCTTGGGGAGTGGGGCGCGAGGCCAAGAGATGCGCAGGAGCAAGTTGAACAAAACAAAGTGGCCATGGCCAAGTTAAAGGATAAGGAAGAGAAAAGTGCGTATTACGCTCAAGCACAAATAGAACTTCAAAAGTGGTACAATGCCAACAAAGGCGAAGACGTCCAACTAGAGATGTTGGTGGAGATTGAAAAATGGCAAATGTAATTGTAGCTTTGCAAAATGTCCAATCGACAATTAGAACATTCCGAGACCAATACCGAAAAGATAAACCATCATCTGATTGTGGTGGCTGAGAATATTCATAGCCCAGAAAACGTGGGAAGTATATTTAGAATTTGCGATGCCCTTGGTGTGCAAAAACTTTACTTGACTGGAGTGAGTCCTAAGTTGGATAACCGAAAGGTGAAGAAGACTTCAAGAAGTACCCACGAATATTTAGAAAATGAACATGTTCTGGAGACTGCTTCGGTAATTCATAAATATAAGGCGCAAGGTTTCAAATGTCTGGGCTTAGAAATCACCTCTTCAAGCAAGGCAATTCATCAATATTCTTTTTTATTAGGGGAAAAAATTTTGCTGGTAATTGGTTCCGAACGGAACGGCGTACAGGCAGATACTTTGCAGCAATTGGAGGGCTCGGTTCACATTCCTATGTTTGGTAACAACTCTTCTATGAACGTCGCCACCGCCCTGGGAATCGGCCTCTATGAAATCGTTCGACAACATTCAAATCCCGCTTAAAGATACCAGCAAAGCGCTGATCACCTTCAATGTTTTTCCACCGGATACCTTTCATCATCTCCCCATTCTGTCCAAGAACCATCATAGACCGCTCCTTTTGTTTGGCCAGCTAAATGTGCAGCCAGCAAAATAATACTTGCAGTAATTCCTGATCCGCAGCTGAAAATCATTCGTTTTCTTTCAGAATTTTTTTCTTCAAAAATCATTTTTAGTTCTGCGATTGATTTAAACTTTCCATCAATCAACACTTCCGTATATGGCAATGAAAAGGAGCCAGGAATATGTCCGCCGCGCAATCCCGCCCGAGGCTCTGGCGCTGTACCGCGAAATCTTCCTGCTGAACGCGCATCCAACACTTTGCAGGTTTTCGATTCGATGTTCTTTAGAACTTCAGTGGCATCTGTCACCCAGTCTGATAGAAAGTTTGCCTGAAAATTTCCAGTCTCAGTAAACTGTGGCGCCATCGCTATAATTGATCCGCCAGCCCGAATCCATTCCGGTAATCCTCCATCAAGAACGGCTACTTGCTCATGTCCCATCGTTCGAAACATCCACCAAACGCGCGGACTAGAATAAATCCCTAGTTTGTCATAAACCACAATCTTAGAGGTCTTCTTGATGCCCAACTGTTGAGCAGCTCGGGTGAAATCAGCTGGATTAGGAAGCATATTTGGCAACTTAGATTGCCGATCGGAAAATCCTTTTTTGATGTCAAAAAATCGAGCAGCCGGAATCCCCATGTTTGATTCTTCCGTATCGTTTGAATCCGTCACTTTCTTGATCGTTGCATCAAGAATCACCACATCAGGATCGTTGATGTTCGCTTTTAACCAATCTGCAGTGACTAATGGCGAAAGAAAGGCTTCCATATCAAATTTTTGCCAAGATAGCCAACAATGACAAGTGTTTGGAACTAAATATTGTTTGATAAAAATGAGCATTCAGAATAATTGATTTAGGCCAAGATAATCAACTGTAAATGAGCCTTTGGGGCGATTCTACAACAACCATAGAAATAACGTACCTTTGCAACATTTTACCTGTTGATCGCCTTAGAAATAGTTCTTTTTCAGATTTAGCAGGAATAACGAGGCAGCATGACATTTAAATCTCTGGGGATTATTGACCCCATCTTAAAAGCACTAGACAAAAAAGGCTATACAGACCCCACTCCGATTCAGGAGCAATCCATTCCAATCTTACTTAAAGGCAAAGACCTATTGGGTGTGGCGCAGACTGGAACTGGAAAAACAGCGGCGTTCACGATTCCCATTATTCAATTATTGCAAGAAAGAAAGGGCGAGCAAAGAAAAGGGCCAAGACAAGTAAAAGCTTTAATCGTAACACCTACCCGTGAATTAGCCATTCAAATCGCCGATAACATCACTGAATATGGAAAGTTCACTTCTCTTAGGAGTACTGTAATTTTTGGAGGTGTAAAACAAGGCAAGCAAGTTTCGGCACTTCGAAATGGTGTTGACATCTTGGTGGCCACACCAGGTCGGTTGTTAGATTTGATCGGACAACGATACATCACTTTAGAGCACATTGATTTCTTCGTTTTGGATGAAGCGGATCAGATGTTGGACATGGGCTTTATTCATGACATTAAGAAAATGTTGAAGCTACTACCGGAAAAGAGACAATCTTTATTCTTTTCGGCAACCATGCCTACATCTATCAAAGAGTTGTCGTCAACAATTCTGGGAGATTACGAAAGAGTAACCATTAAGCCAGAACAAGCGACTGCTGAGAAAGTCGCCCAGTCGGTTTATTTCGTTGGGAAGCGATCTAAGATTAAGTTGTTGACGCACATCTTGGAGAAAGCCTTTGAGAAAAGTAAGGGTAAAGAAAACGTAAGCGCATTAGAAAACGCCACTTTAGTTTTTTCCAGAACTAAACATGGTGCAGATAGAATTGTAAAGCAATTGGGTCGCGCTGGCATTCAAGCTGCTGCAATACATGGAAACAAATCTCAAGGAGCAAGGCAAAGAGCTTTGGGCGCTTTCAAGGCTGGAGACCTCAATGTACTTGTAGCAACAGATATCGCGGCTAGAGGAATTGACGTGTCTAAATTATCTTTGGTGATCAATTACGATTTGCCAAATATTCCAGAAACCTATGTACACAGAATTGGGCGAACGGGTAGAGCAGACGCTAGTGGAATTGCGATGTCTTTCTGTGATAATGAAGAGAAAGCATACTTGAGAGATATTCAAAAATTGATTGGTCAAAAAGTACCGGTTATAGAAGATCATCCATTTGCTGATACGATCAATGATCCGGTTCCTCCACCACAGCCAAGAGGCCAGAGAGGTGGTGGTCAAAGAGGAAGAGGTGGAAGACCAGGTGGTAATCCAAGAAATGGAGGTAGGCGACCACATAGAAATGATCATGGTGATCGCAGGGAAGATCGTAGAAACGAAAAGCGAAGAGATGATCGCAACCGCGAAGATCGACAAAGAGAAGATAGAAGAGGTAGTGATCAAGATAGAAACCGCGGAGCTCGAAATGAAAAAAGAGACAATCGCCAAGGAGATAACCAATCGACTAATCGAAACCAAGATAAATCTATAAAGGACAATAACAATCGCGGTAATCGTAGGTCAAAACCCAAGAACGATAATCGCGGCTCGAATAACGATCGAAGAAATGATCGTAAGAACGAACAGCGAGATGATAAGCGGCCTAAGGATAAAAAGCCGAGCGAACCTAAAAGAGGAGTCCAGAAAACAGACACGAGAAAAAAAGGATTCAGTGATCGATTAAAGAGTAAATTTCGCTGGGATTTAGGCTAACAAGGTTGTTGAAATTGGTTGGAAAAATGCTTTTAGCATTCAGACCAGAGGTTGGATTTTCAACCAATTTCAACTTTTTTTCTAGTAGCGCCTATCTTAAGTGTTCCGGCGATATTGTCCTCCTACAGCATATAGCGCATTGGTAATCTGGCCTAGCGAACAATGCTTTCCAACTTCAATTAATTGCTCAAAAGTATTTTCATTATTCACTGCTGCTCTTTGTAGTTCTTTCAGTAAATCGGCAGCAATAGTTGCTTTCGATGCATGCAATGCTTCTAAAGTTTCGATCTGTTCTTTTTTCTCTTCCTCAGTCGCACGAATAACTTCTTCAGGAATGACAGTTGGCGAACCATCTTTATTCAAGAACGTATTGACCCCAATGATTGG
The DNA here is from genome assembly GCA_937928045.1 of uncultured Saprospiraceae bacterium. GTDB lineage: Bacteria > Bacteroidota > Bacteroidia > Chitinophagales > Saprospiraceae > JABDJM01. The sequence goes on along the minus strand of CALFWO010000035.1, from coordinate 48,486 downwards.
AAATTCTCCGGTGTGTTTGAGCGTTTCGTAGTGCAGAGATTCATCTTGAATTTTAGAACGTTGGTAGGTGCCTTCCATGGCACCAAGAACACCGCCGCGTTCTGTCAAGCGATCAAATTCTAGCAGTACGGCTTCTTCAACAAGCTCAGTTAATTCATCAATGATAAATGCTCCTTGCAACGGGTTTTCATTTTTAGCCAATCCTAATTCGTGGTTGATGATCATTTGAATTGCTACAGCTCTGCGAACAGAATCTTCTGTTGGCGTAGTGATCGCCTCATCATAAGCATTGGTGTGCAGCGAATTGCAATTGTCATAGATCGCATACAAAGCTTGTAAGGTTGTTCTAATGTCGTTGAAGGAAATCTCCTGGGCATGCAACGAGCGACCAGAAGTTTGAATGTGATATTTTAGTTTTTGAGAACGCTCGTTGGCGCCATATTTTTCGCGCATAGCTTTCGACCATATCCTTCGTGCAACTCTTCCGATCACAGCATATTCTGGATCAACACCATTTGAAAAGAAGAAAGACAAGTTCGGAGCGAAATCATCAATATTCATTCCGCGACTCAAGTAATATTCTACAAAAGTAAATCCGTTGGATAGGGTAAATGCTAATTGAGTAATTGGATTTGCGCCAGCTTCTGCGATGTGGTATCCTGAAATAGAAACCGAGTAAAAGTTTCTTACTTTTTTATCAATAAAATACTGTTGCACATCGCCCATCAAGCGTAACGAAAATTCTGTAGAAAAAATACATGTGTTTTGCGCTTGATCTTCTTTTAAGATGTCAGCTTGCACAGTTCCTCGAACAGAGGTCAACGCTTTCGCTTTTTGTATTTCATAAATATTAGAATCCAGCACTTGATCACCAGTCAGTCCTAAAAGCATTAAGCCTAGTCCGTTATTTCCCTTAGGTAAATCACCACGGTATTTTGGTCGCGGCATTTTTTTGTCATCGTAAGTTTCCTTTAGTTTGGCTTCTACCAAATGCTCCAGCTCGTTTTCTATAATGTATTTTTCACATTGTTGGTCGATAGCAGCGTTCATAAAGAAAGCGCAAATCGTAGCCGCCGGGCCATTGATCGTCATAGACACAGAAGTACTCGGTTCGCACAAGTCAAAACCGGAGTACAATTTCTTAGCATCATCCAAGCAGCAAATACTTACGCCTGAATTACCAATCTTTCCATAAATGTCTGGACGGTGATCCGGATCTTCGCCGTAGAGTGTCACCGAGTCAAAGGCCGTAGACAATCTATTCGCTGGCATATCCGAACTCAAGTAGTGGAAACGTCGGTTGGTTCTTTCTGGCCCACCTTCCCCTGCAAACATTCTTGTTGGATCTTCTCCTTTTCTTTTGAAAGGAAAAACGCCGGCAGTGTAGGGGAATTCTCCCGGGACATTTTCTTGTAATGACCATTTAAGAATTTCTCCCCAGTCTTTATATTTAGGTAATGCGACTCTTGGTATTCTTGAGTGAGACAAAGAAGTTGTAAAAGTAGGCACGCGAATTTCTCGAGTTCTTACCTTGTAAACAAATTCGTCACCAGCATAAGCTGCTTTTTTCTCTTCCCAAGCATCTAATATTCGTTGACATCTTCCGTCAAGATCTAATCTTCTTTCTGTCAGTGCTTTTTCAAGTTCTGGCAACAAAGGATGATCAGCATTGTTTTTCTTGAAATGATCTATACTGGTTTGCAGACCGAAAAGTTCTCTAGCAATTTTTACTTGTTGATCTACCCAACGATCGTATTGACGATTGTTTTCAGAAATTTCAGAAAGATACCTTGTTCGTTCTGGCGGAATGATGTAAATCTTTTCAGACATCGCGGTGTCCGTTCCAAAAGTTGAAGCCAAATCCGCTCCAGTTTTTTCTACAATTTTATTCATCAACATTCGGTACAGTGTATTGGTACCTGGGTCATTAAATTGAGAAGCGATTGTTCCAAAGACCGGCATGTCTTCCATTGGAACATCCCAAAGTTGATGATTTCTTAAATATTGTTTTTTAACATCGCGAAGGGCGTCTAGCGCTCCACGCTTGTCAAATTTATTAATGGCTATCATGTCGGCGAAATCCAACATGTCTATTTTTTCCAATTGTGTAGCTGCTCCATATTCTGGAGTCATCACATAAAGCGAAGTGTCTGAATGGTCTACAATTTCTGTGTCTGATTGGCCAATACCTGAAGTCTCTAAAATGATTAAATCAAAACCGGCAGCCTTTAGAATATCCACCGCGCCTTGCACATATTTTGATAATGCAAGATTCGATTGCCTAGTTGCCAGCGAACGCATGTACACACGATCTTTTGCCAATGAAGGACTAATCGCATTCATTCGAATTCTATCCCCAAGCAAAGCTCCACCTGTTTTTCTTTTCGAAGGATCTACAGAAACGATTGCAATTGTCTTGTCTTTGAAGTCTAGTAAAAAACGTCGGACCAGTTCATCAACCAAGGAAGATTTTCCGGCTCCGCCGGTTCCCGTAATTCCTAAAACAGGAATCGTCTTGGAAGAAACTTTCTTAGCCAGATCATTTAACCAGTCAGCATTTTCTTCTGGGAAATTTTCAACGGCTGAGATCATCCGAGCAATGGCTCTTTTATCTCCTTTTAGAAAAGTCTTTAATTCACCGTTTAGATTTTGTCCCAAAGGAAAATCACATTGCTGCAATACATCATTAATCATACCTTGCAATCCCATTTTTCTCCCATCATCAGGAGAGTAAATGCGCGCAATTCCATATTCCTGTAAGTCCGCTATTTCAGAAGGAAGAATTGTTCCTCCTCCGCCTCCAAAGATTTTTATGTGATGAGCGCCTTGCTCTTTCAATAAATCATACATGTACTTGAAAAACTCATTATGACCACCTTGATAGGAAGTGATCGCGATCCCTTGGACGTCCTCCTGGACGGCTGTATTGACGATTTCTTGAACAGAGCGATTATGGCCTAAATGAATAATTTCGGCGCCAGAACTCTGCATAATGCGTCTCATGATATTGATAGCGGCATCGTGGCCATCAAAAAGAGAAGCAGCAGTTACAATACGAACTTTATTGGTCGGCTGGTATGGATTTATTTTTTCCATTCAGAAAGTAGCTATTTGGTTAGAATATTGGTTGCAAAGATAGGCAAAAGGGAGGGGGCATTTTGTCCAAATGATACGATTCCATTTAAATTTAGTCTAGATCGGGTAAAGATTAATTCAAGATGCATTTAAAACCTTGTCTAGGCTCTATTTTTTTGCATAAAGACTTGTATTCGACGATTCTTTGCACGACCCTCCTTGGACTCATTTGGGGCAATAGGATAATCTTCTCCTAAGCCGTAAAAAGTCAAGCGTTTAGGATCAATTCCTTTGGATTGCAGATACTTGACCACTGCTTCTGCTTGTTCCTGCGAACGCAAGGCATTCTCTTTGATTGGCCCTTGATTGTCTGTATGTCCCTCAATGATCATGGAATATTCTGGATAAGAATTCATCAACTTCGCTAAGTTGTCAAGTTCCTTGATGTCATCTGCATTTAGAATTTCATTCTTTAACCCGAATTCTACATCTTCTATAATGTACTTTTTTGAAGAAAGTAATTCTTGCTTGGTGTCGTAATCGAAAGAAGCCACTTCTAGGAAATCTGTTTTTTCGATACAAACTCGATGACGGTTGTGTTCTCCCCCAGTTGCGGCAGTAAACCCCCAATAGACAATTGGATCACCTTTAAAAACATCATCAACCAATTCTATTCGTTGAGAAATTCTTGAGCTCTTGTCAAATTGAAAATTCAAAATCTTTGTCTGAGGATTCCATTGTACCCTAACTTTATGAGCTTTACAGTCCTCCACATCACTGAGATCTGATTTTAAAGGAATGGGTTCGGTGATTCCAGCATGATGATTAATTCGACCATCACGCATCAAGGCTACATGATCGTAACTAGGATCATTCAAGTGATGATTTTGATAGGTGTCCATCTCGATTCCGATAGAAGGTACCAGACCTCCAAAACCAATTCCTTCTCCTTCGTACCCGGTCTTTAATTTGGGATGAAAAATAAAAACGATACCATCTGCACCATAATCTTTGCAGCCAAGGTGCACTTCTAATTCCATATCGAAACTCTGTCGAAGATCAATTTGGTTGCGATACCAAACCGATCCTCCTTTCCATGTTTCTGCAGGAGTCAAACTAAAGCATTGCGCTCCATCCTGCTTCGCATCTGCCGAAAGAATAAATTCTTTAAGATCCACAAATTTCTTTTGAGCCGAACACAGAAATCCAGTACAAAATAGAAATGTAGTCAACAAGAATGAAACACGCATCTATGAAAATAAATAAAGCAAATGAGTTAGCAATAACTTACGCCGAATTTAACTTTTGCAAATCCCAATGTTTTTTGAAGAAAAAATTAAAATCTAGCCAAATCCCCTAAGCGCCAAAACCTAATATTTTTCGAAGAAATTATAAAAACTGCGGAGCCAGGAATGCTTGCTGTTTGAGACGGCCGTCGAGCCTGCCTGTCGGCAGACAAGCCCGCCTACCGTAGGTAGGTTTCAAGCATTCCTAGACTTTTTTTCTTGCTGCCTTTGTGGCAATGACAAAAAAGAAAAACGAGATCTCAATGAAAAAAGTGCCAAAGTAATAGTGAAACTAGAAAAGTAAAATATAAAAAGTCGATTACGACCAATCCATTTTCAAAAACTCATTCATCATCATAGCCGTAGCACCCCAAAGCACCTTGCCATTTAAATCGAAAAAAGGAACCTGTTGCAATCGTAAATGCGATCCAATTTTAATATCTGTGTGGCCAGTAATTTCTCCAGATTTTAATCTATGTATAGGGAATTCAATAATGCCTGCCACTTCCTCTTCTTGAGGAATCCAAATAGGTTTTTTTTCAACATAACCTACGAACGGAGAAACCAAAAAATTAGAAACCGGAATGTATAATTCACTTAAGGCACCCAGCAAAGTTACCTCCTCAATAGCAACTCCAACCTCTTCCTGTGTTTCACGTAAAGCAGTATTGCTCATGTCCACATCTGTATCTTCTTGCTTTCCACCAGGGAAAGATAGTTGTCCCGCATGTCGATCGTCTGGATTTTTGGAAGAAGGCCTTTGAATGAAAACAACATTCCATTTCCCTTGATCAGGAAATAACAAAAGTAATACTCCGGCCTTTCTAGCATTTTCCGGCGACTTTGGGTACGGCCCGCGAAACGCATGAGCCATCTCATATTGAGCGGGTTTTCCGGGGAGCGGATGTTTAAAGGCAGCTTTAATACTTGAAATGGTTTCAATCATATCATACTAACAAAAGTTCTGTAATGATGTTTATTGATAGTACTAGTTGGAAATAAAAAAGCCCCGAAATAAATTCCGAGGCCTTTATATTTATTAAATCAAAGTTGATTATTTCTTGTTTGAAATTTTCAAGTACTTTTCTAAGGCCATAGCCATACTCGTAATGCCAGGCTGAGGAGCCATGATGTTCGCAGCCAACCCATGGTCGATAACTGATTGTTTAGTCGAATTACCATAGACAGCCATACGAGTTTCATTTTGTTTGAAGTCTGGGAAATTCTCATAAAGAGAATTGATACCAAGCGGACTGAAGAAAACCAAAACATCATAAGTTACATCACTCAAATCTGATAGATCAGAGCAAACAGTCCTATGCATCATTCCTTCTTTCCAGTCAAACTCGTTTTCTTCTAAAAATGCCAAAACACTTTTAGCACCCAAGTTAGAAACAGGAACAAAGAATTTCTCCTTGGCTCTGTGCTTCATCAGGTAAGGCTTCAAGTCTTCAATCTTTCGTTTACCAGTAAAAACTTTACGTTTTCTATAAACAATAAACTTTTGAAGATAATTAGCAATGGCTTCTGACAAGCAGAAATATTTGGTCTCTTGAGACATCTTGATTCTCATTTCTTCACACAAACGGAAGAAGTGATCTATTGATGTCTTAGACGTAAATATGATGGCAGAAAAATCATTTGGGTAAACCCTATTCTTACGAAACTCTTTCTCTTCCACACCCTCCACGTGAATAAACTGGCGCCAATCTATTTTGACTCCATACTTTTGTTCAATTTCGTAGTAAGGTGATCTCTCCGGCTTAGGTTGGGATATGAGGATGGTCTTTATTTCCTTGTAAGATTCAGCCTCGGCTTTTCCGGTTCCAGACATTCATTATGATTTGGTGAACGAAACACAAACGATCCGTTTTCAATGATTGTTTAATACATTATAAGTTTAAACAATACGATGATAGGAGCGATTTCGACGGTGCAAAGGTAAATAAAAAAATGAAAAACATACCTCACCCACTTCCGACTTGTGATAAATAAGATGCGAAGATATCCGTAAGAATACGTAAGTGCCATCAATACCAGCCCTAAATAGATGAAAAAGGCATAACTGCTTGAAGGACCAAATGCTATGATTAAATTAATCGGAATGAGCCCTAAACCCAAAATGATGGTCGTTAAAATGAAGGTGAAGCTATAGATACCCATTTCCTTTTGAATAGGGAAAATCTGCCCCAAAAAGATCATTCCTAAGTGTTTTGAGCTGAAAACGCCGACTATGCCGAGGAAAATCCATCCAAAATTAGCCCAAATACCGACCAACTCAACAGGGTAAAAGTGCTGAAAAATTTGAATGATAAACGCAGCAAGACTTATAAAAGCAAAGACATACCAAATCAAGTAAGGCGCCTTAACAATTCCAGTTTGTTCTCGATGTAATAACTTTAAAATATTCTCATTGAAAAATCCTCGGTAGATTTGAGATAGTTCTGAGCGAAACATCGTGAATAAGAATGTAAACAATATGAGAATACTACTGAATAAAATAAAGTTGAAATTCCCCTGTTTTGTATTCTTAGGTTTGATAATTATTCTTCTTGGAGCCAGTTGTTCAAGACGATCCATGTTTCGTTCGTTGGATTGTACTACATCGAAAGGATTGTAACCTTCACCACGACTATTACTCCTATGAATAAGGTCAAAAGGATTCGAAGAATTTTGAATTATTTCTTGATTTTCGCTTTTAACATCTTGATCAAATGGATTATTACCTTGCTGAGCGGTCAAAAAAATAGGGATAAGGAGAAAAACGCACACCGCGCATAGCAACCATTTACTAGGCCCCGAAGGTGACCCGTCACCCGACGCTAAGGAAAATCTCCTTATTTTCTCTTGAATCCAGCCTTGAAGTCGATCCTTCATTTTTAACGCTCACTATTGATTGAATTCGAAGTAGTGCTTCCGCTCAAAAGTAACCCAATGATAGCTATGGAACAAGGACAGGATACATTTTGCAGTACTCTTTGAATATTTGGCAACCATGTCTGCTTCTCAGCGTTATAATTTTTACATTTGCCATCCAAAATTTAAGCTTTTATGCAATTTGATTTAACAGTTATCGGCTCAGGCCCTGGAGGATATATCGCTGCTATACGTGCGGCGCAATTAGGAATGAAAGTAGCATTGATCGAACGCTACAAAACCTTAGGCGGAACTTGCCTAAATGTGGGGTGTATTCCTTCTAAAGCTTTGCTCGATTCTTCTGAGCATTATCACAATGCAGCGCATACTTTCGAAGAGCATGGTATTGGACTTTCTAATTTGAAAGTCAATATGAAGCAAATGATCAAAAGAAAGAATGAGGTAGTGAGCCAAACAACAGGCGGAATCCAATTCTTGATGAAGAAAAATAAGGTTACTGTTTTTCACGGCCATGGATCATTTGTAAATGCCAATACGATCAGTATTGCAAAAGATGATGGCAGCAAAGAGCAAATTGAAACGGCAAAAACAATTATTGCAACTGGTTCAAAGCCAATCACCCCGGCGGCATTTAACTACGACAAGAAAAGAGTCATCACTTCTACGGAAGCTTTAAACATAGATAAAGTACCAAAGCGTGTTGTTGTAATTGGTGGAGGAGTTATAGGACTAGAACTTGGATCTGTTTGGGCGAGATTGGGAACGGAAGTAGAAGTTGTTGAATTCCAAGATCGATTGATTCCAACCTTGGACAAAGATTGCGGCAAAGAGTTGAGAAGATCTTTGAAGAAGTTAGGAATGAAATTCCATTTGAAGCATAAAGTTACCACGGTAAAAGCGACTTCAAAAAGTGTTACTGTAGGTGTTGAAAAAAGAGATTCAGAGGAAAGCTTTGAAATTAAAGCTGACTATTGTCTAGTAGCCATCGGTAGAGGAGCCTACACTGCGAATCTTGGATTGGAAAATGTAGGCATCAAAACTGACGAGCGTGGCAGAATTGATGTGGATGCTAATCTTGAAACAAACGTCCCGGGAATATTTGCCATTGGAGATGTTATTCGCGGAGCGATGTTAGCGCACAAAGCAGAAGAGGAAGGTGTGAACACCGCAGAATATATCGCAGGACAAAAACCACACATCGATTACAACTTAATTCCGGGCGTAGTGTATACTTGGCCGGAAGTTGCCGCAGTAGGAAAAACAGAAGAACAACTCAAAGAAGCAGGTGTCGCCTACAAGTCTGGTAAATTTCCATTCAAAGCTTTGGGTCGCGCCCGAGCCAGTATGGATATCGACGGTATGATTAAAGTATTGGCTGATGCAGAAACAGATGAGATCTTAGGGGTACACATGGTAGGACCAAGAGTGGCGGATGTCATTGGAGAAGCGGTCGCCTTGATGGAATTCAGAGCTTCTGCTGAAGACGCGAGTCGCATGAGTCACGCGCACCCGACATACACGGAAGCTTTGAAAGAAGCTTGCTTGATGGCCACGGGGAATCGGGCTTTGAATATTTAAAAAAGAGATAATAATTAATATAAAAAGGTCTGTGCTAAATCACTTTAGCTCAGACCTTTTTTAGTTAATAGGACGGGTAAAAATATTTTGTTTTACCAGTATTCATAATCTCTGGAATTTGATAAATAGTACCAATGTATCCAATGTCATATTTTTTCTGTTCATCATTGAGACTTCCTACTGGTATCATTTCTTCATTTACTTGCCAAACATACCAATCTTTAGAAATTTTAACCGATGGATCTCCATAGTCACCACTTTCTCTGAAATAGGGTAATGTAAAATCTTCTTCTAGTTGGACATTGCCAACCTTTGTCCAAAGATTTTGTTTTATTCCAAATTTTATTGTTGTATGAATATAAAACTGAATTTCATCACTTGTAATCATGTCGAATTCAACCTTGTCAGAAATATCATAACGACTTTTAAAAACTCGAATTACTTCACTATTTAATTGAGTTTGATCTAAGGCAACAAATTGAAAATATCCTTTTTTGTTGTTATCTAGTTGTACTTCAAACAAATCACCTTCTTTTATTCTTGACATATTGTTTACAATCGTTATTTCCCAAAAATTTATTCAAGGCTGTAATCGCTCAATTTATTGAAGCCTCAAATTAAAGTAACGATTCAATTACGTCAGCAGGTTGAAAATCGAATGATTTTCAACCAACTTCAACCAACTTCAACGAAAAAAGAGGAACGATTTTTTTCTTTCAACCAATTTCAACAACAAGATTCAGCTGACCGCCTTTCAACCAACTTCAACCAAACGCCTAAGACCCACGAAACTCCTTCAACCTCCCGGTCATTGCTTTTCGCTTTTCTATTCTTTCCAAAACAATAGGAGGGACCTTACGTTCTTTACAATCCCTTACATCGCATCGCTCGCAAGTGGTGCTCACTGTTTTAAGTTTAATCGAAGGATCATCGACGAATTTAATTTTTGAACGCAGTTCGTCATTAATGACCATACCCAAAGTGACGCTTACATTATATTTAGAATGGGGATTTGCGGACCGAGCCAAAGTAAAGCAGAGGTATTCATCATCCGTTCCGTAATAGGAAGATTTTTGAACACCAACTATTGTTCCGGTGTATTTCCCATTCGCTTGCATCTTATTCAAATCTTGCAGCAAAGAAATAGACATCCATCTTCGGCAATAATGTTCTCGCAATCCATTGCTATGTGGGTGGTGTTTGCGCAGCATGTGCAGCTCCTTGTCAATTTTGAAAGTATCTTCTTTAGGGTTGTGTAATATTCGTAAAAGAAATAAATCCTTAATGCCAAAATGTTGAGGAATGACGTTTGTCAATCTTTGGAAAAACATTTCAGGAGCAGCATTGTAATTATTCATTAATTCCATGAACGCCTGTCCGTCCCATTTTTTTCTATTGAAAAAATTAGAAAGATCTTCCGTAAAGGAAATTTTATTCATGAATAATGCCACCGAAAAATAGGCAGCTCTGGCGTGGGTTAACACCATGTCGAAACTCTTCACACTAATTAACGAAGAAGTCATTGAACGGTCTTTCAATCCTAAGTAATTAAATCCGACTTCTTTGCCATATTGAAATTGTAGTTGAGCAGAATTAATGGAGCCGCTTAGTAACAACTGTTTTTTCCTGGGAATAAAAACAGAGCGCATGTTATTGAATTCTGGATAATCTTTTAACCCATTTTCAACAATATTGTATTTGTATTTTTTCTTTAAAATATGTTCGACTTGAGGAACTGTTATGGTCTCATTTTCATCTAATCCATTTTCCTTTGAAAAGTCGAGTACTGCCTGTTCCAAGTCTTCGAAATAATTGTAGTGCAACTCTTGGTAAGAACGAAGCGCAGCGAAGTAGAAATGATCTTCTCTCAACGCGTAATTACGACTGATATCAACAAGGGTAGAAATAAATGCACCAACTCGAATAGGAGAATTGGCAATAATTTCAACCACTTTTATCAGGTCAATTCCAAATAATTCTAATGGTAGTTCGTTAAGGAAATTTGACTGTAGCAAATCTGCAATCGGTGCAAGCGCAAGCGGAAGTTCATTAGAAGTTAAGGACTCAGAGGTAACCGAAAGAGCTTTGGAAAGATCCACGATTTTATTGGGTTTTGGAAATTTTTTTCCCTTCTCTATTTCATTCAAGTAGGAGACAGAAATCCCGCTAGTCTTTGCCAATTCTGCAAAAGATAAGCCTTGGTCCAGACGCAATTGTCTGACTTTGAGACCGAATAAGATTTTGCTATTGAGTGATTTTACGCCCATAAAGAAGCTCTAAATTACTATTTTCCAGCTCTTGAAACCGACGCAAATCAATTAATTGTAAGTAATGATTCATAATCAGTTAAAAAGTAAAAATTTTACCGACTTTTGGAGGGTTATCAGAAAGTAATACATGAGTATAAATAAAGATATATTGGCTCAGAAAAATACCCTAAAAGAGGAGTATCAAAAACTGGCCGATCAATACAATGAGGCGGCTAAGCAATCGGCAGCTTTTGCCACGAGGTTTGCAATGATGCGATTGGTCTATTTTTTTGCGGCCATAGGGTTGATCATATTCATTTTCTCCAAAAGTGTTTTGTGGGCAGTTGTGGTCGGGTTGGTGCTGTTATTGGCATTTGGATTTATGATTAGGTACCATTTGCAAATTCAAGCCAAAACTAATTTTCTAAAATCTCTAGAGCAAGTAAATAATATTGAACTCAGTATTATTAATCGCAAAATGGATGGCCTTGAAGATGGAAATAAATTTTTAGATCCACTTCATCCGTATGCTTTGGACCTAGACCTGTTTGGACCTTATTCCTTTTTTCATTTCTTCAATCGAGGGAAAACCGCCTTGGGACAAAAAGCATTCGCAGACTATCTATTGGTTCCAGCTAACACAGAAACTATTTTGAAAAGACAAGCTTCCATTAAAGAACTCAGCAGAAATTCAGAGTGGCGGCAGGAATACCTAGCACTTGGATTACAGCAAAAAAACAATGACGAGGATCTGAAGTTGTTAACTACTTGGTTGAATTCAGAAAACTATGTAAAACCAGTTTCTTGGATTCCAATCGTTTTTTATATCACACCTTTGATCTTTATTGCAGGAATCTACCTCTGTATGTTTAGTGGAATATTACCCTTGCCTGCGATCTTGGTCTTTTGGTTGGTTCCTATGTTGATCTTACGAAAGTTTGTCATTCGAATTAATGAAACTCACAGACAAACTTCCAAAGCTGGAGATGTGCTGAAAAGCTACGGTAATTTGATGAAAAGTATTGAAGATGAAAAATTCCAATCCGGACACTTAATACACCTTCAAAAGTTTTTGAAAAAAGAAGAAATTCCAGCATCTGGCATAGTCAAAAAATTGGGATACATAATTTCTCAATTGGAAGTTCGAAACAACGCATTTGCTATTATGCTCAATGTAATAGGTTTATGGGATTTATATTGGGTTTATCGGTTAGAAATTTGGAAGTCCAACTTTAAGTCAGATGTTCAACCTTGGTTTGACGCCTTCGGAGAATTTGAAGCATTGGTGAGTTTTGGAGGTCTTCAATACAATCAAATGCATTGGGTTTTTCCATCTATTTTGGAGCAAGGGACTTTTGACTCCAAAGAGCTAAAACATCCTTTGATTGAACAAGATGTTGTGATTGGAAATGATGTGAAAATTCCAGCATCTGCACATTTGAAATTATTAACTGGATCTAACATGGCTGGTAAAAGTACCTTCCTTCGGACAGTTGGATTGAATATCGTGATGGGCTTGGCTGGTTTGCCGGTGGCCGCAGATGATATGCAATTGCCCCAGTTGGATGTGTTTACAAGTATGCGTACGCAGGATGCCTTGCATGAAAGTACTTCTTCTTTTTATGCGGAATTAAAACGACTAAAAATGATTCTGGAAGCTGTTGAAAAACACAATACTACGGGTTCTGGCAAGCAGCCATTTTTTTTACTTGATGAAATTTTAAAAGGAACAAATTCCGTAGATCGTCATACAGGAAGTAAAGCGCTGATTGAGCAGTTAATCTCAGAGAAGGCAGCTGGAATTATTGCAACGCATGATTTAGACTTGGGCCAATTAGAAGAGAAATCCGGAGGAGCAATTGAAAACTTATGTATTGAAGTGGATGTAGAAGATGGGAAATTAGTTTTTGATTATAAATTAAAAAAAGGTGTCAGTAAAAGTTTTAATGCGACTCAACTTATGCGAGAAATGGGAATAAAAAATCTATAAATGAAAAACAGCATTTTTTTATTAGTAACGCTTTTCTTTCTAACAGCTTGTCAATCTAATGAAGTACATGCGCCGGTAAAGTTGGAAAGAGAAAGCCCGAATCTAACGCTTGATCCGGACAGATATAACGTTGCGTTTCTAATCATGGATGGTGTTTACAATACGGAACTCACAGCGCCTTACGATATTTTTCAACATACTATTTTTAGAAAAAACATCAAGGCAATGAATACTTTCATGGTCGCTAATACTTTAGAGCCGATCACTAGCTTTGAAAGAATTCGAATATTGCCAGATTTTAATTATTTGAAGCCAGGACTTCCTAAGATCGACATCTTGGTTGTTCCAAGTGCAGAGCATCATTTGGATACTGATTTAGAAGATGAGGCGATGTTGTCGTTTGTCCGGGAAGTTAGCCAATCAGCACAGTTCGTTACTTCGCATTGTGATGGCGCTTTTGTTTTGGCAAAGGCAGGAATTCTTGATGGTTTTGTTTCTACAACTTTTCCTTCAGATATAGATCAATACAAAAAGACTTTTCCAAATCTTGATGTTCGAAAAGATGTTTTATTTGTTCACGACGGTAAATTTATCACATCGGCCGGTGGAGCAAAATCTTTTGAGGCAGCATTGTATTTATGTGAACATTTATATGGTGCTGAGATTGCGAGAAGTTTGGCGGGCGGATTGGTAATTGATTGGGATTTAGAAAAAGTACCTCATGTTGTTATTGACAAACAGGCGAATTGATTGTAGGATGAAAAAATATTTTTGGATACTAGCACTGGTTTTTACCGCCCATCTCGGAGGTGCTCAAGACAGTTCTGGCGTAAAAATATCTTTGCTTACCTGCGCACCTGGCGCTGAGCTGTATTCTTTGTTTGGTCATTCTGCCATTCGAGTTCAAGATCTAAGTACTGGAAAAGACGAGGTTTACAATTATGGCATGTTTAGTTTTAATACGCCTAATTTTTATGTTAAGTTCTTTCGCGGAAAACTTCGCTATTGGTTGGGAAAAACCACCTTTCAGCGATTCCTTAGGCAATATGAATATGAAGAGCGCGCTGTAATTGAAAATGAGTTTTTACTTACAGCAAAGGAAAAATATGAAGTTGAAAACTTCTTGAGAAATAATTTAAGAAGAGAAAATAAATTTTACAGCTATGATTTTTTCTATGACAATTGTTCCAGTAGGATCAGGGATGTAATGGAAGAAGTATTGGGTGATAAGTTGCAATGGCCGGAAGAAGCTCAAGAAAAATTACCTTCTTTTAGGGATCAATTGGATGTTTACTTGATAGATAATCCTTGGCCAGATCTTGGAATTGATTTGGTCTTAGGGAAGCCAACTGATGACCCTGCTGATTTTCGGGAACAGATGTTTTTACCAGATTTTCTAAAAGACAATATGTCAAAAGGGTTCGTCCAGCGGGTAGGAGAAAAACAAAATTTTCTTGGTCCATCCAAAAATGTTTTAGCCTTTCCCCATGTAACCCCAATAGTTGATTTCTATAAAACACCACTTTTTCTTTTTTTCTGTCTTTTTGTATTAGTCGCGATATTAGGTTGGAAAATTCCTAAAGGCTGGGGTTGGAAAATTTTTGACTTTGCATTGATATTTATTACTGGCTTAGCTGGACTTTTATTTTTCTTCATGTGGACGACAACCGATCACCAAGCTTGTTATCAGAACTGGAACATGCTGTGGATGTTTCCACTCAACGTCCTTGGGGCATTTCTAATATTTACTAATGAAGCTTTTGTAAAACATTACTTCTTGTTTTATGGTGCTATTTTAGTTCTCGCGGTTGTCGGTTGGTTCTTTTGGCCTCAACAATACCAATTGGTCTTTTTACCAATAATGCTGACAATTTTACTAAGGCTCTATTTTAGGTATTTCTTAAAAGGTCCGGCTACCACTGATCGGACATAATGGATTTAAAAGCGACAATGAAAGCTAAGCCATTCGGTAGTATTGGGTCAATAAAATCTTTTTTTGTAATAAAAATGGAAATTTTCTACTGGTTTTCATAGAGGCAATTATCAATATAACTAATGATCTTTGTAGAAAGATTAATGTTATGAATAAGCTTCAGAAAATTATTCTAATCCTTTTAATTCCTTTTGGTCTATCCGCTCAGAATGTAGGTATCGGAACCAACACACCAGACGCTTCGTCTGCCTTAGAAATCTCTGATACGAATAAAGGGATTCTAATTCCAAGAACAGACACTTCCAATGTGACAGGTCCAGCTACCGGCTTATTAATCTATCAGTCATCTGATAACCGCTTCTATTTTTATGATGGAAGTCATTGGAAAAATGTCGGTGAGTCAGGCCAGATGTTAAGCGACACAGATGGCGATACTCGGATTGAAGTGGAGGAGAGTACAGACTCAGATGTCATTAATTTTTATCGTAACGACACCCTTCGCATGCGATTGGTTCAAGACCGCTTAGAATTATTTGGAGACCGAACAGGGAATGTATTTATCGGCACTGGAGCTGGGGAAAATCTTGATGATGATAATCCAACATCAATTCGAGCAATTAATAATACATTTGTCGGAGATTCCTGTGGATATAGTAACACAACCGGCTTCGGAAATTCCTTTTATGGTCGATCATCTGGAGTGAGTAACACAACCGGCCAGAGTAATTCCTTTTATGGTCTAAATTCTGGATATAGTAACACAACCGGCTTCGGAAATTCCTTTTATGGTCGACGGTCTGGATTTAGCAACACAACTGGTACTTATAATTCCTTTTATGGTGTATGCTCTGGAGAAAATAATACGACCGGCTTCTCAAATTCTTTTTATGGTCTAAATTCTGGATATAGTAACACAACCGGCTCGGAAAATTCCTTTTATGGTCGATCCTCTGGATATAATAACACAACTGGTTCGAATAATTCCTTTTATGGTCGATTCTCTGGATTTAGCAACACAACGGGTTCTTATAATTCCTTTTATGGTCGATTGTCTGGAAATGATAACACAACTGGTACTTATAATTCCTTTTATGGTCGAAATTCTGGATATAGTAACACAACTGGTTCGGATAATTCCTTTTATGGTCAAAATTCTGGATTACTATATATCACTCAAAATCGCAATACTTTTATAGGAGTTAACACCGGCGGAACTTCTCCATCACCCTCCGACCACGATAACGTGTTCATCGGATACCGAGCCGGGAACCACAACATAAATTACAACAACACCTTAATCATCGCCAATGACGAACGCACAGATCCACTCATTCTTGGAAATTTCTTAGAAGAAAAGTTAACGATTCACGGAGACCAGCACGTTAGATTTTCAGGAGGAGATGGCGATGTAGATGGCTTTAGATTACAAAATCAATCTGGCACCAATGCTTGGTGGAATTTTCATGTCCAATCTGCTTCTGGCGATTTGATGCTTTATGCTAGCGATAATTCTACAGACGGAGATAGAAGATTTGTTATTGAAAAAAGTGGACAGGTAGCCATTGGAGATATTTCAAATCCGGGCTACGACTTAACACTTCAAAATAACTCCGCAGCCAAACCCGGCTCATCTTCATGGACCATCAGTTCAGATGCCCGATTGAAAAAAGATGTACATGCTTTTGAAGGCGGTTTAAATTTAATTCAAGACATCAACCCAGTGTGGTTTACCTATAATGGAAAAGCCGGAATGCCCCAAGAAACTTACGTGGGGACCATCGCTCAAGAGCTACAGCGTACAGCACCATTCATGGTCAAGGAATGGACTTACGAAGATGATGAAGGAGTCAAAGAAGATTACCTAGCGGTGGATTATGGTGCGATGGATTTTGTATTGGTTAATGCGATTAAGGAGCAACAAGAAACGATAGACGAACTGGCATCACGTCTTGAAGAGATGGCCAAGATAAATGATAAAATGGCTAAAGAAAATGAAGCTTTGAAAAACAAAATGAATGCTTTCTTTTCCAAGTTACAAAGTGAGCAGTAGAACAATCAGTTCGAATCTAAACTTTGTTTTTATTTAAAAAAGCAATAACCAACTATTCTATCATTAAGCAGGCACCTTCATGCGGAACCCAACCCCGTGAATATTTTCTATTGCTACTTGTTCGTCCTCTTTGAGATATTTTCTAAGTCTTGAAATAAAAACATCAAGACTTCTTCCAAGAAAATAATCGTCGTCGCCCCAAACGGCAGTGAGTATGTCGGACCGCTTCATGATGTCTCCCTGGTTTTTACATAAATACTGCAAAAGATCGGCTTCTCGTTGTGTCAAAGTTTTTTCTTTGCCATCTATGGTTAATGCAAGGTTTTTATAATCATAAATATACTTGCCCAAATGAAAATTCTCAGGAGCCGCAATTGTGGTAAACTTAGATCTCCGCAGAAAAATTTCAATCTTTAATATGAGTTCTTCAATGCTAAATGGCTTGGTCAAATAGTCGTCTCCACCTAGTTTTAATCCATGTATTTTATCTTCCTTCAAAGACTTTGCAGTCAAAAATATGATGGGTACCTCTTTGTTAAATTTTCTTATTTGTTCTGCAATTGTAAAACCATCAACTCCAGGCAGCATTACATCCAAGATGCACAAGTCAAACTGCAAAGTGTCGACTGATTCAATGGCTTTTTTCCCATCTGAAAAGTGAATGATTTCATATCCTTTCAGTTCAAGGTTGTCACGGGTAACAAAACTTAAGCTTTCATCATCTTCTACGTAAAGTATTTTAGCTTGCATCTGTAGTTGGTTTTAGTTTAAATATTACTGCTTGGTTGTAATCGTTTCAACCATTTCCATCCTGTTCTTTTCACTTTGGCGGCAGTCTTTTTAATAGATATTGTAAGGGTAGTTCCTGCTCCTTCATCACTCAATAAATCAATTTGCCAGCCATGGGCACGACAAATATTTTTAATGTAAAACAAGCCCAGCCCAAATCCTTTTACGTTGTGTACATTCCCGGTAGGTATTCGGTAAAACTTGTCAAAAACTTTTTGCTGAAAATCTTTAGGAATACCAATTCCTTGATCTTGGATGCTAATCGCAATTCTGTCATCTCCAGAAAATAATCCAATATTAATCTTTGGTGGACCTTCAGAATATTTGATCGCATTGTCAATCAAATTGTACATAATGTTTTTCAAGTGCGTTTCATCTGCTTGGATAAAGCTAGTCGCGGTCGGAAGAGAAAGGTTTATTTCACCTCCAAGTTCTTCAAGCTTTGGATCAGCATTGCGGATTAGCTCTTGAAGCAACTCGTTGAGATTTACACTTTCGAGATTAAGTTGAAAATTATTTTTTTCAATTCGAGCAAGTTGCAAAACCTTTTCTACTTGGTTATTTAATCGTTGGTTTTGTTCTGAAATGATTCCAGCATATCTTGCCAGTCGCGGATCTTTTTTTACTGATGGGTGGCTTTTAAATACATCTGCAGAAATTTTAATGGTAGAAATTGGAGTCTTGAATTCATGAGTCATGTTGTTGATAAAATCCTTTTGCATTTCGGACATTCTGCGCTGTCGCAAAATTACAAACATGGAATAGATGAAAAAAACAATGGTCAAGAGGAGGATAGCGGAGAAAAAGAGGATGAATCCCATACTGCTCAGCAAGTCACTACCTCGGTCTGGAAAACGAACGCCAAAGTAATAATCCAAATCGCCGTATTTCGGTAAGTCTTCGCCTTGGAGATTTCCTTCATTCGAATAAGTAATCAATTCTCCATATACCATTTTGTCACTTGAGCAATCGTAAATCCCATATTCAAAATTGGCCTTTAAAGCACGAATTTCGAATTCTTTCTTGAGGTAATACTCTAGTAAGTTGGCATCGATCTCGTCATTAATATTTACGATAAAATAATTTGAAGACCTTTGAGAAACCAAATTCTGACTAGGGAGAACGGTACCATTGTAATTGGCAATTTCTTTGGCAACATCGATCAACGCAGTAGTGACAGTCTGGTTGAATTCTTTTTTCCGAATATCTAGTGTTTGCAATACCCAATAAGTCTGTATCCCTAGGACGGCAATGACTGCTATTGCCCCAAGTAGGATGACCCGCTTAATTGTACTATTCTTCAAAAAATATTCTGTTGGTTGACCCTCGCAAATTAAGCCCTTTTATCCACTAATGAAATCCGATTAACGACTCATTAACAGGCAATTCAAGATCTGTTAAGCTTTTCATGTATTATGGAGAAGAAAAAATTGATGGTAGGCTAAACATTTTGGAATCCTCGGCCGTTTTGGAAAAGTAAAAACCATTATTATTTTTGCTAACAAACTTCTAAAGCAATGACGATCATAGTTAAAAACA
This sequence comes from uncultured Saprospiraceae bacterium, assembly GCA_937928045.1. Lineage (GTDB taxonomy): Bacteria > Bacteroidota > Bacteroidia > Chitinophagales > Saprospiraceae > JABDJM01. Next base: position 29,120 of record CALFWO010000035.1, on the reverse strand, counting down.
TGTCACCAGAAACGAACGAATTCACTGTGGAAAGTGTATTTGCAAGGTTCGGAGAAGTAGATTCTGCTAGGGTAATCTACGATAGACATACCAATGAGTCTAAAGGAATGGCTTTTATAGAAATGGCAGACGAAGAACAAGCTAAGAAGGCCATCGAAACGTTGAATGAATCTACCCTTGAAGGGAATATCATAGAAGTAGCGGAAGCCGAAGACCGAAGCAAAAAGTTTAAAATCCGGTTCTAGGATTTATCCCCACCATCTTTTGGTCCTTTCTTTTCTTTATTTGGTGGTTTGTTGCCTCCTTTATTAGGTCTATTTCGATGATTAGGTTTTCTTCTCTTTGGTTTGTTACCATCTTTTGGACCAGTATTGTTTTCTGGGCTTCCTTGTTTTTTGTTTCGATTGTTTGATCGGTCGTCTGGACCTTTTTTATCCGTTGGTTTGCGACTAGGTTTTGGTCCTCGCTTATTTCCTCCTTGTTTGTTTTTAGGATTTCGACTTCTGCCACCATCTCTACCACGACCTCTTTTGTTTCTGCGCTTTCGTTCTTCAGGTGGTAATTCAATGACTCCGGTTAAGTCTTCCGCATCGTAACTTGTATCTTCTTCGGCTGGGGCATTTTCCATTTGATAGCTCATCAAATCCATTGGCTTTTTCCCCTTGGCATTCATTTCTAAAATCTCTTTGACTTGATCAACCCCCAAGACATATAATTTGCCTTTGAATTGATCATTGCGATAAGCGTAGAAAAGTAATTTTTTGAAAATATTGGTTTTTACCAAGGTAGCTTGACCAGCTTCTGTATATAGTGAGTCTGCATTTTTTGGAAAGTCTTCCAATGCATCCATGTAAGTATCTAGTTCGTAATTTAGACAACATTTTAGTCGGCCACACTGACCACTTAATTTGGCTTGATTAATTGCCAGGTTTTGGTACCGTGCAGCAGCAGTAGAAACAGATTTAAAATTACTCAGCCAGGTCGAACAACAAAGTTCTCTTCCGCAAGATCCAAGGCCACCAATTCGCGCAGATTCTTGTCTTGCTCCAATTTGTCGCATTTCTATTTTAACTCTAAACTCCTGAGCAAAAATTCTGATCAATTCTCTAAAGTCGACTCGACCATCGGCAGTATAATAGAAAGTTGCTTTTCTGAGATCTCCTTGATATTCAATATCTCCCATCTTCATCTCCAAACCTAAATTTCTTGAAATAACTCTTGCTCTTACCAAGGTGTTCATTTCAATATTACGCGCTTCAGAAAGTCTATCCAAATCTCTTGGACTGGCTAGACGAACAACATTATTTAATTCAGCATTTGCCGGAACGCGTCGCTTTTTCATCTGCAACCTTACCAACTCTCCACTTAGAGAAATTTTTCCAACATCCAGTCCATTGCCAGTTTCTACCACGACCATGTCACCTGTGCTGGTGCGCGTATAAGGAGGGTTATTGAAAAACGCTTTTCGTGACCCATTCTTAAAACTAACTTCCACAATCTCAGTTTCCACTTGTTCCTTTAGGTCGATTGCTGTTAACCAATCGAAAGTGTTCATCTTATTGCATCCTCCTGTTGCACAACCTCCGTTGCTATTACAGCCTAGTGGTTTTCCGTTTACGTCAGTTCCTCCTGATCCACAACTTGAGCATCCCATATTGTTCTATTTATAGTAGTCCATCAAAGCCGAAGCTATGATTTAAATATATTATTCAATTGAAGCGAAGCATCCATGAAAAGTACTCGCGGGTTCGCATTACGCTCCACCTGATAGGTACAATCATTGATTAAATTACACATCGCTTCTATTTTTGACCAATCCAAAACTTGCCGCATTTTTTCTGCGGTATTTAGTTCTTCTGGATTTAATTTTATTTGTTCCATTAGTTGCCAAGGCATGACTAAACACTCTCTCAAAAAGTGCAAACCATATTGAAGAAAAAACTTTTGATTTTCTCTTCCTATTGTGGCAATCTCATTTACCCAATCACTGATCTCAACGCCATTGCCTTTCCAAGATTTTCGCATCCAATCCAAGAAAACTTTCGCGGAATTTTTATCAGCCTCTCCCATCATTTTTAGCGCTTGCAAATAGTCTCCATCGGCAAGCCTTGCTATATTCAAAGCTTCCGATGATTCAAGACTGTGTTTGGATTGCAAAGTTTCCAATAATGTTTTTTCAGAAAGCTGCGGAATTTTTACAATTTGACATCGGGAAAGAATGGTCCCTAATATCTCTTCGGTATCATCCGCTACCAAAATAATATAAGTCTTTTCTGGTGGTTCTTCGATGATCTTCAAAAGCCGATTGCCTTCTTTTTTTAAATATTCAGGCATCCAAATGATTAATACTTTATTCGGACTCTCAAAAGATTTGAGATTGAGCTTTTGTAAAATCTGTACACATTCCGCTTTAGTGATATTTCCTTGTTTGTTTTCTGCGCCAAGAAATGAAATCCAGTCGAAAATATTTAAATAAGGATTATCAGAAAGTGCTGTTCTCCATTCCGTAAGAAAATTGGAAGAGACGGATCCGGAGCCACCAACTGTAGGAAATGTGAAATGAATATCAGGGTGCGCGAATTTTGCAGCTTTGATACATCCTGGGCAAGTACCGCAAGAATCATCTTCTTTGGGATTAGAGCAGACCATTCGCTGAGCAAAAGCGAGTGCAAGTGGTAATCCTCCTGAACCTTGAGGTCCAACAAACAGCTGGGCATGCGGAATTCTTTCTCCCGCAATGGATTCCAGTAGTTTTTGTTTTACCGGATGTTGACCAACAATATCTCTAAAGTGCATCCCTGTATTTTTGATAATAAGGGCCAGAAAAGGAAAGCTGCAGGATTTAAGAAGGGTTCATTCTACGATCAATCGTAATCTTTGAACTTTTAATAGCGCTTTTTATACCTCAATTAGAACTAAATATAGCGTTGTTTAAACCTGAATTATTACTCTTTATTTATCGTTTCATTAGTGTTTGCCCTACATAACTGCCCAAAATCCTATTTTTAGGCCTCTTTTCCGATCTAAGCACCAATGAATGCTTTACTCTTCTGACATGTTCAAAAGTAAGCAAAAACTTCCGATCGATATACCCAACTATCAATTGATATCTTTGTTATCCTAAAAAATAGACTTCATGAGAATCGCTGTATTCAGAAAAGCCCATTTCAATGCTGCCCATCGCTTGTTCAATCCAAGTTGGTCGGATGAGAAAAATGATGCCGTTTTTGGGCTATGCAATAACCCTAACTACCATGGCCACAACTATGAACTAGAGGTAAAGGTTACTGGTGAAGTAGACCCTGAAACAGGCTATGTGATCGATTTGAAAATATTGAAAGACCTCATTTACGAGGAAGTGGAGCAGAAGTACGATCATAAAAATCTAAATCTAGATACAGAAGATTTTAAAACGCTTATCCCAACAGCCGAACACATCTGCTATATGATTTGGAAAAATCTTCGCAAGCGATTAGAGGATCATTTGGATTTACAGGTGAGACTTTATGAGACGCCGAGGAATTTTGTGGAATACCCAGCTTAGCGTTAATTTCAGCAGCCGCAAAAAAGGAGATGACTGCAATGTTAAGAGCTTAAAGGAGATCAATTGAAAACCCATCTTAGTCAATAACTTTTACTTTGCCCAAAGGTTATATTTAAGAATACACCAGATTGCGCGAAACCCATCCTTCCAACTAATTTTTTTCCCTTCCTCATAAGTCCGGCCATAATAACTAATGCCTACTTCGTAAATTCGAATGTTGGGAATTCTTGAAATCTTAGCCGTTACTTCAGGTTCGAAACCAAATCTTTTTTCCCTTAAGTTAAGTGATTGAACCATCTCTGTTCGGAATAACTTATAGCAAGTTTCCATATCCGTGAGATTCAAATTTGTAAACATATTGGAAAGTGCAGTGAGCCACTTATTGCCAATGGAGTGCCAGAAGAAAAGTATGCGGTGCGGCCGTCCTCCTATGAATCTTGAGCCATAGACGACATCGGCAAACCCGGATAGAATTGGTTGTAGCAAATCTGTAAATTCCCCCGGATCGTATTCTAAATCCGCATCTTGTACAATCAGAAAATCGCCAGTGGCAGACTTGATACCAGTGTGTAGCGCTGCACCTTTTCCTTGATTGGTATCGTGTTGAAAAAACTTAAGATTTACTGATGGATTTTCTTTTTGATATTGAAAAACCAATTCAGCTGTGTTGTCGGAAGAAGCGTCATTCACTACGATTAATTCTCTATCAATACCAGCGGGAAGGCTGACGTTTGCTACCTTTTTAAGAATTTTGAGAATCGTTCTTGATTCATTGTAAGCTGGAATAAGAATTGAAATCGTCTGCATTGTTGCGAAGGTAAAGTTATACCTGCACCTTTTTAAATTCTGCCAATTTTTTATTCATCACATAGAACCAAAGTGGTGGAATAAGACTAAGTAACATGGATCCTGGATATCCCAAAGGGAGTTGTGGACTGTCTTCGATATGTTTTAATATTTGATATGGTCGATTCGCCTTGTAATGATGATCCGCATGTCTTGTCAATTCATAAAGTAATATTCGGCCAACCTGATGATCGGAGTTCCAAGAATGCAACGGTGTCACTGGTTCATATCTTCCGGAAGGTAATTGCTTCCGCTGTAAACCATAATGTTCTATATAATTGACGGTTTCTAAAAGTAAGAATCCAACTATTGCAATGATCACTGCGTAGGCCAATGCCATCCAGCCAAAAGCTAAACCAACAATTGCTAAATATGCCAATTGAATTAATTGGAATTGGATCATTTTATTTTCAAGAGAAATTGACGACTTGTCCATTCTAGATAGTCGCTTGTGCTCCAATTTCCATGCGCCACTGTAACATCCAAAAACGGATCTGAACCAAAAGAAATATAAGGCCTCTCCATTTCTTGAAGTAGCGGGATCTTTGAAAGTCGCGACATGTTTGTGATGACCTAAGTTGTGCTCTATTGTAAAATGCATGTATAGATTGGGGAGCAATAACGCTTTTGCTAAAAATTGTTCGAAAACACTTTCTCGGTGGCCCAGCTCATGAGCGACATTGATGCCTACAGTTCCATTGATAATTCCAACGCTGAATGTTGCACCGATTATTTCAGAAATGGTCCAAGCCTGAGTAGTTATCTGAATAAAATACAAAGCAATGATTCCATACAATACCAGCACATTGCTATAAAGTAGATAATCAAAGAATCGCAAATTTTTTCTATCACTTTCTTCAGATTCCGCGAAGTTCTTGCCATCTCCATGAAAAAATGCCTCTAATATTGGAACCAAGACAAAAGCGATGATGACTGCAGAATAAGTCCATAATCCTCCAACCATCAAGCCATAAATTGCGCCAAGGGAAGGAACAAATGCCAATAAATATTTTAAGTCTTTTGTATACATATTATCGAGTTCGAACTATCCCCAAGTTAATAAAATTGAAGAAGAGAAGAAAGTGATCTAACTTTTTGAAATCAGTATTGTTTACAATTCCATGGATATCTGAGCTAATTATTTTTGTTTCTTTGTCCTTGTACTATAATCAACTAGATAATATGAGTGTAAATTTTTATCCGTTAACGGTAAGTCAAATTACCAATGAAATAGAAGAAGCTGTTTCCATAAGCTTTGCGATACCTGATGAGTTGGAAAAGGCATTCATATATAAAGCAGGTCAGTATTTGACTATTAAAGTGACAATTAATGGAGAAGAGGTGCGAAGGTCTTATTCAATGTCTTCGGCTCCTAAGGATGATAGCATCACCATCACAGTTAAGCGTGTAAAAGGAGGCTTGGTGTCTAATTATTTGAACCAAGAAATTAAAGTGGGTTCCGTGGTCGAATGCATGAAGCCGGAAGGAAGGTTTACGCCTAAATTAGATCCAGAGAAAAATCGTAGCTATTATCTATTCGCTGGTGGTTCTGGAATTACGCCTATGATGTCTATTCTGAAAACCATCATGGAAGAGGAACCTTTGAGCACCGTTCATTTGCTTTATGCCAATAGAAATGAAGACAGTATTATTTTTGAAAATCAACTCACAAAATTGAAAACGCATTATGGTGATCAATTGATATTCGAGCATGTCTTGTCTCAGCCTAAAAAGGAAAAGCAAGGAGGTCTGGGTGGTTTTTTTAAGAAAGCCAAAATGAACTGGACGGGTAAAGTGGGTAGAATAAACAATGCGATGGTTCAAGAATTTCTCAACAATTATCCACAGCGTGGTTCTGATTCTGTTTTTTATCTCTGTGGTCCAGAAGGCATGATGGAGGTGGTGAAGTCGACGCTGATTGGAATGGGAAAAGATGACAAATCAATTCATCAAGAACATTTCTTGGCAGCCGGTTCGGCAGAGAATAAAGGTGCGACTATCGCAAATCTAAATAATGTTCTGGCCACGATAATAGTAGATGGAGATTCCCATGAAGTAACCGTTGAAAACGGAGAGACAGTTTTAGAGGCCGCTATGCGCGCAAAAATAGATGCTCCATTTTCTTGTCAATCAGGTGCTTGTTCTACTTGCATGGCTAAATTAGAAGAAGGCGAAGTAAGTATGGATTCTTGTTTGGCTTTGGACGATGATGAAGTTGCCGATGGTTTTATATTAACTTGTCAAGCTAGAGCTAAGACGGCGAAGTTGAAGATTAATTTTGATGTATAGAATTTAAACTTTGGGTTGATCACAATCAATGTTTTTTCCTAAATATTCGTGTTGTTTTTAGTTGAACGATGGTTGAGCGTTTGTGCTTTGCACATTGCGTTGAACAATTGGTTTTAATGTTATGAGTTTGATGTTTGGGGCTCGGCCCCAGAAGCAATTTTTAATAGATTAGATTGGTAAGTGTAGATCGAGGATTGTTCAAATGGGACCAAACCCAATTTTCTCTGTATAAATTGCAATTGTTCAATGGCTGTTTCGCTTCAAGCAAATCGCGTAAATCACTCCTAAATAATTATATTTACTTATTTCGAAATTGGGAAAGTAGGGCATCTGATGTCCCCAAAATAATATAATAGACCAACAGTTAAAGTTGCGTACCGATCATTGTTGGCACTGTTTCCACGTTGTCTACCTGGCTCACCGATTGGTTCGTCAAGCATTAGTTCTTGGGAACGATCAGAAAGCGCAGCGGCTACAGGTCCAAGTGTTCCTCGCACAGCAAGAATATCATCTTGGTCTGCATATACTCCACTAACATCATCTAGATAATCAGTGAATAATTGTCGTGCAGCAATTTCAACATTCATACTCCATCTATAGCTCAAATCGAATTTCAATCCTCCACCAGCGATGATTCCAAGTTGCGTACTGTAATATTCGTCTCCTCGAAATTGACCTTCTGTTCCAAGTGGTCTTAGTTCGTACAATTCCCCTTCGTATTCTGCTTTTGGGTTAAAATTGAAAACAGTAATTCCTCCCAAAAGATAAGGCGTAAAAAATTCGTCCTTACTTCCGTGCACATAATTCAAAAAGTTGAATTCAAGCTGAGCACTTCCATCAAAGATCAAACTTTGAAAAGAGAGGTTTCTATTTTGCTGAAAAGTATTTGTAGAGTATTCATCCTTCGCATAAACAAACGAACTGTTCGCAGAAAACTTCAAGCAGATACGCTCATTAAAATTGAATCTGGCACCAACACCCAATGATGGACCGGGGTGAGTCAAGTCAAAATCAGAGTTGATATCACCAAAGTAGTAGGAGACACCTCCCCAGCCACCAACTTCCCAGCCCATTTGGCCGTGAGCTTGGAAACCAATCAATAATAAAAAGAGAAATGTTATTTGTTTCAAACCGCTGTTCTTAGAAGGTGTTCATGAGGGCGCAAAGTTAATAGATAACGGGCACTTTACCACTTTATTATCCATATTGCTTAGATCGAGCGCTCACAAATAAGCTAAAAAGATAATACATCAATAAAAGCGCCAAGTTTTGTTGGCGCATCTGCTATTTTTACCAATAAAAAATATGGCCAGCCCAATCGGCACTTTATATCTTCTTCCGATCTCCCTCACTGAAGAACAACCAGGACCTTTGTCTCCAGAAGCCCTAAAAATGATCGGAGCTTTAGACTTTTTTATTGCTGAACGAGCTCGTACTGCTAGAAGGTACATTAAGGCTTGTCATCCTACTCGAAACATCCAAGACTTGGAGATTGCGGAGTTGGACAAGCGGAAACCTGATGCTGGAATCAAAACAATGTTGGCACCGTTGCTAGCAGGAAAAGATATGGGACTGATGTCAGAAGCTGGGTGTCCGGGAGTGGCTGACCCAGGGGCTTTGGTTGTTGCAAAAGCGCATGATTTGGGAATTCCAGTAAGGCCTTTGGTGGGGCCTTCGTCTATTCTGTTGGCGCTAATGGCCTCTGGAATGAATGGACAAACCTTTCGATTTAATGGTTATTTGCCTGCCAAGAAGCCGGAATTGCAGAAAGTATTACAGCGATTGGAGCAGACTTCTTCAAAACATCGACAAACGGAAATCTGGATTGAAGCGCCGTACCGAAATATGCAAATGATAGAAACAGCGTTGAGTAGCCTTGCCCCCAGCACCCGATTTTGTATGGCCCTGAATTTGACCAGCACGGAAGAATTGGTAATTTCGAAGCAAGTGAAAGATTGGGAAAAAAAGAATTTGGATCGCTTCCATAAAGTACCGGCGATTTTCTTATTAGAAGGCTAAGACGTAACCTTTAATGATTGCTTACAAAGCACTTCTGGGTATTTATCAAGAAAGTCCTTAACTTTAGTGGTGAATGGAGTCAAGAATCTTCTCAAACAGTAGTCATTCGATTAAATATTTTTTGCTGCAAATAGTCCTGCTTGCTGCTGTCTTTTCGTTTACCGGATACAACGATTCAGTCGAGCATTCTTTTAAGAAATCGAACACCACCGAGTTAGTTAAATCTGAACGTTACACTCTGGAATTTGAACTCCGATCTGTAACAGAAAATGTAGGTAAGCCCATTAAATTTTTCTATTCTCCGGAGAAAGTTTGGAGTTTCCGGAAGTTAGCTAATTATGAACAAAAAATATGTGTTTTTTTTAAGTCCAGTTTAGAAAAAAGAATAGCGGTATTAGACCATTTATCAATTCAAAAAATAAGGTTTGCCCTTCCGTCGTCAGACGATGAAAATTTCCTCTATTGTTGATTAAAATACTCGTCCTGAGTATTAATGAATTATTCAATTATTAGAAAATTAAAAGACTGTTGCCTTGCAATGGGAAATTATTTATGGAGAAAATTAAAAAGGTCATTAGGGCCATTGTATGGATATGCCTTATCATGTTGGCAGGGATAGGAATGGGAATTAGTGGTGGAGTCCCGATCCCGTTTATGAAAAGTCGAAGAGATTCCGAAAAAGAAAAAATTGAAGAAGTAATGAATGAAGACCAAAATGGAGAAAATGTGTCACAAGAGAAATTGTAAAAATCAGAAGAAGTAGACTTAAAGGTTTGTCGATACCTCATTTAAGGATGGTGAATTTTTTGCAACAATTCTATCACTCTTTCGGTATTGATTTTATTTACTTGGTCATTTCTTATTTTGCTGGATTCATCAATTTTTACAACAGCATAATCGTAATCTAAATTGATAAATATTTTCACTTTTAGTCCTTTCGTTTTTTCGTAAAAAGGAAGATTGGTTTCAAGTTGTCCGGAGAATTCAACATTCTCTCTTTTGCTTAATTTTTCGGATTGAGCTTGAAAGTCAGATAGCGATAAGGAGACCCAAACAGACCAATTAAAGAATGGAGTGGTCTCCTCTTTTTTGTAAATAAAAATGTCTCCCTTTAAGATAAAAGTTTTATTGTCGAGAATATAACTGCCTTGGATTTCTTGGACCCTATTTACAATTACTGAGTCTGGAATGGCTAGGATGCGTTCTGGTTGTGTAGCCTCTAGGCCTCTTGAGATTTTATGAGTCTTTCCGCAGATATCACAGGTGTAATTGTCCATAGGGTTAGTTTTCGACAAAACTATGATAAATAATTAACTTAAGATTCGGTAATAAACAAGAAAAAATTTGGGTAGAAAATTTGTCGAATCAAGGTGAAATTTTTAATAATAAAAGCATTTTCGAATCGTGCAACCGTCAATCATTAGTTGAGATTAGACAAGTTACAGATTGTAGAAAATAATAAAATAAAACAAAGGAGCAGGGTAAATCCCTGCTCCAGTTTTTATGAAAATAAATTCAATTATTATATCAATATTGTTTTTGAGTCATGCTATGCAAGGAAAAGAAACCTATTTAAAGACTTTGGATTTTGGACAAAAAGGAATGAAATAAATTGGTCTTTTGAAACATTCGATGAAAAGATATTTGCACCGATAGGTTATCGATGTGATTCTGTTTCTTGTTTGAATGCAGTTTCAATAAATTCAAGTGATTAAGCATCAAAAATATCATGACTCGTGTAGATTACTTTTCAACATGATTTTTAAGTAAAACAAGACCTCTTTCATTAATTTTAGCCATTTCTTTCTTTGTTCCAAATATCCACATGAAAAAAGCATCTATGATTCCAGATTCTAATGCAAAATCTTGAGTAAGTACAGTGCCTTTTGACGTGCTAGAAAAGGAATAATTAAATCTAGGACTGGCACTAAAGGGTTTCTCAATTGAGCATTTGACACCTACAAATGTGGGCTCTTCAATTTTTACTATTTCTTGGTATCCCAAATCTTTCCCGCCATTTCCGTCCCAATGAAATTGAATTCCTACTTCCCCATCTTTTCCTTTGAGTTCATATTTCTGTTCTGGATCGGCCTCTAAGAAAGGAGACCACTTTGGATAATTCTTCAAGTACTTGACCATATCAAAGACTTCCTGTTGTGATCCATCTATTGTCACCTGTTTAGTAATCTCAATGTGTGTTAACTTATTTGCTTGATATAAGCCAAACAGAATAAATGATACAATTACCGCAAAAACTATATATAAATTCATTTTTGTATTCATATTTAATTGTTGAAAAATGTTTAATCGAATAGAACTTTGGTCTACATCGGAAGGATCTCTCTGACTTCTACGGAACCACCCATTTGTAGAATCGGGCAGCCTTTGGAGATTTCCAAGGCATCTGATTGCGAATCCGTTTTGATGACCATATTTCCGCCCATTGCAGTAGTATTGGCCGTATAAATCTGATTTGAGCAACTAAGATCGGCCTGCAATACAGCACCTGTAAAACCCAATTGAGCAGTGGAAATGAATTTGCCTTGATTAGCAATATTTCCAATCCAACTTCCCCACTGTTGACCAGATTCTGCTTCTTGCTCGGGAGTCATTTGAAAACTAGGATCTGGTTGAAATCTGAAGATTAACATGAAATTTTTCATATTAGAAAATGTTTGTAAGAAATGAATCTCTATGTATTTATTTAATAGATAATTCTTTTCTTGATGAATTAATACTCCAAACTTAAGGGGAACAGTTTACTCAATGTTATTACAATGAGTAATGTGGCAGAACGACTTAGGAGTTTGGTAAAATGTTGTTCTTTATGACATTATCTTTGTAATTATGAACAATAAATCTCAATGTAGATATGATTAAAGTCATATACCAAACCATGATCTTTTGCTTTCTATGCATTTTTTCAGCTCAAGCAACAACTCTTGAAAGGGAAACCTTGTGGAAAGAGATTATAGAAGTAAGAAATACGGGAAATAGCGGTGATATTAAGAAAGTGTTAGAAATGCTTTTAGAATTTGAAAAAAAAGATCTGTCAAGATACCCGGACATACATTGTCATGCACTCATTTTGAAAGCGCACACTTACCGAAATATGGATCAGATAGACTCTGCAAATCAGACTCTAAATCACGCAGAAATATTAATAAAGGATTATGCTTTAGATTCCTTAAAGGCCAATGTGTATAGACAGCTAGGTTTGAATTATTGGAAAAATTTAGACTTTGAATCTTCAATACCAATCTTTAAAAAAGGGCTGAGATTTGATAAAAATAATGCTAATGGACGTGAAGGAATGTTGTTGGCTTACAACATTAGTGCTGCATATCGTTATACTTATAATCAAGATTCAGCTAGATTCTATATACACAAGGTATTGAATCATCCTTATATAGAGAATGACTCCATTTATATTACAAGAAGTCTCAAGATATTAGGCTCTATCGAAAAAAATGATGGAAATTTATTAAAAGCAATAGAGTATTATTTTGAAGCTTACCGAGTAGCAAAAATGGTGTTAGGTGACAATGATGCTACAAAAAATAATTATTTTGTTAGCCACATATACGACATTTATTATGAGCTAGGAAATCTTTCGGCAAGCTTAGATAATATTAATATAATGATTGATCACAAAAAAGCCACTGGTAAATTGTCTAATATTGAGGCCATTCTTTTGACTAAATCATCTTTGCTTTTGAGAATGGACAGTATTGAAAGTAGTGCATTAACATTAGCTGAAGTAGAACAATCTCATCAGGTTTCGAAAAATCCCAAATACCATAACCAAGTGACAGCACTAAAAGGTGGCATATTGTTTAAAAAAAAGCTATGGGGTACTGCTGAAAAGGAACTTTCAAAATTAATACCCGAAGTAGATAGTGCAAGTCTTAAATCACCAATAGATAAAATAGCACTCCTAGGCTTATCTCAATTAGCTCAACTTCTACTTCAAAAGGGGGGCTATACAAAATCCATATCCATTTGTGAACAACGGTTAAAAAATAAAGGTATTGGTTATCATTATAAAATTGAATTTTTGGGAACCTTGGCGGAATGTCATCGGGCTTTAGGCAATCATCGAACAGCTTACAACTTCTTAAAGCAAAGAGGAGCTATCAGAGATACAATTGATCACTTTTACGCAGGTACTATACGTTTGAGCAAAGAGCAAGAAATGTTAGACCAACAGAAAGTAAATGAAATAGAAAAGCTGAAGTATCAAAATGAACTTAGTCAGGTTAAGTCAGTACAGCAGCGAAATTTGCTTATCGTCGGTGGTGTCTTGTCATTATTGATTTTCGGGATACTCTATTTGTGGGGACGACAGCGAAAATTAGTGATTGAAAGTGAATTGGTGGATGTAAAACAACGATTACTAAGGCAGCAGATTAATCCACATTTTATATTTAATGTATTGAATTCTATTCAAAATTCTGTCTTGACACTTAAGAAAGAAAAATCCATCGAACTCATTTCAAAATTTTCCAAGCTAATTCGTCAAATACTTCAAAATTCAGATAAGATGAAGGTGTCTATCGACGAGGAACTTTCGTTACTTACTAACTATATGGATTTGGAAAAAGTGCGAACTAGAAACAAATTTGATTATGAAGTATCAATAAATGAGGGCATAGATATCCATAATGACGAGATCCCAAGCATGATACTTCAACTCTTTGTAGAAAATGCGATTTGGCATGGCATTCTTCCCAATGAAGAACGAGGGCTTATCAAAGTCATAGTAGAAAAGAAAGAGGATCGGATCAAAGTTATCATTGATGATAATGGTGTTGGTAGAAAAATGTCTGCAAAACTAAAGACCAGGGATCAAAAGGAAAAAGTTTCCATGGGGATGTACCTTGTAAGGCAACGAATTCAGACCTTAAACAAAAGATATCAAACCAATATCGATATGTTCATCGATGATGGAAGGAGTGGAAAAGGTACTCAAGCCTTATTAATTGCTTAAAATATTTCAAATGTTAAAAACTATCATCATTGATGATGAATCAGATGCCATAGAGTCTTTGACAGTGTTGCTTACAGATTTTATAGAAGGAGTTAATTTAGTTGGTGTAGCGGATGGATTAAGTTCGGGTTATGAGCTAATCATTTCCTCCAAACCACAATTAGTCTTTTTAGATGTTAATATGAAAGATGGGACAGGTTTCGACTTACTAAACCGATTTGAGCAGGTTCCTTTTCAAGTTATATTTGTAACAGCCTATGATCAATATGCCATTAAAGCTTTTAAGTATGCTGCTTTGGATTATTTGCTAAAACCTATAGATCTGCAAGAGTTAAGAAGCGCCGTCGAACGGGCTAAAAGGTTAAAATCTGGCAATAGCACTCAAGATTATGATTTCATCAAATCTGTCTATAAAAATCCGCTTCCCACCAAGCTAGCCTTACCTAACTTAGAAGGCTTTGATTTGATAGAAATCGATAAAATTATTCGTTGTGAAGGCCAAAATAACTATACCAGTTTCATCCTTGATGGAGGTAAGAAATTTGTAGTAAGTAAAACGCTCAAGGAATATGAGTCAATCTTAACACAACACGGATTTCTTCGTGTTTTTCAATCTCATTTAATTAATGCAAAATATATTCAAGGATACCTCAAAGGTCGAGGAGGAACGGTTATTATGTTAGATGGTACTAATATCCCTGTATCTAGAGACAAAAAAGAAGCATTATTGAAAGTAATCAATCACTCTAAATGAAACGATTGATTTATTCTCAAACTAGGGTCTGACTTCAGGTAACACTTATTTTCTGTCAATAAATTGAATCGCGTGTCTTGGAGAACAACTTTTGTAAGCTTATCTCCCCGTATTTTCGACTCACTAACCTTTGACCTTCGACCATCCTCAATTATCCACTGTTAGTAACTTCTCCCACCAAAAACATACCCTTGCAGCTCTTTTTTTCCACAATCCTTAAAATCATAGCAGATAAACCTACGCTTTTCAATATCTTTGAAAGGCTTCATCGAAAAATAAATTAACTGAAAGAACGGTTTGAATACCATGTCTGTAAACAAGACTTACAATATTTCATTGCCCCAGTTCGAAGGTCCCTTCGATCTACTGTTGTTTTTTATTGAAAGAGATGAATTGGACATTCACGATATTCCAATTGCTAAGATTACGGATGATTTTCTGAAGTACATCAAGCAGATGGAAGCGCTGAATATCGATTTGGCAAGTGAATTTATTTTGGTGGCGGCAACATTGATGCGGATTAAAGCAAAGTTATTGATTCCACGTAAGCCGGTGGATGAGGAAGGGAATGAAATCGATCCGCGCGATGAATTGGTTCAGAGATTAATTGAATACAAACGCTATAAAGAAGTCCTAGATGACATGCGGAAGCTGGAAGAGGATCGCTCTCAGCAAAGTTACCGTGGAAATGTATCTAAAGAATTAAGAAAGATTGCTACCAAGGCATTGGTTGATGCCGAGTTAGAATCCCTCACACTTTTCAAATTAATGAAAGCTTTCCAACGTGTAATTGATCGCATGGAAAGCAATAAGCAAAAGGCTGTTCATAAAGTCTATGCTTACAATCATACCATTCAAGGCCAGCAAGTTTACATCCTAAGTAAAATTAAGGTGAATAAGAAAACGAGCTTCGCCGGTTTGTTTGGCGTATGTGAAGATCGCATGCATGCCATTATCACTTACCTTGCAATGTTGGAATTACTAAATCTTGGACACATTTGGTGTATCCCGGGAGAAGGCATGAATAACTTTTGGGTGACCACAGTTCCCGATGAGATCAAATCCATGCAAGATATTGTCCATGATGATGAGATCAAGGCCGAAGTCAAAGCAGCGGCTCAAGAAGAAGAATAGTCTTAAGGCATTAAATTCATTAATTCATTGACAGTTTCCAATTGATCTTCATCAATTTCCAACATTGCGTTTTCGCTGGCCGCTTGTAGTTCTGGATGCCGGATTTTATTCAACATTTTTTCTCTTTCGCTTTCAGAAAAATCAGAAAATCCTCTGCGCAGTAACGGCAATATTCCTTCAAAGTCCTCCTTCTCTAGTCCTTGAATCCAGGTATTGATCAATGCCCACAATTCATTTTGATAGATCAGCAATTGGCCACTCCCAAATAGAAATCCTTCAATCCATAATGCCGCATCTTGCTTAGATTGCGCCTTGGATAATCCAAAGTGTAATTGAATACTTACTGCTTTGAATCCAATCCAGCCAGCGTCCAATAACATCCGATTGGCAAATCCAATAAGCAAGGCATTGGTCTGTGAACTCAGACTTAATTTTTCCAAAGCTTCTTTCCAAAGCAACAACAAATCTTCTTGCTCCAGTAGTTGTATATCTTGATTGAAAGCAAAAAGATCTTGTTGGAAATCTTGGCTTGCATCTTCATCCAAAGATTGGGCAGCACCAGGAATTCCCAAACATATTCTAGGAATCATTCCAAGTAACACCTCAGACAATTGCCGAGTATCCATCTCCCTGGCGGTTCCATATCTCAGAGAAATGATCAGAGGTGAAATTGATTTAATTAAAATTGGAATATCTATCGTTTGTGCGGAGACTTCTTTTAATCTCCCGATGATTCTTTCGACTGTATTGGGGACTTGGGCAAAAAGTGCTTGTTGCAACAATTTGCCAAGGTCATTAATTGATTTTGCTTCTGCTGCTTTCTTTTGGATAAAATTTCTGGCGGCATCTTCCACGGTATTTCCCCACATGCCGGCTTCAATAATTCGCATGGCAAAAGAAGCTTTCCAATGTAATTTCCAGTATTCTTTGAATCCTCCTAGGTCGTTTTCATTGGCTGGTTGATATTCGCCCCAAGGAATATCCAATAGATTCAAGCGATGTAAAAATTGACTTTTCAAGAGGTCATTGGCTTCTCGCAAATCAATTCCTCCACGAGGTTTATCCATGGTTCCCTTTAGCCAGTGTGCTTCGTTGGTTTCTCTGTATTTAGTTAATCTGGTTTTCTTAATGATCTTTTCCATGTCCTTTTGAAAAGGAATCACAGGAATCACTTTGGGTACTTTGCCCACTCGCGTTCCAATGACCAACCTTTGTCTGACCATTTTTAATGGCGCCGAATTTCCTTCACAAAAAGTACTAATCGCTGCCTCTTCCATTTCATCAATACCTGCAATGGGCAAATCTCTTAAGGCGGCTAAGCTTCTAGCAAGATTGACGGATTCTATAATGTGCGCAGAGGAAGTTGTAAAATCTTTTTTTCTTAAAAGTCTTCCTGCTTTGGTCATCCAGCGAATGTCGGCTTCTCCTCGATTGTTAAACAAGAGATGATACCATTCCGGAGAAATTACTCCAGCACCATATCCACTCTGTGTCGACAATTGTTCGTAGTTCCAAGGGATCCAAGTTGCCGCACAATTTATCTTTGGTAATCCGCGAAGTAAGCTTTTGTCGTGACTTGCTTTATAGCTTACGGTATCTCTTAAGATAGGTGCATGCCATGCGCCGCAAACCACCGCTAGGTTTTTGTGTCCTGCTTTGATGGCCGCTCGAATTCCTTCTCGCATGTGTGCTTCTCGCAAAAGCGTTTCTGGTGTTTCTTGTCTAGCGGTCTCTTCTCGAAGATGCGCCATGAGTTCCATAATCATATCAAAAACAGTAGCGGGATGATCTTGATTTTCAAAATGTACTTCCCACCATCTTTCACGATCTTCATATCCTGCAATCTTGGCTAAGAACCCTAAGGGGTCCGCACTCATCTCGTCTGATTCCGTTCCGTGCTTTTCTCCAAAGACGATCAAGTCTTTCTTCTTTTTCTCTGCTTCTTCCAGACCCAATTGCTTAGAAATGGGAAGATCAATTAGCTTGATTGGAATGTCTTTTTTCAACGCCCATTTGATGGCTACAAACTCTGGCGAGAAACTGGCAAAAGGAAGATAATGTGCCTGCTGTAAGTCTTTTGCATTGTAAACAAGCGCCGCAACCGGAGGTTTCAAATCTGGATCAAGAATAAATGGCAAAAGTGGCTCCGCTTCATTCGGTCCTTCTACCAATAAAATGTCTGGCGGATTATCACGCAAGGCAGCAAGTACAGCTTTTGCTGAACCAGGACCATGGTGCCGTATGCCGTAGACATTTATATTCATGAATTTTTTTTTAAGTTGATTGTTTTATTGTTGAAGTTAGTTGAAAGAAAAAAGTCGGTCCTCTTTTTCGTTGAAGTTGGTTGAAATTTGTCAATAGATTTTTTAAAGTGAACACAAATTTCAACAAATTCAAAATTATTTGAAAAGGTTAATTGTAAATAAAAACAGTCTCTACTGAATTACTACCCATTGGGTCCGAGACCCATCATTTCAATTTTAAAATTAATAACAACTGTTCAACACTAGGTGCATTGGCGCCAAGCTCATCCATCGTATAACACCAAGCTATCAAGCAATATGCATTTGGCTATCATTCAACCAAACAGACCAATCTATTACAAAATCTCCTTACAAGCTTTATACAAATCCTTCCAATCCTTCCGCTCCTTTGCCACCGTTTCTAAGTACTCTCGCCAGACTGCTTTGTCTTGTACTGGATCTTTAACAATCGCACCGGTAATTCCTCCTGCAAGATCTTGCACAGTTAATTTTCCATTGCCAAAATGCGTAGCCAGAGCAAGACCATTATTAACCACAGAAATAGCTTCTGCCGTGCTGAGCGTACTTGTTGGCATGGACAACTTGGCCAAGCCATCTTCAGTTGCTCCGTTTCTTAACTCTCTAAAAATGGTTACCAAACGTTGTATTTCTTTAAGTCCATTTTTTGAAGTCAATTCATCCGCTGATCCAATCGATGAATTCACACGCGCAGAAACAATTTTTACTTCTTCTTCTAAATTCTTTGGCAATGGCATGACCACAGTATTGAATCTTCGACGAAGCGCTGAAGACAACTCATTGACTCCTCTGTCGCGATCATTTGCCGTGGCAATTAAATTGAAACCTTGAAGCGCCTGTATCTCTGAATTCAGTTCCCCTACCGGCATTGTTTTCTCAGACAATAAGGTTATTAAATTGTCTTGGACTTCACTCGGAATTCTGGTCAACTCTTCGATTCGAGCAATCTTGCCAGTTTTCATGGCGTGAAACATTGGGCTCCCGACTAATGCGCTTTCCGTTGGTCCTTCAGCCAATAATTTGGCATAGTTCCAACCATATCGAATGCTTTCTTCGGTCATTCCTGCAGTACCTTGAACGAGCAATGTTGAATCCCCACAAATCGCGGCGGCCAAATGTTCCGCTACCCAAGTCTTTGCAGTTCCTGGTATTCCTACAAGTAAAAGCGCTCGGTCTGTTACCAATGTAGCGACTGCGATTTCTATCAATCTTTGATTTCCAAAATACTTGGGCTCTATTATGGTTCCGTCTTTCAGTTTGCCACCCATTATATACTGGACCACAGCTTGAGGACTCATTTGCCAATTTGTAGGGCGCGTTAATTTGTCCTGTTTAATCAAGGCTTTGATCTCTTGCGCATAGGCTTGTTCTGCGTGTTGGCGGATGACATTTTGGGCGGAAGATTTACTCATGGATATGGTTTGTACAATCGATAACGGAAAGATAACACTTCTAAAAATTTATTAATCTCTTCTTCGGCCAAAGCCCAAGTTTCGTCTGCCTGAAATGCTTTTTGCATAACACCCAATTGCATTGGATCGATTCGAAAAGCTGCTTTTCTCAATACTTGCCAGATGTACCAACCTTCCCAAAATCGAGGATTTTTTTGAATCCATTTTTTGATCAACTTGAAAAAGGAAAAAGTCGTTTCGTTTGGCCATTCTCGTGGGTAATTGATCATCAGATCTATAAACGGACTTTCCTTGTCAACTATCTTCGGTCCCTTAGCAACACAAGTATTTACCAATTCAATAAAGCTATCTTCTGAAAGGATTTTATAGATGTCATTTATCTTCGTCTCTTGCCAAGGAATAAGTTCGGCAGTCTCTAAATAGTGTAAAAACATTGATTGTGACCAATCTTGATTTTTTTCTTCAATGCATCTGGCAATTATCGCTTCGTAGAATTGAAAAGACCATTCATCTTTGTCTACTAGCCTGATGATTTCAGTTGGTGTTTTTTTGAAATATTCTTCGAATGCTTGCAATGGAATGGCCGATAATATTTGAGCCAGGTAATTTGCTTTCAGTCCTCCAGTAAATTCAGGATGATGACTGATTAAGTTCATGTCTGCAGCTACATCCAACCCCGGCAGTTTTATTTTAATTTGCTTCTTTATTGAAATATTTTCCTGAAGAAAATCCAAAGCCACTTTACAAATGTTAGATTCTAAATTTTGTCGTTGTATTTTAAAAATAGCGATGGCTACTTTCTTCCCTTTTCCAAGTTTTAATTGTTGAATGAGTTCAAAGTCCAATGCTGTTGGAGCTTCTGCAATTATATTTAAGAATGAAGCTTTTAGCTCACTAGAAAATTCGTTCCAATGTTCTTTCAAAAGTTCATTGGCGGAATGGGAGTCAATTGCTCTAATATATCGATAGTACTTTAGCTTGTCTGATGGAAATTTTGAACGCCAGTTTTTTTCCTTAGGAGTGGACTTCAATCTACTCCAATCTTTATTCATACCAATCAACCAATGCGCCTCCGGTCCAATATGATCTGTTACTTTGGCCCAGAGTTCTGGCTGCTCTAAGCATTCGTTTAAAAAATCTGGAAGTTGATCTGGTGGAAAGGACCAATTTCTAATTTGAAGGCAAGCCAAATATTCTGACAACATTTCGCTGTAGTTTCCTTTCAGAATTGGACTTAGCATTTGAGCAACTTCTCTTGGCGGATGGCTAGTTGTTCCGTTTAATAATGCTGAAGTTTTGTTGATCGTTTCTTGTGGATATTTTCTTCCAGTTCGGTAAGCCAATGCAAGCTTAGTGATTCCAGCCAAAGTTATTTGGTCTTCATTCTGATCCAAATCAATTCCAAGACTTTGGAACAAACTGCTGATTTCTTTTGGAAGATTTGCACGATCTGTACCGAGCAAGCAAATGCGTTTTATTTTTTCCCAGGGTAATTTTTGAGGAAGCATAAACTTACTATGAGGTGATAACTTGGAGCAAAGATAAAACTAAGGCGGAGATGTAACTACCTATTCTGTGGTAGATCATGTTTTAAAAGGTTAATATTTATTATAACTGGGCCTAATAACCTTACAACTGAAATAGGTTTAACTAACTGAAAATAAGGTGGTTAGGCTATATTTGTGGCATTGTAATTGGTGTGGTAATACTGAAATATTAGCAGTCCCTTTAAACCAAAAAGGTGATTGAAAAATTAAACAAATTCAAAAATGATTAACAATGAAAAAAAATCTACTCATCGCTATTTTGTCCCTTTTGACAATCAATATCTGGTCGCAAAATTTAACAATGGATTCGGAGAAAGAAGTCTTTGTTCCGCAAAGTACAATTTCAACTACTGGTGAAATAAATGTTTTGACTAAAATAGTTGGCAAGGATGGGACTGGTATCACTACTTACGAATCTGAATTCGAATATGAATTGGACAAAGGCAAAGAAATAGAAAGAAAGAATTTTGAACTTGGCAATTCTGGAAATCTTTTTATTGAAGAGGTTATCACTCGAGCGTATAATGGAAACACTATGGAAACATTAACTAGGAGGACAGAAGATGAGGGAATTCCATTAACGGATTATGGAAAAGACATTACCACTTATGAAACAGATAATCAGGATTTGATTTCAAGTGTGGTCGGGCAAGTTTGGTCTGATGCAAACAATGCCTGGGAAAATGATTACAGACAATTGCGTTTGAATATTGGACCAAATTCATGGGTCACAACTTATTATGACTGGGATGAAATCAATCAAGAGTACTTCATCTTAAGTAAAGAAGAAATAGAAGATAACGGAAACAATGTTGCCACTTATGTCTACAATTATGATCAAGCTACAAGTACTTTTATTCCAACATTTTTTACCGATCGCCAATACGTCGGTGATTATTTTGCATTCTTGTATTTAAAAAACTATGAATACAACGCTACGACGGATGACTATGACTTAATCAGCGAATTTGACTACAAATTTAATGTTGATGGACAAGACGGCTTTGGATATCGATTTATAAGAGGTTTTGACGCTTATGGCGATTATGTTGTGAGAGATTCCGCTTCGTATAATCATAATGATCAATATCAATATTTGGAATTTACCTCTCACAGAGCAAGCACAGGTTTTCAACCAAATTTTAAAATAACAAGAACGTTCAATGCTGATAACAAAATCGCGACAAATAGATTTGCATTTTACAATTCAGATACACAGGAGTTTGATGTTTCATCAGATGCAGAATATTTCTACTCTGATATTAGTATAACATCTGATATCAATGATGTTGAAGATTTTGGAGTAGAATTGCAGTTTCAAAACCCAAGTTCAAAAAATGATTTTGTAAGTGTTGTTGGAGAGCTAAATACAGCGGAGTATGAGTTCTGGATAACGAATCAGCGCGGTTCAATTATCTACACAGGAAACGTAATGACAGGAGATCAAATTGCTTTGCAAAACCTCGATGTTTCAGGAATGTATTATGTCACTTTATTTGGGGATAAATCTCAAAAGACTTGGAAGCTGATTGTTCAGTAATTGTTTAATAAAGATCGTTAAAAAGTTTCACATCAAGTTTGGTGTGGAACTTTTTTATGCAAAAAAGAAAAAAGATTTTCCGTGAACTAGACCAAGAGTTTCGAGTTGATGCTCGATTTGTTTTTGATCATCTGGTCCGGCAATGGCTAAGATGATTTTCTGTTGCAAAATAGATGTAGAACTAAGATCGATCACCTTCAATGTTTTTCCATAAATAGCTACCCCCACTTTGCGCTCATTGTTCGTAAGCCAATCGAAGTCAATTTCTTTTTCGATTAAAATTTGCGCCAATACTTTTCCTTTTTTTCCCGCACCCCATAAAGTTATTTTATCTCCTTTTTTTAGTTCAATATCAATGAAATATTGGAGCTTTATATTTATGAATTGGTTGTCCAAATAGTTGGGGTCATTTCTTGAACTGCGCCCAGGATGATCTCTCCAAAAGTGCATAACTTTATCTAAGTTCAGGATTTTGAAATTGTGTTTATAAAATCGAAAACAGAGATCGTAATCCTCTGGGTATTGATCGCTATTAAATCCTCCACATAGATCAAAGTCTTCGCGGTGCAACATCCAAGCGCAGGAAGGAATGACACATTCTCGATAAATGTTTTGGAATTGATCTTGATGGTCTACCAAGTTGTTCAACCAATTTGCATACTGTAGATATCCATTGCCCAAGGGCTGTTCTGAAAAATAGGTGACCTTGCCGGTCGCCAGATATCCCTTTCCTTTTTCGTGAAGCGCTTGTTCCATCCAAAGGAGCTTGTGTTCTGGCATTCGATCATCTGCATCCATGCGGCAGATCAATTCGCCAGTGGCCTGAGCGATGCCGATTTGCAATGCTGGAATGATACCAGATTTTTCTTGGGCAATAGGCTTTATCCGCTTGTCCAGTCGTGCATATTCTCGGAGCAATGAAAGGCTATTGTCGCTAGAGCCATCATCTATCACCAGCAATTCCCAATCTTTGAAAGATTGCTCCAAAATCGAGTTGAGACAGTCCTGGAGGAATGGCTCAGCATTGAAAACGGGCATTACAATAGAGATCCTTGGCACAGCGAATAATTTTCATTTGCAAAGTGCAATAATATGCAAAGATTATAAGGTGAATTGCTTTGAGAGAAAAAGACCCTTTGGCGGCTTAAAAAACCCGCTTTCCGTTCGATAAATCCTTGGTTCTGAGTAATGAAACGAGTATCTTTGCACCGTTTTTGAAAGCAGCATTAAATAAAAAATATTTTCATGGCAAATATTGGTCGCGTAAAGCAAGTAATTGGACCCGTTGTAGATGTAAGTTTCTCCGGTCCAGATTCTAAATTACCAGAAATCTTAAGCGCTCTTGAAATTAAAAGAGAAGGTCAAGGTCCATTGGTACTAGAATGTCAAAGACACCTTGGAGAGGATTCAATTCGTGCAATCGCGATGGATTCTACGGATGGATTGACTAGAGGAGCTGAGGTTATCGACACTGGATTGAATATCTCAATGCCTGTTGGTAATGCGATCAAAGGACGTCTTTTCAATGTAGTTGGAGAGGCTATCGATGGTCTTGGAGATGTACCTAAAGGTGCCGATGCTTATCCTATTCACCGTAAGCCACCTCGTTTTGAGGATCTTTCAGTGGAAAAAGAGGTATTGTACACTGGTATCAAGGTAATCGATTTGATCGAGCCATATTTGAAAGGAGGAAAGATTGGACTCTTTGGAGGAGCGGGTGTAGGAAAAACCGTTTTGATTCAGGAGCTAATTAATAATATTGCAAAGGGATACGATGGTATCTCTGTATTTGCAGGAGTAGGAGAGCGAACGAGAGAAGGAAATGATTTGCTTCGTGAGATGTTAGAAGCAGGTATCATCAACTACGGTGAAGATTTCATGCACACGATGGAAGAAGGTGGATGGGATTTGAGCAAAGTAAGCAAGAAAGATTTAGAGACTTCAAAAGCGACTTTCGTATTCGGACAAATGAATGAGCCTCCTGGGGCACGTGCAAGAGTGGCATTGTCAGGATTGACAATGGCAGAATACTACCGTGATGGAGATCTTTCAGATCCAAACGGAGGAAAAGATATTCTTTTCTTTATCGATAATATCTTCCGATTTACACAAGCTGGTTCTGAGGTGTCTGCCCTTCTAGGTCGTATGCCTTCAGCGGTAGGATACCAACCAACGCTAGCTTCTGAGATGGGGGTGATGCAAGAGCGTATTACTTCTACAAAGAGAGGTTCGATTACATCTGTACAAGCAGTATATGTACCTGCGGATGATTTAACGGATCCAGCACCGGCGACTACATTTGCTCACTTGGATGCCACGACAGTATTGTCAAGAAAGATTGCATCTCTAGGTATCTATCCTGCAGTGGATCCTTTGGATTCTACTTCTAGAATTATGGATCCGCAGATTATTGGAGACGAGCACTACAACACTGCTCAGAACGTAATGCAAATCTTACAACGTTACAACGAACTTCAAGATATTATCGCCATCTTAGGTATGGAAGAATTGTCTGAAGAAGATAAATTAGTTGTAGGAAGAGCAAGAAAAGTACAACGTTTCTTATCTCAACCATTCCACGTAGCAGAGCAGTTTACTGGTCTTAAGGGAGTGTTGGTACCGATCGAAGATACGATCAAAGGTTTCAACATGATCATGGATGGTGAAGTTGATGAATATCCAGAAGCAGCCTTCAACTTGAAAGGAGGCATCGAGGAAGTTATCGAAGCTGGTAAGAAAATGTTAGCGGAAGCTTAAAAATATAAGTTATGAAAATTTCTGTTTTAAGTCCTGATAAGTCGATTTTCGAAGGAGAAATTACTTCTGTGAAAGTTCCTGGAGCTGGTGGACAATTTCAAGTGTTGAATAATCACGCTGCTATTGTTTCTGCATTGGTTAAAGGAGATGTGGAGATTGTAAAAGGAGGAGGAGAGAAGATGTCTTTCGCTATCGAGAAAGGATTTATCGAAGTACTGAAGAATGATATCGCGCTCTTAGTTGAGGGTGTTGAAGAATAATAAGACTATAAGTCATTTTTTGAAAGGGATGTTGGTTTCAAAGCCGATGTCCCTTTTTTTTGACTGGTGATATTTAAATAGGAATTTTAGTTTGGAGGTTGAAATTGGTTGAAAGAGTACTGACTGTAAACGTCAGAAGCTCGTTGAAATTAGTTGAAGTTTGTGTTCATAATGAACATTGGGCCTGTTATGAAATTGAATTTCCCGGCAAATTTCAACCAATTTCAACTTTGTAAATGTAATCGTGAGAATACTAAATATGCTTTTCTACCTCCTCTAAATCATCTTCTTTCACCTTTCCAAACCACTTAGTTAATTTCTCCCGAGCATTCTCTTTAACTTCTTTATTCACATAAGCAGAAATGGTAACCAATCCGAAGGTAAGGACTCCAATATCATCCGTATAGCCAATAATCGGGCTGAGATCCGGAATCGCATCAATCGGTGAAATCAGATAACCCAATGTTCCTAAAACAATATTTTTAGCCCAAGTGGGTGTTTCTTTTCTTTTGTAGGCGTAGAACAAGAGCAGGGCGGTATAAACCACCTTAGTACCTGCAGTTTTAGCAAATCGGGTGAATTTCTCCCATAGTTTGCTTTCCGAATAGTCGCCTTTATATTTCTTGAATGGATTCATACTAGTAATAACTGCAATATATGGCGCTTGGTTCCGAATGTCTAGTGCGTTGGTCGAGTATTTTTAGGAGATGGTCTTGTTAGGATAGTTGAAATTGGTTGAAAGCGTACTGACTGTAAACGTCAGTTGCTCGTTGAAATTAGTTGAAGTTTGTGTTCATAATAAAAATTGACTTCTTCTAAATTTAAATTTTTTTTGCAAATTTCAACCTGTTTGCCGCTCACAGGACTTCAATTGGCAAGCAGTCTGTAACTTGAATCTTTGCGGAAATCACTTTTCAACCAACTTCAACTTATTAATCCTACTTTTATTCCATGAGTCAGATTAGAGCGAATTTCTTAAAGCACATGGCGCAGACCAGCCCATTTCCATTGATGTTGGACATCGTCAAAGCGGAAGGAGTATACCTAATAGATCGCAATGGGAAAAAACATATTGACATGATTTCCGGGATCGGAGTGAGTGCACTGGGGCATTGTCATCCTCGGGTGGTAGAAGCAGTGCAAAAACAAGCTGCGACCTATATGCATACCATGGTCTATGGAGAATATTTACTTGGGCCACAAATTGAACTGGCCACGCTTTTAGCTAAGCATTTACCTGATACATTGAACAGCACTTACTTTGTGAATTCTGGAACTGAGGCGACGGAAGGCGCCATGAAATTGGCAAAGCGATTTACTGGAAGAGGGAAATTTATTGCGTGTAAGAATGCATACCATGGCAGTACACAAGGATCAGTAAGTCTGATGTCTGACCCAACTTGGACTGCGCCATTTAGACCACTTTTGCCAAATGTTCATCACATAGATTTTAATTGTGAATATTGTTTGAGGAAAATAGATGAGGATACTGCGGCGGTGATTGTTGAAACCGTGCAAGGAGAGTGGGGCGTTAGAAAGCCCAATCCGATTTTCTTGAAAAACTTAAGAGCCAGATGTACTGAAGTTGGCGCGTTATTAATCTTTGATGAAATACAAGCTGGGATGGGACGGACCGGAACCCTCTTCGCATTTGAGCAGTACGATGTTGTTCCTGATATATTATTATTGGCTAAAGGACTTGGGGGCGGTATGCCGATCGGAGCATTCATCAGCGATCATAAAATCATGCAAACTTTATCTGAAGATCCGATCCTAGGGCACATTACCACCTTTGGCGGACACCCCGTAAGTTGTGCTGCAGCGCTGGCTACTTTGCAAGAATTAACATCAACAGATTTAATTAGCCAAGTAGAACGAAAAGCAAATTTGATAAAAACCTTGTTGGTACATTCTTCAATATTAGATGTAAGAAATGCGGGACTGATGATGGCTGTTGAATTAGAAAGTTTTGAACGTGTCCAAGCGGTGATAAAATATTGTTTAGAAAAAGGAGTCGTGATTGACTGGTTTTTGTTTAATGATCGAAGTTTGAGATTAGCGCCTCCGTTGGTGATTTCTGAGGAGGAGATTAGAGTGGCTTGTGGGGTTATAATGAAGGGGTTGGAAAAAAGTGATAGTTAAAAAACCTTGCTTGCCCACCAAGCAAGGTTTTTTAACTAATACAAAGCTAACTATCGAATTACATCCACTTTTTTAATGGAATATAATTTTTGTTTTTCGTCAATAATTTGCACAAAATAATGACCTACAGGAAGATCGATATTTCCTTCAATTGAATATTGACTTTTGATCAATTCGCCGATTTGATTGTATATGTTGACAATTGGGTTAATCAAACTTTGATTGCTTAATAATTGGAAACTACCATTGCTTGGATTCGGTGTTACAGATATATCAAATTCTTCATAGCTTTTATAGTTTACGGAAGATGTTCCGTCTACAAAACTTTCAATGAATACCGATCCGTCTAGTGAAAATATTTCAAAAGAAGAAAAGTCAAAAATTGAAGGTTCAAAAATTATTTGTTGATTTTCTCCATTTGTATCTATGGCTTTAATCTCTGTTGTTAAAAAATCGGTCCAGGTAATCAAAGTGTCCTTAGAATTAAAGGTAAATGAAGAAGGGCGAGAACTGCCAATATCTAGAACTTGCTCAAGCTGATTAGCACCTGATGGAAGTCTTTTAATTTTGGCTGGAATATTTGCAGAACCATCTCGGTCTGATACAACATAAATGTCATTTGAGATTGGATCAAATTCAATATCGATCAACTCTTGCGAATAAGCGTTTGAAAGTAAATCTTCCTGAGTTCCTTGAGCAAGATCCACTTTTAGGATATTGCTGTTTTGAGCTACATATAGATTGTTATTTACATTGTCTAGAACAATATCTTCAATGAAAGTTGATTCCACAAGTGTTTCTAAAGTAATTCCATCTTTACTAAGTGAATAAATTCGTTGAGAAAGAAATTCACTATTTAGGAAATAAAACTTTTCCGCTTGACTGTCATAGACCATGTTATAGAGCTTAATGTCTCCTGGTGTATTTATTTTACTGAGCTGATTTCCGGAATAGTCAAATTCGTAAATGGCGTTTTCACCTGAACCAAAAGACTCAATTGTAGAAATATAAATTTTGGCGTTTTCTTCATCTAAAGAAACACTATTTACGTCGCCTTCAATTCCGCTGTTTTTAGCAAATTCAATATTGCTTTTTGTAGCAAAATCGACAATCCAAGCCAGGCCATTGTCTTCTTCAAATATGACCAGACTTTGTGACTGAATAGTAAAGGAATAAATTAAAAATAAGATTAAGTAAAAATTTTTCATTTTGTAAGTTTAGAATTAATTAAAGATTCAAAAGGCTGGAACAGTTTGATTCAATTTTAATTAAGGTTTAATCTGCAATAAGTTGGTCAAGTGAAATGTTGAAATCCCTTAGCAAGTAGAATGACTTCATCAATAGATAACAAGCGTTCTAATTTCAATTTCCTATAAACACAGGAAGGCGTTTGGTTTAATTTTTCAATTAGAAGTTTGGCTAAGTTTGGTTTTCCTACGATTTCGCCGATTGCGTCGAAAAGTTTTAATGGTCTCAATATAGGTTTAAATCCTCGCTCTTTCAGAGCGATAAATTTCATTTCTATCTTTGTATAAAAAAAGCGATGTCAAAAGTTAGGAAGGGTAGCCATACAACAAGTTGGTTGACAGTTCACTTGATATTTG
>CALFWO010000034.1 GCA_937928045.1 uncultured Saprospiraceae bacterium | reverse complement strand
ATGATTTCGGCTTTGCCAGCTGATCAGCAGATGTTGCGCAAATTTATGCCTAGCTGGCTACCGTATATGTATGGACTTGCGGTGATTTCTGGAGCTTTGGGATGTATCGGTTTGATTTTGAGGAAAAAATGGGCAGTGACCGTACTATTGGTTGGTTTTGTAGCGGTGCTCATTCACATGGGATATACCATGTTGTTCACTCAGGCAGTAGATGTTTATGGTCCCGGCTCTGTGATGATGTCAATCATGGTGATTTTCATGGCGGGCTTTTTATACTTCTACAGTAAGAATGCGGCCCAGCAAGGTTGGCTGGCTTAAATTCAAAAATCATCCATCCTAGTCTCATCCGAAGAGACTCTAAATTTCTATTAAGCAAGATCCAATTACGATGCTCAAATGTTAAAATCAGCGAACATTAACATCGTCGTAGATTAATCAATTCCGTTCATCGATAATAATATCCTCAGACAAACAGTTGTAGTACTTTCAAATTATTGATAACCTTACCAAATCTGAATGCAATGAATAATCTGCAAGAGTTCTTCCTATTCTGTTCTGGCTCTAACCAAACTATATTAAAGAAAACACCTACTGAAATTAACAAGCATGTGGGTATTGGTGCAACGATTTTCTTTACTGGAATATTTGCAGCTATTGCTGGTGGCTATGCATGCTACACTGTTTTCAATTTTGCATTCCTTTCAATTTTAATAGGATTATTGTGGGGCGCGATGATCTTTAATTTGGACAGATATATTGTTTCTACATTAAAGATGAAACAGAATATATTTAGGAATTTCTTTGGTGCTCTACCTAGAATAGCCTTGGCAGCCATTATCGCAATCGTTATTGCTAAGCCAATGGAGTTAAAAATCTTTGACTCTGAGATTCAAGCCGAGTTGACATTGATGCAACAAGAAGATCTGATTGATCAAGAAGCATTATTGAAATCTAGATTTGAAACCACAATTAATACTCAAAAAGCAGAAATTGCTAGCTTGAAAAATGAGTTGAGTGTTCAAGAAAAAAAGAGGGATGAATTGGATGCTTTGGCTATTGCAGAAGCCGATGGCACTGGAGGATCCCAGAAAAGAAATATGGGCCCGATTTATAGAGCGAAAAAGGCTGATGCACTAAAAGCTCAAAATGAATTGACTGAATTACAAGCGATCATTTTGCCGCAATTGGAAAATAAAGAAGCTGCTTTACTCGCCATGAATGATAAGATGAATACCGAGCTGACTGAAATGAAACGCGTAGAATTGACAGGATTTGCAGCTCGGCTAGAAGCCTTGGATAGGCTATCCAAAAAGAGTGAAGCCATCATGCTCGCCAATATATTTATTATGTTGCTTTTCATAGCGATTGAAACAACGCCCATCTTTGTTAAATTAATCTCCAGTCGATCGCCTTACGATTATTCTTTAGATAAACATGAACATACTTTTGTGATGAATCATCATTTAAAGACAAGTTTACTTAGCAACGAAGTAAATAATAAGGTGAAATTTGATAACGAAGTTGGTAGACACAAAACTCAAGTGGCCATCGACATTGAAAAGCAAATTGTACGAGAAGCTATGGAAGAAACCTATAGAAAATTACGACAAGAAGGAAAACTTGGGCGCAATATATTTGGCTTGGGAAGCTAAATCAGGTTTTCTTTCTAAGAAGATTCAATTACCACTATTTATCGGCGTTCGATTATGCCATCGGAAGGATTAACCCGGAAATATCTTAGCTGAATATTAAATGCAGCTTTGTATTTAAGGGCTAATTCTTTCGCAATTGATTCTAAGTTATCCTTACGCATCAGTGCAATTACAGAACCACCAAATCCGCCGCCCATCATTCTAGCTCCTGCTACTGATGCTTTACCTTGCAGAAACGCTGCGATAAAATCTAACTCATTACAACTAACTTCGTATAAATCTCTCAGGCTAGCATGCGATTGATTAATCAATTTACCAAGTGATTGCACATCTCCGGATTCTAATAAATCAACGGCGACCAATACCCTTTCGTTTTCATTTACAACATGCTCAATTCTCTCTCTTTCTTTACCTTCCAACAACTGTAGGTGATTCCTTTTTATAGCTCGAAAATTCGCAACAGATTTCTCAACAGCTTGAATTCTTTGCAAAGCAGAACGACAAGTTTTCACTCTATCATTATAGGCAGTATCCGCAAGATTATGAGCTACCTTTGTATCAAATATAACAAAGGAATATTCCTTTAAATCAAATGGAACATACTTAATTGAATCATCCAAACAGTCTAACAAGATCGCACGATTCTCTTTAGCATTGATGATGGTAAACTGATCCATGATACCGCCTTCTACTCCAGCTCCTCGCTCCACAGAAATTGCCAATTTCAATATTTCTTCAGCAGACAAATTTAATTCAAATAATCTGGAAAGGACTTCTAGGAACCCACAACACAAAGCTGATGAAGAAGAAATACCAGCGCCAATTGGAAGGTTACCCCCAAAGACAACATTCACAGATTGATCACCTTCAATGTTTTCTCCTAACACTTTTAAACAACCTGCCATGAACTTAGCAAATCCTTCATAACGCTTGTCTGGATCGATTGAAACCGATTGATCCAAATTCAAAGAATAGATTTGCGATGAAATTTCATCAGATTTACTTGCAGCAAAAAAGATGTATTTATCAATTGCGAATGGCAACACGAAACCTTGGTTATAATCCGTATGCTCACCTATAATATTCGCACGACCGGGAACGGATAATTGCACTGCTGGGACTCCAAACTTATTATTAAACAAATCTACGCAATGCTCCAATGTCATCTCCACAAAACTAAATTTACCTTTATATTAATTAATTATTCCGAGTGGCTGAGTTGTGCTCCAATTACCTCTTGTGAAATCTGGAAATTCCTGAGGAGCTCCACCTTCTTTTACGGACTGTTCACTCAACGGTGCCACTGCAGACCAAAAACATCCTTCGTAAACATTTTGATCGAGCGGCCATCCTTTCTGCAAACATTCAACAATTCGATATACCATAATTCCATCCATTCCCCCATGGCCACTTCCCTTGGCTGCTTGATTTAATCTAGAATATAATGGATGATCATATTTTTGATACAAGACTTCCAGATCCTCTCCTTGCACCCATCGATGATGGTCTTTTGTTATTCCTTCTACGCCACCTTCCAAGGCCACTCTCGTTGGAAATCCAGCTAAACATCCTTTTGTTCCTTGAATCAAATTCAATCTTGAATATGGTCTGGGACTGGTTTCATCCCATTGGATCATAATGGTTCGCCCCAAGTTGGTTTTAACAATGCTTGTATTCAAATCTCCACCCTTAAAATCAAGGTCATTCCATTTATGATCAGCGGCATAATTCTTTTGCGCATAATCTTGACGCCCCATTGCAGGAGTAGAAAAGGAAACGATGCTTTTAAAGGTATCATCTCGCCGCCCAAGATTCATATATTGCGCAACTGGCCCTAGGCCATGAGTAGGATATAAATTTCCATTCCGTCGTGCATAGTGTCCAGTTCTCCAAGAACCGGTGCCACGTTCTTCTTCTTTCATCTGCCATCTCAATTCATGAATATAAGCGGCTTCCGCATGCAATAAGTCTCCAATCACACCTTTGCGACACATGTTTAAAAACATCATTTCATCCCGGCTGTAATTCACATTTTCCATCATCATACAATGGCGCTGTGTTTTCTCAGAGGTATTTACGATGTCCCACATTTCTTCAACAGTAGTTGCAATAGGAACTTCAACAAAAGCATGTGCACCGGCCTCCATGGCAGCTATAGCCATTGGCGCATGATTGATCCAATTGGTGGCAATAAAGACCACATCTGGCTTTACCTTCTTCAGCATTTTCTTCCACTTGTTTTCACCTCCGTAAAACCCTTTAATTTTTTTGTGCCTATCCCCTTTTCCTATTTCTTTTGCTACATCTATCCACTTATTTACGTTGTCCTCATACAAATCGCTAACCGCTACAACTTCTGTTCCATCAAGCGTCGCAAAAAACTTTAAATGATCTCCACCTCGATTACCAACACCTATAAATGCCGCACGGACGATAGGAATTTTTGGTGCTGAAAAATCGCCCATATATTCTCCCTCGGATGGAGTTACCTCAGACAAATCAATTGCGTTTGATAATAAAGTACCCGATACAATTCCGGCTGCAGAAAGGGAAGATTTTTTAATAAAATTACGACGATCTAAGTTTTTCATATTGATTATTTATTACCAGTCATTCTTTACAAAAAATGGCTATCATTGAACAAAAATACCCAATTTATTCCATAACAATTTCCTTATATATTTTTAAATACTATAACACTAAAATTGTTTTTATCAATTGGATAAAAATACAGATATTACCGCCAAACAAGGTCAAAATTAATGATAACTATCCCAAGGGACGTAATAATAAATGCAGTTCAAGATTTAGAAGTCAAAGATCACAAAGTTTATTCAAACATTGTGGGTAATGCTATGAAAGGACATGGTCAATATGCATTAAAGATGTTGATGAACGAGGATAAATTCACTTTAACTGAAGACCAAATTTATGATGAAATTTGGAACATGTTTGAGAATGGCGAAATAGATGAAAAATTGCATACTCAATTCATTAATGACTTAAGAAACAATTCAAAGGCGAGAGGAATGATCGGACGATATCTTAGAAAGGCAAAAAAGATTATCATCAAATAAATCCATTCAAGGTTGCTATCCTGCTCACCATCAAGTTGGTTGGTTGCAATGTGTAAATTTTTCCAGTCAGACAACATCATTAAGTATTCCAATCCTGTTGCGATAAATTTAAATTAGCCACCCAATAATTCATGGTTCCACTTTAACTTATTTAACTTTAGCAGTCGAACACAAAAAGTTAAACAAGTCTGTAGAATGCAGTTTCTAAACCATCGCTTCCTTCTTGCTGGAATAGTCCTTCTTTTAGCCATTTCAATTACCGGATGCGGGAACAGATCTTTCGGCGTTGATATTGAGAAAACGTTACAGGTTACTTCAGATTTTAGCAACATATTAAACTTGCATGGAATTCCGGACTCCTCAACAGATCGATCCGTTTTTATTTTTTCAGATCTAGGTGCTTGGCATGGCTACTCTTTGCCAGCGAAAGATAATACGAACTATCGAGGAAGTTTTGTTGGCCCTTATATCATGACTCAGGATAATGGCATTTGGTTAAGTAAGTGTCTATCAAAATTTGAATTACGCGATCTTGAAAAAAACATTGTTTTAGATTTAAAAAACGCGGAAATAATTGAAAGTAATTCTTACCCAAATAAACTTAGGCAAATTTTTAAATTAAATAAACCAAACATCAAGGTAAAAGTTGAATTAGTTTTTGCAAGTAACAGAACAGCTATAACTCAGGTTGAAATGATAAACTTGGGAACTACTGAACTGAATTTAGCGGTGCGCTGGAGCTCTGAAAATTTATTCACTACTGCTTCTTTTGGATCCCACGAAAAGGGTGTGAAGATTGAGTTTGAAGGCAATGAAAATGTTGGATGGGTCTCTACTGACAAGAAGTCGGAACATCAATACAGAATAACTCCCGAAGAATACTCGCTTGAAATTTACAATCCTTTTTTCAAACCGAATGACACCTTTCAATCCTACCTTTCACATACATTCTGTTTTTCCGAAGAAGAGCGCATCTCTGAGCTTCCAATTCTTTCAAATTTTTATAAAAATTCAGAAAATCAAATTAAAGCAAATAATCATCGATGGGATCAGAAAATTTCCAAGATTTTTGAAAACTTAAGACCGGAATTTAACAGCAACAGCCACCGACAAGTTGTTGTTAAATGTTTGCTAACTTTAAATAACAATTGGAAAAGTGCTGCGGGCGCACTAAAGCACGATGGATTATTTCCAAGTTACAATTATGAATGGTTTAATGGGTTTTGGTCTTGGGATAGTTGGAAACATGCAGTTGCAATAGCAAAGTATGACACAGATTTAGCACAAGAACAAATTAGAACTATGTATCATTTCCAAGATGAAATGGGCATGATTGCAGATTGCGTCTATAGAGATAATGTAATTGAAGAAAATAATTGGAGGGATACCAAACCACCCTTATCAGCTTGGGCCGTCTGGGAAGTTTATCAGCGATCGAAGGATAAAGAATTCTTAAAAGAAATGTTTCCTAAGATTGAACAATACCACAATTGGTGGTATGAATATAGAGACATCAATAGCAATGGACTTTGCGAATATGGTTCAACGGACAACAGTCTTAAAGCAGCAAAATGGGAAAGTGGCATGGACAACGCTGTCAGGTTTGATGATATTAAAATGATTGACAATGGAAAAAAAGGTGGTTCCATGAACTGCGAAAGTGTAGATTTAAATAGCTATTTATATGCGGAAAAAAAATACTTAGCTAAAATTACTGGAGTTTTAGGCATGCAGGAAAAGGCAAAAGACTACTTAGCGGAAGCCAGCAAACTTCAACCAATGATAATTGAGCGGTTTTATAGTGAAGAAAAAAAGTGGTTTTTTGATTTCAGTCTAGAATCCAACAATCATATCGAAATTTATGGATCGGAAGGATGGATTCCGCTTTGGGCGAACCTTGCCTCAAAGGAACAAGCTCAAGCGATGAAATCCACCTTGCTTGATCCTGCCAAATTTGCGACTCATGTGCCATTCCCCACACTTGCTGCTGATCATCCCAAGTTCACTCCTAAAAATGGCTATTGGCGTGGACCAGTTTGGTTGGATCAAGCATATTTTGCCATTCAAGGATTGCGAAATTACAACTATGAAAAAGAGGCCATGGAATACACCAATCAATTGATCAATAATTTAGAGGGATTGAAAGACAGTGACTTGCCTATAAGAGAGAATTATCATCCGCTAACCGGGGAAGGTCTTGAATCAAATCATTTTAGCTGGTCTGCTGCACATCTAATAATGTTGATGACAGATCAATAATTTTAGCTATCTTTTGAATATTTTAAGTAGATTAATTTTGGATAAAGGCATAATTAAATTTCCATGAGATATCTTTTCATACTTGCAATATTAGTTTTTGAATTCAGCGATACTTTTAGTCAAGCGCATCATCAGAACCAGGAAGTTTTTGCGATTAATAAAGAAGCTCCTCATCCTTTGCTTTTTCCATTTAATAACGCTGCAGAAGCTTTTCTGAATCAAAAAGAAAATTCGAAATGGTTCAAATCGCTAAATGGACTTTGGAAATTTAATTGGGTAAAAAATCCCAATAACAAGCCAGAAAATTTTCACCAAGAAAATTACGTTGATGACGACTGGGGATATTTTCCTGTGCCAGCTAACTGGGAAGTTCATGGCTTAGACTATCCTATTTACTTGGATGAAAAATATCCATTCAATACAACTTATCCTAATACACCAAAAAATTACAACCCTGTAGGCTCTTACCGAAAAACTATTGACATTCCTGAGGATTGGAATGGTCGAGAAATATTCTTGCATTTTGGGGCCGTTAAAAGTGCGCTTTATCTTTGGGTAAATGGTCAAGAAGTTGGCTTTTCTCAAGGCTCCAAAACTCCTGCTGAATTCAACATAACACCATTCTTAAAACCAGGAAAAAACCTTATTGCATTTCAAATTTATCGTTGGAGTGATGCCAGTTATATTGAAAGCCAAGATATGCTTCGGCTTTCAGGCATTGAGCGAGAAGTCTATTTATATGCCACACCAAAAACACACATTTGGGATATGTTCGCACGAACTACGCGAATGTCAGCTGATCCAAATGATTGGCAATTGAACATTGATTTTTCAATAAATAATTATGACAAAGCGCTTCAATTTACAGAGCAATTAGATATCCAGATTTTTAATGACACCCATGAATTGGTTATAGAAGAAAGTAAAACAATTAATATCAACACAAGCCCAGCAAAGGTTAATTTTATTATTCCAAATCTGATTTCTAAATATAAGGTTAACAAATGGTCTGCAGAAGAACCGAATCTTTATACCATCATCGTTACTAAAAAGGATCAACAAAATAAAATCATCGAAGTTGTTTCTAAGAAAATAGGATTTAGAATTGTAGAAATAAAAGATGGGCAACTATTGGTCAATGATCAAGCTATTAATATCCGAGGAGTTGACCGCCATGAAACTCATCCGCATACTGGACATGTGATCAGTAAGGCCACCATGCTGAAGGACATGCAGCTAATGAAACTGCACAATATTAATGCGGTAAGAACGGCGCACTACCCTAATCATCCGCATTGGTATGACCTCTGTGACAAATATGGCTTATATGTCATCGATGAGGCCAATATTGAAAGTCATCCGCTGGCCAACTCGGAAGATACTCAGATAGGAAATGAAATGAGTTGGTTGCCGGCGCATTTGGATCGAACCCAAAGAATGTTTCATCGGGATAAAAACCACCCTTCGATTATTGGGTGGTCCCTTGGCAACGAAGCAGGCCATGGGAAAATTTTTGAAACCACCTATCAATGGCTAAAGGACAACGATGCTACTCGGCCAGTTCAATATGAGCCAGCTAAAAAAGAAAAGTACACTGATATATTCTGTCCAATGTATCCCCCTATAGAAAAGTTAGAAAACTACGCCAAGTCAAATCCTGATCGTCCCGCTATCATGATAGAATATTGCCACGCCATGGGAAACAGCGTTGGAAATTTGCAAGATTATTGGAATGTCATCGAAAAATATCCGAGCCTTCAAGGAGGATTCATTTGGGATTGGGTTGATCAATCTTTAGAATACACCAATGATAAAGGTGTCAAATATTTGGCCTATGGTCATGATTATCATCCAGACTTACCAACCGACGGAAATTTCTTAAACAATGGCTTAGTAGATCCGTTTCGAGAGCCTCATCCACATTTGAACGAAGTGAAAAAGGTCTATGCGCCGATTAAATTTAAAGCGGTCAATTTAGATCAGTTAGAATTTGAAATAATTAATAAATATTACTTCAGAAGTCTTGATCATGTTAATATTAATTGGTCCTTGCTAGAAAATGGAATAGTCGTATCTCAAGGCACAGTAGGTACAATTTCATTACCGCCTCAAATGAAACAAGTTTTTTCAATCAACAAAAAAGATATCCAACAAAAAAATGGAAAAGAATATTTTATAAAAATAAACGCAGTAACCAATCAAAAAAATACGCTACTTCCGCTGGCCCATGAAATCGCCTGGGAACAATTCAGGCTACCTTTTTCTCCAGGTATTACTAATACACCAACTAATCGGTTTCCAGGTTTAGAAATAGCAGCTAACGAATATAATATTACTATTAGCGGCGATGAATTTACAATCTCGCTTGATGCACAAACTGGAGCTATTCAATCTTATATTTATAAAAATACTCCATTACTATATGGTTCTCCTATTCCAAATTTTTGGAGGCCTCCTACTGACAATGACCTTGGCAATGGAATGCATAAATGGGCAGCAATTTGGAAAGATGTCGGCAAAGAAATATCGTCTACTATTTCAGAGCCCTTTGAAAAAAGTGGCGACAATATTCAATTTGAGGTTACGCATAAATTACCAGAAGAAATTGGAGCAAAAGTAGTTGTAGCCTACACCGTTTTTCCATCGGGAATAATAACCTTGAACTATTCTTTCCAGCCTACCAAAAAGGATTTGCCCAAGGTGCCAAGAGTTGGAATGCAACTATTAATGCCAGAAGAATTTAAATTTATGAAATGGTATGGACGAGGTCCACACGAAACGTACTGGGATCGGAAATCATCCGGACAAATTGCTCAATGGAAAGGAAAAGTCTGGGATCAGCTCCATCGTTATTCTCGTCCGCAAGAAACTGGAAATAAAACCGATGTAAGATGGATGTCGCTTACCAATAAAAATGGAGTTGGTATTAAGGTAAAAACAAATTCAAAGGCTTTGTCTATGAGTGCTTGGCCGCTGGAAATGGAATCACTTGACTTTGTTGCTGGAAAAAAAGGAGCGGAATCTGCCTCTGGATTGGTACCAGTAACCTCAAAGCATGGAGCGGAACTCAGCACTGGGAATTTTATCACTTGGAATATAGACTATAAGCAAATGGGGTTAGGGGGTGATACCTCATGGGGACGGCTTGTTCATGACAAATATACCTTGCCGGTCAAAGCTTATGATTATTCTTTTAGCTTAATCCCTATTATTGACCGCTAGAAGCAAATTAGTTTTAAGAAGGATCGGTAATTTATCCTTTGGTGGTAATATTAAAAAGTAACCAACATATTAAACAGAATTCTACTATTAATAAAAAGTAGACGGCAAAATAAGACGCAAATAAGAAACTTCTATCCTTAGTCAAAATTTCATCTAAAGCAAAATTACTTTGGTCAGCTCCATTGTCTTCATTAGTCACATTGGATCCGCCAGATACCCAGTTTGTTCTTTTACTAATAAATTTACGCAGCAAATTATTTCTTTTCATTAAACCGTCTTCAACTCCTGCACAAGAAAATCCAATCAAAATATAGATTACCAAAATAGCAATAACCAGCCCCAAATCTCCTGATAAATCAGGAATTTTAAAATTCTCTTTTTGCGAAACGAGATATGCACCAAGCAACACAAACGGACTAATGAAAAGTGAGAAGTTAGATTTGTTTCTCCAATTGAAACGATTTACAATATTTAATTCGATTTCTTTCATGGCCATTTGAACCACATAGTCCTTGTTTGTTGAATCTTCTTCCATTACGTTTCTCATTAGTCAGTTTAACAATACTTCAACATCTAATTTCGGAAAATTTAACACAAATCAAAAATATCACTTTGGCTTTGCTAGAAAAGCTTGCAATCGGAGGGAGTAAGTAATCAAAGCAAATTGATTAAGATTGAATCTGGTCCAACTTTTCAACTTCTAAGAATGAAAAAAGCCTGATAATCAATAAAGATTACCAGGCTTTTGTACCCGAGGCGGGACTTGAACCCGCACGCCCCGAAGAGCACAGGATTTTAAGTCCGGCGTGTCTACCAATTCCACCACTCGGGCATTGTATTAAACGATGTTTTCACATACATCGAATATAAAAAAGCCTGTAAATACAGGCTTTTAGAGCGAAAGACGGGATTCGAACCCGCGACCCCGACCTTGGCAAGGTCGTGCTCTACCAGCTGAGCTACTTTCGCTTTTTGACTTCAGATTTTCTTTAAAAATCTGACGTTATTTCTAACGCGGGGCAAATATAAGGGGTTCCTTGTTCTTGTACAATCTTTTGGTTAATTATTTGATCCATTAAGTCCTCAATTCATCTAACTACCTGATTGTCTGTCAAAAGCACCGTTTTGATTGTTTGCCAATAAGTGTCTTTACCCTACCTCAAAATGATTGAAATCTTTTAAGCATTCCAATACCTTTTCTTTTGACGGCTACAAGAGGGTCTTTATCAACATTCCTTCGTTTCTTTGAAGCGACGAATATTCCGATAACCATCTAATTTTCAGCTTACACATTGGTTCTTTGATCAAATGTTAAATTGTCCAAGAACCTTTTTACAGCTTGAAATTCTGCTACATTCGGTTGAATGGAATCGATCAATATGAATTATTCAGATTGTAATTAAGGAGAACAAAAACGAACAAATATTTCTAGATGCTTAAAATAGAATTCAGTTTAGTATTACTATTCTTTGCTTTCTTCGCTTATACTCAACAAACCATTGGATTGTTCAAAAACGGATCTAATAGTCATCCCGGCTACACCCTATTCAGTCCGGTGCTAGGAACAGATGTTTATCTGCTAGATAATTGTGGCGAATACGTAAATAAATGGGACTTGG
Source organism: uncultured Saprospiraceae bacterium (assembly GCA_937928045.1). GTDB lineage: Bacteria > Bacteroidota > Bacteroidia > Chitinophagales > Saprospiraceae > JABDJM01. The sequence goes on along the minus strand of CALFWO010000034.1, from coordinate 66,823 downwards.
ACGTAAGGCCAGGGCTTATGGCATACTTGATGGACGACGGAAGTCTATTGAGAACAGAAAGAATTACTTCAAATTTTAATGCGGGTGGAAATGCAGGAAGAGTAAGTAAATATGATTGGGATGGAAACTTAACTTGGCGTTATGATATTTCAGGGGATAATTTTCAATCCCACCATGATGTAGCTGTGCTTCCAAATGGAAATATATTGGCAATTGTTTGGGAGGCTTTTACTAAAAAAGAAGTTATTCTTATGGGCCGAGATCCTATGTTGACAGATGACGAGTTGTGGTTAGAAAAAATTGTTGAACTAAAACCAATCTCGAATACTGAAGCAGAGGAAGTTTGGTCTTGGCATCTTGCAGATCATCTTGTTCAAGAATTTGATAGTTCACTAATTAATTACGGAATTGTTAGTGAGCATCCGGAAAAAATGAATTTAAACTTTAATGGCGGAGGCTCCTTTCCTCTTGGAGGCAATCAAGATTGGGTTCATTTCAATGGAATAGATTATAATGAAGATCTAGATCAAATTATATTGAGCAGTAGACACTTTTCCGAAGTATGGATAATAGATCATTCTACTACAACCGAAGAAGCTGCTACCAACATGGGTGGTAATTCTGGAAAGGGCGGCGATTTACTATATCGATGGGGAAATCCAAGAACTTATAATCGAGGAGAAAACGGTGATCAACAATTCTACTTGCAGCATGATGCTACTTGGATTAAAATTGGCGATGAGCAAGAATGGGGCTTTAGTGTATATAATAATGGAACAGGCCGACCGGGTCCAGACTTCTCCCAAGTAGATTTGGTTAAACTCCCGATCCTACCTGACAATACCTATGAAATAAATGATTCGCTGCCGTTCGGTCCATTGGAACCTTCGTTGACTATAAATCAATTTGATGGGAACACATTTTTCAATACAAACATTTCTGGTTCCGAACTTTTACCCAATGGAAATGCATTAATTTGTGTCGGAGGTATTGGTGAGTTTTCTGAAATAGACACCAGCAACTTAGAGCGCGTTTGGCACTACATAGTACCGTTATCCGCTGATGATGCTGTTGCTCAAGGAACTACAACTTCCGCCAATTCCACTTTCAAAATTCGAAGATACGATTTGGATTTCCCGGGATTTGAAAATAAAGATTTAACACCAATTGGTCCTATTGAATTAGATCCTTTGCCAAACAATTGTGTAGTTTCAACCAAAAATTTCAGTCAGAATTTACGGGAACTAAATGTGTGGCCAAATCCAGCTCAACACAAGATCTATATATCCGGAGAATTCAATGGGAAAACCAATTTTCAAATTTATGATGCACTAGGTAACCTCCAATTTTCTGAATCCTTGTTTTCAGGAGAGCAGTTAGATATTTCCAATTTATCCGCAGGTTTATATTTTCTTAGAGCATTGGATTACAGAACGGTCAGAATAATTATTCCGCATGCCCGATAGCCAGAAAGTTGATAAGGAAAAAAGGTCCCCACTTGTCACTATTTTCCTAACGGTTTTTATTGATATGCTCGGGCTCAGTGTAATATTCCCAGTTTTACCATCAATATTTTTTGCGGCAGATTCCTCTTTTTTGGGATCTGATGTAGGAGAAGAAATGAAAGGCGTTTATTATGGATTGATGATCGCTGCGTTTCCGGCCATGCAATTTTTTGGTGCACCAATTTTAGGGGCATTGTCAGATCGATATGGACGAAAACCTATATTGATTATATCAATGACCGGAGCTTTGTTTGGATATTTACTATTTGCAGTCGCGTTAAGTATCAAGTCATTAGGCCTACTATTTTTGGCTCGGATGATTCCTGGATTTATGGGCGGAAACATTAGCATTGTGCAATCTGCAATCGCAGATGTTAGCGAAGGAAAAGACAGGACCAAAAATTTTGGACTGGTCGGTGCGGCATTTGGACTAGGGTTTATTTTTGGACCAGCAATAGGCGGACTACTGGCTGATTCCTCAAAGGTGGCTTGGTTTAGTCATTCAACACCATTTTTCTTCACAGCAATGCTTACAGCAATTAACTTAATATCAATATTATTTTTCTTTCCAGAAACGTTAAAAGTAAAAACCAACACTCCGATCACCTTCACTAGAGGAATTAATAACTTTGTAAAGTCTTTCAAAATAAAAAATTTAAGAAACATCTTTATGGTAGTGCTTTTGCTATCAATTGGATTTTCTTTTTTCACACAATTCTTTTCAGTTTTGCTCATAGAAAAATTTGAATATCAAGAATCGGATATAGGATTCCTTTATGGGTGGATAGGTATTTGGTTGGTTTTTACGCAAGCAGTGGTCGTCAGAAAGCTTTCCGATAAAATTGCTCCCGAAAAAATCTTAAGCTTTAGTCTGATTGCACTTTCCTTGGTTATATTTCTTCTTTTGATTCCAGAACAATCGTGGTGGTTTTATGTAATCAATCCAATGATCGCTTTAAGTCAAGGAATTACTTCTCCCAACTTAACCACAATCGTAAGTAAACAAGCCAAGCCAGAACAACAAGGAGAAATACTTGGAATTAATCAATCTATGAACTCAATGGGTCAAATCATTCCACCTCTAATTGCAGGTGTTCTAACTGCCATATCGGTATCACTTCCAATTCTTGTAGGTGCGACTTGCATTCTATTGTCCTGGATTGTATTTAAATTTAATCAACCTTCTCCAAAGTCAATTCCTGAATCGGAACAAGCTTAAGATAATCTTCTGCAAATTTATAAGTCTCATTTTTTACTTCTTCAAATCCAGAAGATTGAAGATCAGAATTGATGACATGTGCTTTGGGGCTGGCCATTGGTTTTACCAATTTTAATTCATCAGAAGTATTCGTCAAATCATTAAATTCCTTTATCGCATCTATTGAAATTACTTCATCATGCAGTTCTTCATTTTCAAAGTAATAAGCTAGCAAATAAGGAGCTTTTACTTTTGCCCAAATGTCCGGCGTCATGGTTTGATCTATCAAAGATCTCAAAGTGATAGCTCCTTCGATTCTATATTCCGTAGTCCAATACGGCATTGCCTTTTCATTGAGCTCAAAGCTTCTATAATCAGATCCCATGACCATTCTAGCTATTTGTAATCCCCAAGGTTTGGTTAACAGCTTGGAACGACTATCTGCTATTTCGAAGTTCGGCGAATACATAATTTGAGCATCAATAAATCCTTCGTTTTTGGCTTCTAGATAAGTACTTAAAGTACTACCTGTTGAGCAGCTCATTACAATTATTTTTTCTCCAAGCAATTTTGCAATAGCCAATGCTTCAGCTGCGTCGGCTACCAAATCTTGGGGTTCTAAATCAAAAAAAGATTCCTTGGTATTTCGACCATGATCGGCCAATAACGGAGCGTAGAAATTCATTCCATAGCGCTTGGCAAAATCATTATGCAAGGGAGCTCCTTCAACTGGGCTAGCAGAAAAACCATGCAGGTATAGTAAGACATACTCCGTTTTTTCTATGCCATCAAAAAAATCTAACTGATAACCGTTTCCTGGTCTTAAATCTTTGATCAAGCTTTCCTTTCCATCTAAATAGTCCTTTACCTCTTCTAAGGATATTGACAACTTAGGAATATATCCGTTAACAGGATCAAACTTTGCCTTAGGTCCCAAAATATAAACTATTATCGGCAGCAACAGTAAGCCAAAAAAGATCTTTGTAAATTTCATTATTTCACATGCATTGTAAATGATTCTGCGGGCAATCCGGCAGCGTTGTATAAGCTCGCTTGATCAGGATTATTTGCCCAAGCATATCGCACTTCGACAGGATTGCTCACTTCGGAACAAGTCAAAACAACATGACCTTTTGATAATCTTGGAGTTGCCCAGTAAAATTTTCCATTTGATCCAGCCACAGAAAATTGACGCTCGCTTAAATTATTGTCTTTGAAGTACAATCCTTCACTATCTTTATATTCAATAATTAATTCGTTAGCAACATTTCGAATTCGAATGGGATTAGGTCCTCTAGAAATCACATCCTTTTTGTAAATTTTGTGCTGAGCTAGTAACGCTAATCTTTCTCCAACAGTCTTCTTATTTCGCGGATGAATATCCATTGCATCACCAATATCCAATGCTGTTGCCATTCCTGTATTCTCGAGTTCCAAAGCATCAGTTTGAGCCATTCGGATGGCTGGCCAAGAGCTGTATTCTGGCTCAGCCGGGGCTTCCAGAAATGCGGCTAATTGCACATATAAAAAAGGCAACGAGTCATTTTTCCAAAGCGTTCGCCAATCGTTAATCAATCCTTTGAATAAATTCCCATAAGTTGCTCTATCTTGATCTGCATTAGATTCACCTTGGTACCATAGCACTCCTTTCATCGCATAATTCCTAATTGGATAAATCATTTTATTGTACAAAACGGTTGGTACTTGATTTTCATTATAATTTCCAAATGCATAGTGCGCCTCTAATTTTATCAACCAATTTTCTTTTAAGGGAATAAAATGAGAAGAAGATTTCAAACCTAAATCTACGCCTACTTCGTTTATACCACCTCCTCCTCCTGTATCCTCAACGCGAACAGCGATAACATTTCTACCAACTTTTAGAATTGATTTTTCAACTTGATATTTCCTTTTGACATTGTAGGAATTTTTCATTCCTCCAACGCGTACACCATTTATGAAGGTTTCATCGGAATCATCAATAGCACCCAATGAAAGTTCAAAATTTTCTTTTACTTGTTTTTTAGTTAGCAAAAAGGTATTGCGATACCAGACAACGCCATCCAGTTTTTCGTAGCCTTCAGATTCCCAATTTGAATTGATCTTAATCGGCTGCCAATTTGCTAATTCAATATTTTCCTTTTCCCAATTCACTGATTTTTCTGTTAATGGCTTGTCTACAGATTTAAAGGCTCCAAATTTTGTCAAAAGATCACGTTTTAAAGCCATTTTATCTTGCGCCTCTTTTTCTCTAATCTCTGTCAAAATTGCTTCAGAGTTTATTGCTCCTAATGAAGTGGCGCTCATCCAAGGTTCAATTCTCGAACCTCCCCAAGAACTATTAATCAAACCGATTGGAACACCTTCACTTTTCGAGATCTCCTTCGCAAAGTAATAGCCAACAGCAGTAAACTTTCCAACTGTTTTGGGGCCAGCTTTTATCCAACTCGCTGATTCCAAATCTTTAGCCAATACATCAGAAGATGTTCTCGGTATTTTACATTCCCTAATTAATGGATTATTCACTTGTGATATTTCTTGTTCAGCGTTTTCGGTAAGCTCTAATGGCCATTCCATATTCGATTGCCCGGAACACAAGTAAACATCACCAAAGTAAATATCTTTCCAGCCAATTTTATTTCTTGCGCTAGAAAGGGTCAGTTCATGAGGCCCCCCCGCGGGCTGTGGATCGATTTCAATTATCCAATTACCATCACCATCCGTTTTTGTAGTTTTCGATTTTTTATTGAGTTCGAAAATCACAATATCATTTGGAGAACTTGTTCCCCAAATTCTCAACGGAACTTCTCTTTGCAAAATCATATGCTCCCCAAATATTTTCCCAACTGTAAGTTGAGCAATTGAAGGTCTACAATTCACGGAAGATATTAGGAGGACTGCGACGAAAAGTATATTCTTGTACATATAATTTCAATTTGAGCGAATATACCAAGCTTTAGATAAATGAAGAATAAGTACGAAAATATTAATGTAAAGTCTCGAGCTTTAAACGCGGCTGAAATCTCATGGTTTGCACCAATTTGCAATGGTGATTTTGAATACCTCGGTCATATGGAGGATAGATTCAAAAGTAGTTGGGAAAATGCTTCAAATATTGTTTTGAAAGCCGATCAATTAGGTTATCGAAATGTATTATGCCCTTCAAGTTATCAAGTCGGCCAAGATACTTTACCATTTGTAGCTGCACTTTCTCCATTAGTAAAAAATATAAATCTGTTAGCAGCTGTGCGATGCGGCGAAGTTCATCCTCCAATGCTGGCCAGAACGCTGGCTACTATTGATCACATTTTGAAGGGAAAGCTTACCGTTAACATAATTAGTTCAGATCTTCCAGGCGAAAAACTTTCTTCTGAAGCAAGGTACCAAAGGTCAAGAGAAGTCATTCAGATTTTAAAGCAAGCATGGAATCAAGATCGCATTAATTTCCAAGGAGAATTTTACAATTTCGATCTAGATACCCAACCCGTAAAACCTTATCAACAAAATGGTGGCCCGCTACTATATTTTGGCGGTTATTCTCCCGCCGGAGTGGCTTTGTGTGCAGAACATTGTGACGTTTATTTAATGTGGCCTGAAACGGAAGAAAAAATTGCAGAATTGATGCAAAACATGAGTAATCAAGCTGCAAAACATCATCGAACAGTTGACTTTGGACTCAGGGTTCATGTGATTGTCAGAGAAACTGAAGCCGAAGCAATTGAAGCCTCCAGAAAGTTGATGAGTAAATTGGACTTTAATTTAGGAGCAGATATTCGAAATCGTGCGCAGGATGCAAAGTCTTATGGTGTTTCTAGACAAACTGAAATGAGAGAAAAATCGGACAAGGACGGTTTTATTGAAGATCAACTGTGGACAGGAATTGGAGCAGCACGCTCTGGCTGTGGTGCGGCAATTGTCGGAAATCCAGAACAAGTATTGACTAAGATTCGAAGGTATATGGACATTGGGATTCGTTCTTTTATTTTTTCAGGTTATCCGCATAAAGAAGAATGCGAATATTTTGCCAAATATGTATTGCCTTATATATCAACTTGTTCATTGCCCTACGAGCTTGGACGACAACCCAAAGGAATTCCAAATACTCCTTTAGGAGGTGGAAAAAGAAAATAAAATTGAAGAATAAATTTTTCGCAGACAAATTCTAAATACAGCTATCCATGGGAGTTGATGCTTTAATCGTAGTTTTTTACTTTGTTATAATTTTTACAATGGCCATTCAAGCCAGAGTAGGAAAAGATGCTACAGTTGAAGAATATTACTTGAGTTCTCGAAACCTAAGTTGGTACTCAATAGCGGTGTCTACCATTGCGACAAATATTCAAGGATATCAGTTACTAGGCATGATGGGATCAGCCTATTTGTATGGTTTGGCCCAGGCGAATTTAGAAATCAATGCCGTACAAGGATTATTGCTTGCAGCATTTGTTTTTGTACCTATGTATTTAAAGGATAAAGTCATCACAATTACTCAATTTATATCTAATAAAATTGGTCCCAAAGTCGCGCTTATTTACTCCTCTGCGAATCTTATTTTATTCGCTACAATTGGACTGGGAGCGGCCTTATTCTGGGGTGCTTATGCCGCTGATTTGGTATTTAAAGATTACCTACTATTCATTTCTGATGATGCGTTCACGCGAGTTTCTATAATCATAATTTTTCTGGGAATTTTTTCGGCGATTTACACCTATTTAGGAGGATTAAATGCAGTGGTAAAAACAGACGTCATTCAATTCTCAATATTAATGTTTGGTGCCTGTGCAGTCCTTTGGATTGTTATGGTAAAAAATGGAGGTTGGAGCGCGCTCTATGAAAAAACTCCTGAGCTTATGCATCTTCATCTGCCAAGTACCCATGAAAAATTGCCGTGGACAATGTTGTTTGGATTGTTTTTCTTAAATATAAACTATTGGTGTGCAAATCAAACGGTAATACAGCGATCTTTAGCCGCAAAAAGTTTAAGAGAAGCTCAGAAAGGATTGTTAGCTGGAGGAGTAATCAAATACTTCATGGCAATCTTGATTATCATCCCGGGGATTGCATTAGCGGGATTGCTAGGCAGCAATGGGCTTTCAGATCCTGATCAATCCTTCCCATATATTGTTACAAACTATATTCCTGTGGGGCTAAGAGGTATTATCCTTTGTGCTTTGTTTGCCTCCTTAATGTCTACAGTAGACTCAACTTTTAATTCACTCGCAACCCTTTTTTCAATTGACATTTATAAGACATACCTAAAACCTTCTGCTTCTGATCAAGAAGTTGTAGCCGTTGGAAAAAAGACGATTTTATTTTCATTGTTTACCGGAATTGGAATGGGTATTATTTTATTGTACTTAAAATTTAATAACCCGTATTCCTCATTCACGCATACTTTAAACGAGCTGCGCTATTTTATTAATTGTGGAATTGTTATAATAATTCTATCTGCGGCATTTATTATTGTAAGAAATGAGCGAATGATACTACTAGGATGTTTACTTTCTATACCGTTAAACCTTGCCATTAAATTTTCATTTCCAGATATAAATTATTTCGTTCGGGCTGGGCTTGTCATTGCTTCAATATTTTTTGCAATTGTTATTACTGCATCATTTAAAAAAGATGTTAAGAACCCAATACAATCATTCGTTTCTAGTGGCGGTAAAATGACTATTTTCGGAAGACTATTACTGCTTAGTTTAATAATTATTCATATCATTTTTTCCTAATAAAAAAGAGGGCTTTAGGTTTAACCTTAAGCCTTCTTTTTTATACGTTCTAAGGGAATTATTTTGACAATACTACTGTCTTTAATTTCATTCCTTTTTTAACTGTTTGATTCATTTCCATTCCATTTAAAATGGCATGTTCTTCCATACGATTTGAAGCTACTTTAAATTGCTTCATAGTATTTACAAACGATCCTTGTTTGGTAGCTGTAACAATTTTCAAGACCTCAGGTTTTTTATTCAGCTTATTACTATCAGTAAGTCTCTTAAAACTTTTCATAGAGCTGGAAAAAGTATATCTAAAAGTATTAAAATCTTCAATCTTGGAAACTCCCGTTAAAACATAAATATTACCTCCATATTGAATCAAATAAATCTCAGTTCGTACTTGTTCACTTTGACCTAAAAGTGCCATTGCAGGAAGGCCGTTCACTTGAACTCTTTGACTGTTCGTAATTTGAATTTGGAATTTCTCAGTAACTTCTTGTCTTGCTGCATCTAAGGTTTGTTGACCAGAAAGTGTAAGGACAAGCATGGCTCTTTGCGATTGCTCAACCGCTTGGAATTGGGCTGGGGAATTAGTGGTATTCCATCCCCTAGGAAGATCAAAAGAAAATTTCAAAACCGGATGATAAAAAATATCATTCTCGACATATCCCTGCTTTGGATCATCTCCATATAATAATCCATCAATCATGTTCAGATAAGAGTCGCGATTGACTTTAAACTTAGCCGGTGACTGTCCAGACTGCGCTTGATCAGCCATGGCATTTACTTTATTGAATCTATCAACAGGATCTGGATGAGTTGATAAAAATGTAGGAATTTCAGCTCCTGACTTTGACCTCAATCTCTTAATAGTTTTAAAAAAGCCACCCATTTCATGAGCATCATAGCCGATCTTAGTTGAATAACTTACCCCGAGCTTATCTGATTGACTCTCCGCATCTCTTCCAAATTTTAAAAACAGAAGGCTCACTCCTTGTTGAGCTAGATCAGAATATTTTCTAAATTCACTTGAGAACACCATTCCTAGGACCAAACCTACTTGTGCAACTACGGATTTACTGTACTGTTTTGCACTATGTCTTGCAGTGATGTGGCCTATCTCATGCCCCAAAACACCTGCAAATTCAGCTTCATTGTTGAAATGAGCCATAATCCCACGCGTGAAGTAGACAAAACCTCCTGGAACTGCGAAAGCATTCACTACAGGTGAATCCACAACTTTAAATTCATATTCCAATCCTGGACGATGGCTAATTTTAGCCATTTGCTCACCTTTTTGGTTTATAAACTGCTGCAATTTTGCGTCATTATAAAGCCCATATGCTTGCAAAATGCCCGGATCAGATTGTTTTCCAATAGCTACTTCGCGCTTTTCTGACATTAACATGAAATCTTTCTTCCCAGTAACGGGGTTGGCAGAACATTGAATCAACATGCTGGCTACCAGTAGCATAAAAATATTTTGTACCAAAACTTTCATCGTGATGTGTGTTTTATCTTAATGGTGAATTTATAAAAAATTGGTTTAGATGTATAATGCCAATTGTAATATGACTTATTTAGGCGTAATCAAATTATCATTTTGAATTTCAGACAATTGCCAGTAAAAACCCTTATATTTGACTCAGGACATTACACTAACCAGGCATAACTGAATGAAGCTCACCACATTCATAGTGTCTTAACTGAATTTATAGAACTAAACGCTACGAACAAAATGAGAGAAAGGATTACTCTGGAAAGACCTATGTCTTTCCCAAAGTTTCGCGTGTTTGCGATACTTTTTTTCTTAGGTCTATTTTCTACAACACCTATTTTTGCACAACCTGCTAACGACGACTGTAATAATGCCGCCACTATACCTGTAGATGGGTGTGTTGATGGCTTTATCGATCCACTTACCACATCAGATGTAGGTAATGGTAATTGCGTCGCTGGGGGAAACGCTGCACCAAACGTTTGGTACAGTTTTGAAGCGCAAGGCTCAGATTATGATATTTCTATGACCGGATTAGGTGGCTCGGGTGAAATTACACTCGCTCAGTTTGTAGGCGCACCTTGTGATTTCGCATCCGCTCAGCAAATTGACTGTGGAAACATAGCGATTACTGGAAACAACGTATTAATGGTTGGGGCCACATATTATATTATTGTCACCTCATCTTTAGGAGTTGAAGGTCCATTTAATATTTGTTTAGATAATCCCGTTGATCCGCCAGCACCGCCAAATGATGATCCTTGTTCTCCTGAAACCGCACCTGTAGATGGTTCGTGTGCCACAGGTACAACCATAAATGCGACTGGAGATTGGTCAAATCCTAATTGCCCAGGTCAAGGGGAAGTTTCAGTTTGGTATTCAGCTACTATTGGTCCAGGCAGTAATGCCTTAGATGTAGTGATTGGTGGTCAGACAGTTACTGGAGATATGAGTGTGATGGTAGGTTCATTTGCCACAGATTGTACGAGTGGATTTACAATTGCTGATCAATACTGTGGTCCTGGTGGAATGTTTACAGCTAGTGGATTAACTCCTGGCGCAACCTATTTTGTTGTAGTCAGTACTGCTGACGCGGACGCTGGGATTTTTGATTTATGTTTGACAGAAACAGGTCCTCCACCAGCATGTGCTGCTATTGATGATTGTCCAAATGCAGCAGATATTTCTGCTCCTGCTGGTCAGAATAATTGTTTGACCGGATGTAACACAGGAACTGCTCCAGATGCAACTGGCGGTGCTGGTTGTTTTGATTTCAGTGCTGTACCTACTGTCTGGTACACTTTTACGCCTGATGGAAATACCGATTTTGTAAATATTGATTTAAATAGTCCTCAATTTGATTTACCACAAATAGCTGTATTCCAAGGGGATTGCGCCGGTGGATTTGCGCCAATTGATTGTACTCAAGGTACAGGTGGTTCTGCAAACTTAATTCAAGTTGATGTAAGTGCTGCGCTCACCTACTATATAGCTGTAGGATCTGTAGGAGGACAAGATGGAGATTTTAACTTATGTCTTACTTCAGTTCCAACTGGTGGAACAAACTGTAATGCCGCTACTTCATTTGATGTTGTAAATACGAGTATGGGCTCTCCTCCTTCCGGACCATTCCAAGCAGGTGAAGAGGTTGAAATTTGTATAACAGTAAATTATTCTTCCGCGAGTAACAATTGTCAATGGTTACATGGTTTGGTTCCAGAATTTGGAGATTGTTGGGATGATATATCTTTCAATCCTGATGGTTCCCCTGTTAACGTTACTCTTCCTGGTGGAGCAACCTGGAATTGGTACGACGATGGAGTTGTTACTTATAACGATGTTGCTGGAGGACCGTTTGGCTTTGGTGATCCAGTAGGAGCCGGTTGGTTTGTCACTGGAGTAGCTCCTAACCCAGTACCGGCTTGGTGCGCACCAGGGGATCAAAACATAGATCCAAATTGTTCTTGGGGAGTTCCAATGGGATGTGGAAATCAACAGCCTTTTACATTTTGTGTAACACTTACAACCAAGATGTACCCCGAATGCGATGACTCTCCTGACAATATTAATTGTGGGATCCAAATAAGAACTTTCGGAGACGGAGAAACTGGAGGATGGGTTCAAACAGGATGTCAATTGGACGTTCCATGGTTTGCGAACTATTCCTTAAACTGTTGTGAACCTCCAACTATGCTTCCATTACCCTTGACGGCATGTTCAGATCAACAATTGGATATATTTTTGGATGACTTCATTCAACCAGCACCAAATCCTGGAGATATATCATACACATGGACTGTATCTGCACCTGCTGGTGTAAATGGAGCATCGCCATGTAGTGGTGGATGTGGAAATGTTTTATCTACTATTCTTGAAAACACTACAAATTCACCTCAGCAGGTTACATACACCATAATACCCCGAACCATAGGAGGATGCCTTGGATTTCCTTCCGATTTAGTAATTACTGTTTTACCTAGCGTAGTGCCCGAAATAAATAATCCAACTGGAGCAGTTTGTTCTGGAGCTGAATCAACTTTGTTTGGTTCTGCAACTGGTGGTATTCCGCCATATACTTTTGAATGGAGTACTGGTGATGTTGGTATCTCTACTACCATAATGCCAACATTTACAACGGCTTATCAATTAACAGTTACTGATGGAAATAACTGTACCGGCGAAACAGAAATTTTAGTCGAAGCCAACCCAAACCTTGTGGTTACCGTAGTTGCTAATCCTGACATCACAGAAATTTGTGAAAGTGATCCTCAGTTTCCAATTGTTTTAACTGCATTTGCAGATATTGGTGGTCCTGGCTGGATATATAACTGGGAATTACCTTCTGGAGCATCTCCGTCTATTCCTTTTGTACAGGCAACTATGACCGGTACTTATTATGTGACTTTACAAGATGCTAACGGATGTACAGGAGAATCATCACTGGATGTTATTGTACACCCACCTGCGAATATCGTATTATTCCCGGTAGGTCCTCTTTGTCAAGGAGAACCGGAAGTTGTACTCACAGCGATACAAGATCAACCTGGAGATCCAGGAGAATGGTCTGGAAATAATGTTACAATCGACGGGGTCTTTACACCTTCTGCAGCGGGAACATTCAATGTTTGTTATGACTTTGTTTCAGATGCCGGATGTGCTGCTCAAGAATGTATGGATATCATTGTTAACCCAGTTCCAGCAGCTCCAACATTTAGTACTTTCGATCCAGATGTTTGTGAAAATAGTACTGGTGTTATTTATTGCGTAGATGATGTTGCCTCGGCGGATACATATAATTGGACTTTTCCAACAGGAGTAATTATTACAGCTGGAGATGGAACGACCTGTGTTACTGTTGATTGGAACGGAGCCATGGCAGGAGATGTTTGTGTTTCGGCTTCAAATAATTGTGGAGATGGTCCTCAAATTTGTCAGGCCGTTGCAGTTGATGGTCCTTCTTCTCCACCAGCAGGTCTAGCTGGACTTTTGACTCCATGTCAAAATGCGGTTGGAGTTGGATACAGTATTGATCCGGTTAGTGGAGCTACAAGTTATAACTGGACAGCGACTAATGGAACAGTAACAGGATCTGGAACTTCGGTAACAGTTGATTGGGGAACAGGAACAGGAGGCGAAATTTGCGTAACTGCAACATCCGATTGCGGAACCAGCTTACCAGCTTGTCTTACTATTACCTTTGCTACTCCACCTAATGCGCCAGCCTTACCTTCAGGTCCCGATGCTTGTCAAAACGAAACTGGAGTCGTGTATACCATTGCGGATGTTACGGGTGCTACTGGTTATACTTGGAGTGTTCCAAATGGTACAATAACTGACGGTCAAGGAACTACTTCAATTACAGTTAGCTGGGGTACAACAAATGGAGATGTTTGTGTGACTGCAGATAATGATTGTGGATCTAGTGCACCGGCATGTCTACCAGTTGTATTAAACCAAGTACCAGCTAATCCGGGTCCTATCTCAGGAACCGATGTACTTTGTCAAAACACAAATGGAGTGACTTACAGTATTGGTGTTCCAAACGGAGCCACTGGTTACACATGGACGGTACCTGCTAATGTTACTATAGTTTCTGGAGATGGAACAAATGAAATAACTGTAGACCTTGGTATTTTTTCTATAGGAGATATTTGTGTAACTCCTTTTAATGATTGTGGTAATGCGGGCCAAGAGTGTTTTACAATAGAGCCTTTATTAGTTCCATTAATGCCTACTCAGCTCAACAATGCTGAAGAATGTGCCGGAGCAACAGGACTAAGTTATTCAGCGACTGCGAACGGAGCAACAGGTTACACATGGGATTTACCGGCGGGCGTTACAATGGTAACTGGATTGAATTCATCAACAGTAGGATTTAATGCCGGTTCTTTAACAACTGGAGTCTATCCAGTTTGTGTAACTCCTTCTAATGCATGTGGAGATGGCCCTCAAATGTGCTTTGATTTGACCATTGAAGATGTTCCTGGTGTGCCGACAATAGATAACATCGATGATCAGATTTGTGAAACAGAAACTGCAGCAAATTATTCAATAAATCCTGTTACAAATTCAACTGGATATACTTGGACAGTTCCAGCTGGAGCTACTATTGACGCAGGCCAAAATACCACATCGATTACTGTAAACTGGAATGGGGTCTTAGGTGGTCAAGTTTGTGTATTGGCTTACAATGATTGTGGAAATGGAGCCGAGGCCTGTTTCAATGTTACAGCAGATCAATCTTTAGAAGCGCCTACAGTACAGTGCGATTTAAATAATACAGGATTGGATCAAGTTGGGTTTACCATTTCTCATCCTTCTGCAACTGACTTTTCTTATACTTGGACCATTAACAGTGGTGCCATTCAAGGACCATCCAATGTGATGCCACCTGTAATTACAGGATTGAGTCCGAATGATGAAGTTGAGATATTTATCATAGCACTTTCCAATGGAAATCTTTGTGGAGACTCTGCTCCGGGATCTGGAATATGTTCTGCTAATGACTGTGTGAATAATCCTCCTTCAATACAAGGAGACGGGTCACAATTCTGTTTGGATTCTGGTACTGAGCAATTTACTGCTTTACCATCAGGAGGAACTTGGAGTGGAAGTGGAATTTCTGCAACTGGCCTATTTGACCCGGCAATTGCTGGAGTTGGCCCAGTAATTCTTACTTATGCTTATACTGATGCGAATAGTTGTCCACAAAGTGGAACTATTAATATTGAGGTCAACGATTTCCCAACAGCTAATGCTGGTGCTGATGCATTACTTAGTTGTATTGCTACTTCCGTTCAGCTTGATGCCGGAAATAGTAGTTCCGGAGGAATGTTTGATTATTCATGGTCTGGTCCAATAGGTTCAACAATTATCGATGGGAACACATTAACTCCAACAGTTGATGCATTAGGAACTTATACTTTGACAGTAACAAATACGGTCACTACTTGTAGTGCTACGAGCACTGTGGATGTAAATCCAGATAGTGGAGCACCAACAGCAAATGCCGGTAGTGATCAAACCATAACTTGTAACGACCCAATAGTTACGCTATCAGGAAGTGCAATGAATGGTACTAACCTACTATATGAATGGGCCGGCCCTGGTATTACTCCAACAAATATTAATGAGATAAATCCAATGGTTTCATTGCCTGGAACTTATACCTTAATAGTAACGAATCAAGGTAATGGCTGTGAATCCTCTCCAGTTTCAGTAGATGTCTTTGATTCTTTAGACCCAGTTTCAGAAGCTGGAAATACTGGAACCTATGCTTGTTCGACGAACGGGCTAACATTAGATGGAACTGGATCCGAAACGGGTCTTACAATATCTTATCTATGGACTGGACCGGGTAACATAACTGACGAAACAACGCTGAATCCAACTGTGGATGCTGCTGGAACATACACTATTTTAGTCACCAATACTGCGACAGGATGTTCTTCATCTGACGATGTTATCATTAATTCTGATTCAAATGCGCCAACGGCTATGGTTGGACCAGACGTATTGTTAACATGTGACAACCCTATGATGGCGCTTTCTGGTTCAAGTACTGCTCCAGTAAGTACTTTCTCTTGGACAGGACCTAATAGCTTTGTTTCTAATGATCCAAACCCTGTTGTTTCTGAAACTGGAAGTTACTTTTTGATTGTAACAGATGATACCAATGGTTGTAGTTCAGCTGGAGTTGAAGTTGTAGTAACTCAAGCACAAGATCCAACTGCAGATGCGGGAACAACAAATGTATTGACTTGTGCGAATCCAAGTTTACAACTTTCGGGTAGTACTACTACAGTAAGCTCCACTCTAGCGTATTTATGGACTGGCCCTGGAACAATTGTCGATGGAAATACATTGACTCCAACTATTAATGTGGCTGGTGATTTTACTTTGACTGTAACTGAAACAACTACTGGATGTTTCGCGACAAGTACTGTGACTATTGATCCAGATGCCGGATCCCCGACAGCAGACGCAGGATCTGATCAAGATTTGACTTGTATTACAACTGCAGTAACCTTGAATGGGTCTGGTGCTAACGGAACTAACTTTAGCTATGAATGGACTGGCCCTGGAATTACTCCAGCTAACGCTACCCTTCAAAATCCAACGGTAACTGAACCTGGCGCTTACTTCCTAGTGGTTACAAATACTGACAACGGTTGTACTTCTTCAGGAGATCAAGTTGATGTATCAGAACCTGCTCCTATAACAGCTGAAGCGGGAGTATCTGCCACTTTATCTTGTTCAGATACTAATATTCAATTAGACGGTACAATTGGTACTAGCACCGGAATGGACTTGATTTACATTTGGACAGGTCCAGGAACGATTGATGATTTCAATACCCTAACTCCAACTGTTTATACTTCAGGTACATTCACCTTAACAGTAAATAATACCGTTACTGGCTGTTCTGTTTCTGATGATGTTATCATTGATCCTGATTTAAATGCACCGACGGCAGTTGCAGGAATGGATGTAGATTTCACTTGTCTTACTACTAATGTTCAAATTACAGCAACAACTGATGCCTCGAATCCAAGTTTTGAATGGTCAGGACCAGGGATAAACGCTGGAAATATGAACATGCAAAGTCCAATGGTGGATCAGCCTGGTGCGTATAGTGTTTTAATAACAAATATTGACAATGGCTGTGATAATGGAACAACTGTGAATGTTATCGATCTTACCGCAGACCCAATTGCTGAAGCTGGAGCCACCGATGAATTTGCTTGTTTAGATACTTCAATTGATCTTAACGGTGCCGGTTCGGATACTGGTCTTGGAATAGAATATTCATGGTCTGGTCCTGGAAATATAGTTAATGGCACCACGTTAATGCCATCAGTTGATGCGGCGGGTACTTACGAATTGCTAGTCACCAATACCTTGACAGGTTGCTTTGCTACTGACCAAGTTATCATAACTCCAGATTTAGATTCTCCAGATGCTATAGTCGGAGCCAATGATGAACTAGATTGTAATAATAATTTTGCGGTTCAGTTAACAGGAAGCACAACATCTACAAGTACAACACTTATATATACGTGGTCAGGTCCAGGTATAACGCCAGGCAATATGAATATGGAAAATCCAATTGTAACTGTACCTGGGGATTATACTTTAGAGATCAATGATCTTTCAAATGGATGTGCAAGTAATCTTGCTGTACAATCTGTAACTGAAGCATCTTTACCAGTGGCTTCAATCAGTCCTGATAATGCATTGACATTAAATTGTGTAGTCAGTACAGCAGTTTTAACCTACACTGGATGCGTACCAGGAGATGAATTGGCCGAATGGTTTTTAGATGGTACTTACGTAGGTGATGGATGTACAGTAACATTTGAAGCTAACCAAAACACAGACCTCACTGGTGAAGTAATTCTTGTTGTTACAAATTCGGTTACTGGATGTGAAGACAGAGATACCATTCAACTTATTGATGAATATATTTTCCCTGGTGCATTGGCCGGTGATGATGGATTTATAGATTGTGAATTTGAAGAAATTCAATTATTCGGAACTTCAATCGATACTGGTTCTACCGTAAGCTATAACTGGACAGGACCAAATATTATCGGAAGTTCAAATCAAGCGACAATCACAGTTGGCGGACAAGGGGAATACATATTAACGGCTATTGAATCAAGCAGTGGATGTGAAAGTATGGATACTGTCCTTGTAACAGACAATTCCGCTTTCCCTCAGGCTGCGGCAGACGATGGCTATTTAGATTGTTCTTACCAAGCATTAGAGCTAACCGCTTCAAGTACTAGTGGTGGAACTGACCTAGATTATGAGTGGTTCGATGCTAACGGTGTATCACTTGGAACTGGATCAACAATCATGACTGATGTCGCTGGTACATATGATGTGGTGATAACAGACAACTTTAATTCTTGTCAAGATCAACTCACTGTTACAGTATTTGAGCCAGATAATTTACCGGTGTCATTTGACTTGGTTAGTGAAGATCCAAGATGTGCAGATGAAGCAAATGGATTTATAAATGTTTTGTCTGTGACTGGTGGAACTCAGCCTTTTGAGTACACCTTGAATGATATTGCTTATAGCAATGCTCCTGTTGTAACAGGATTGGCTCCAGGTACTTATGAATTGGTCGCAATAGATGACTTAGGATGTGAGCTTACTGAAACCATAGAAATAGAGAATCCTCCAGTAACTGAAGTTATTGTAGATGATGAAGTAACTTTAGAATGGGGAGATTCTACGAATATTCAAGCTACATTTATCAATATTGATCCTTCAGAAATTCAAGAGGTAATTTGGTCACCAGCAAATGCCGTTGAATGTTTAAATACTCCTTGTACTGAAGTGAAATTAATAGGTGAAGTTTCTACAAGAATCGGAGTTACAGTAATAACTACTGACGGCTGTCAAGCCGAGGATGTTTTGGAATTGAAGGTTGAAAAAGACTTCGGAGTATATTTTCCAAATGCCTTTAGTCCTGGAGGAGATGGCTTTAATGATTTCTTCAGACCATTCTTCGACATATCTAAAGTTGAGAAAATTGAAAACTTTATCGTTGTCGATCGTTGGGGAGAAGTTGTATACAGACAAGATTTATTCGACGATGCAAATCCTTCTGGAGGTTGGGATGGAACTTTAGGAGATAAATTCTTAAATCCAGCAGTCTTTGTTTACTATGCTAAAGTTACCTTCATTGACGGTAGTACTAAAGACTATTCAGGCGATGTTACATTAATGCGATAAAAGATTTAGTTCTATAAAAAAGCCCTGCAAGATTAATTTCTTGCGGGGCTTTCTTTTCGATATTTGTGTAAAAATTATTTCCAAAGTCCATTTGGATAGCTCCCTTTTAAAGTTAGCTCATGCATTGCTTTTTGCACCATTGGTTTATCTTCCTTATAAGTAACTCCATACCATTGTGATTTAGTTGGTAACACTTGGACGGAAGCTTTAAAATTATTGATTAGGTCATTGACTACGAGTGGGATAAAAAATTCAACCTTTGGATGATCACCATCAATGTTTTTTACAAACTCTACAAATTGAACTTCCATCGTTTCAAAAATCGAAGGATGAAATCCCCAAAGATTCATTGAAACCAAATTGTCTTCAGCCAATTCTACTTGATTGTCAGTCTCTGTAAAATAAATCTTGTTGTCTATTCTTTCAATCTGAGTTCTTTCAACAACAGTGGTTAACTTACCTTCCGAATCCATCTCACAAATACCACGAGATACAGAACCATTATGCGAAAGTGTTTTAGTTAATTGATATCCCACCATTGCAAAATGATTTTCACTGACTTGATTCGTTAAAAATTCGGCAAGTATTTTTAAGGCATCTCTACCATAAAAGTCATCTGCATTTACAACGGCGAAAGGTTCAGTTACTAAATCCTTAGCGACCAAAACTGCGTGAGCAGTACCCCAAGGTTTACTTCGCTCTGGAAATTTATCGATGCCATTTATTGGAGAATCTATTGCCTGAAATGCGAATACTATATTTATTCGATCATCAAATTTAGAAGTGATTTTCGCTTTAAATTCTTCTGCAAAAATTTCCCGAATTACAAAGACTACTTTTCCATAGCCTGCTTTGATTGCATCATATACCGCATAGTCAATAATGGTTTCTCCATGAGGTCCAACGCCATCCAACTGTTTCAAAGAACCATATCTACTACCCATGCCTGCAGCTAACACAATCAAAGTAGGTTTCATATTTTAAATGTTGGAGAGCGAGAAATTAAAATTAACTTTAGGGAGAATATTTGAAGGCTCAGAAATCCAATGCTTTCAATTTGAACAAACATACAAACCAATATGATTCTAACCAATTTAGATTGGAGTATAATAGTTGTATTTATGACTATTACACTTGGCTTGGGAATATGGGCCAGTAAATCTTCAGGGAAAAGTAGCAAAGAATTTTTTCTGTCCGGTGGCAATATGCCTTGGTGGCTTTTAGGAATATCAATGGTTGCTACAACTTTCTCAGCAGATACACCAAATCTTGTTACTGATATTGTGAGAAAAAATGGTGTTGCAGGTAACTGGGCATGGTGGGCATTTTTGCTTACCGGAATGCTAACGGTTTTTGTCTTTGCCAAACTTTGGAAAAGGTCTAGTGTAATGACCGATTTAGAATTTTATGAGCTGAGATATTCTGGTCCAATTGCAAAATTCTTGCGGGGATTCCGTGCGCTATATCTAGGGGTGTTATTTAATGTTTTGGTTATGGCAACAGTTTGTCTTGCTGCTATGAAAATCGGTGCAATATTATTGGGGGTTTCGCCTGTGAAAATTCTACTTATATCATCGATCGTTATTGTAATCTATAGTACCATTGGTGGACTAAAAGGAATATTATACACTGACTTTTTCCAATTTTTCATGGCAATGATTGGAACGATTTGGGCTGCGATTTATATAGTTGATTTGCCTCAAATCAATGGTTTGTCGAATTTGTTTGCCCATCCAGATGTTGCTCCAAAATTAAATATGATTCCTGATTTTAATTCAGAAACCTTTTTAACCTTGTTAATTATTCCATTAGCTGTTCAGTGGTGGTCAAGTTATTACCCTGGAGCTGAACCAGGCGGTGGAGGTTACATTGCTCAACGAATGTTGGCTTCCAAGGATGAAAAGAACGCAGTGATTGCCACGTTGCTTTTCAATATTACTCATTATGCATTGAGACCTTGGCCTTGGATCATTATCGCCTTGGCTTCACTAATAATGTTTCCAACTTTGGCAGATATCAAAAATTCGTTTCCAGGAATACCCGAATCTTTAATGGGAGAAGATCTTGGCTATTCTGCTATGTTGACTTTTTTACCTTCCGGCTTACTGGGATTGGTGATTGCTTCCTTGGCTGCAGCTTTTATGTCGACGATTTCTACACATTTAAATTGGGGCTCTTCTTATATCACACATGATTTTTATAAACGGTTTGTAAAACCTAATGCCAGTGAAAAAGAGTTAGTTGCTGTAGGAAGAATATCAACGGTTATTTTAATGGCGCTTTCTGCCTATGTAGCTCTATACTTGAAATCTGCAAAAGATGCTTTTGATTTAATCATACTAATTGGTGCTGGTACTGGATTACTTTATATTCTACGATGGTTTTGGTGGAGAATCAATGCTTTAGCGGAAGTTACTGCAATGATTATGTCATTTGTAATTGCGGTATTTTTGAAAAAAGGTATGCCGGCATTAGGACTAGAGTTTGCCCATGGCTACTACGAAATACTGGTAGGAGTTGGTTTGACAACTTTGAGTTGGTTATTGGTGACTTTGTTAACTCCAGCAGAAAGTCAATCTGCACTAGTTCGCTTTTATTTGAAGGTCAAACCAGCATCTAGAGGCTGGAAAAAAGTAATTGACCAAGGATTGGCCGATGGAACGATTAAAGAATCAGAGATTGCCAGAGGAAATCTGCCAATACAAATTGTAGCCATGTTGATCGGCTGTATTTTGGTATATAGTTTATTATTTGGAATTGGTAGCCTACTTTATGGCTATACGAGTAGAGGTCTAATAATTCTAGCGATTGGAGCTTTGGCTACTTGGGGTTTAATTAAAATAACTCCCAAAGCCTTGGATGATGGCGATGTAGTTTCGAATTACAAGGATTTTAACTAGGAAACACCATCTAATTTCTTCGTGGACCATTCGGCGCAAACAAATCCGAAAAGCACCATAAACAGTCCATAGTAGCCTAATTCACAATTGATCTCAGCAAGACTGTTGAAAATGGGATAATTTTGGCAAGCTAAGACCCCGACAAGGATTGCTAAAAATCCCAAAATAGCAACTAAGTTCGCAATAGGTCTTACCCATGTTAATACATTCATTCCTTCCTTTTATAGCGATTATAGTGGCTTTTGGATATCAAGAAAAAAACAGTTCCATTGTATTATCTAACAGAATGGCCTATTTTTGTATTTTTTACGTGACAACCTTAAACTACGTTACACGTTATACTGAAAAAGATTTGATTACATGGCAATAATGATCACTGACGAATGTATTAATTGTGGAGCCTGCGAACCAGAGTGCCCAAATAATGCAATTTATGAAGGAGGAGTGGAATGGGCGATGTCCGATGGGACTGGTGTTGAAGGCACCTACAAATTAGAAGACGGCAAAGAAGTAGCCGTAAGTGATCCCAACGGACCCGTATCTGATGAGTTCTATTACATTGTACCAGACAAGTGCACCGAATGTGTTGGTTTTCATGAAGAGCCTCAGTGCGCTGCTGTTTGTCCAGTTGATTGCTGTGTACCTGATCCAGACAGAGAAGAAACGCAAGAGCAGTTATTGGATAGAAAAAGTAGGTTACACTTGTAAGTAGTCAGAGGTCGGGAGACCTTTGACTAAGGATTTAATAAGATAGTTTGTCAAGAGGTCGGGAGACCTTTGACTAAGGATTTAATAAGATAGTTTGTCAAGAGGTCGGGAGACCTTTGACTCGTGATTTAATCAGATCGTATTTCAAGAGGTCAGGAGACCTTTGACCCGGGATTTAATCAGATAGTATGTCAAGAGGTCGGGAGGCCTTTGACTCGGGATTTAATCAAGTCATAATTAGACTAAAAATATTCTTTAGAATTTTGCTAGATCGTAGGAAACTCCAAGGTGCAGATATCTGTTGGAGTGAAACTCATTGAAACCTAAAAACTTGTCTTTAGAGATATCTAATATTCCATTTCTAAATTTCAGATCCATTCCAATTCTTTTAGTGGGTCTAAATGTGAATCCAATGGATGGAGCTACGTCGAATCGCTGTAATGCGCTACCTAGCAGTGCGTTTTCAGAATTAATGATGGTTCCATCTGCGTGACTTTGCCAAGTTTCATCATTTTGTCCTTTTGTAAATTCAGCATCAAGCATATAAGAAAATCCAAGGCCTGCGATTACACTCCACTTTTTTCTTATTTGAAATACCAACTCCAAAGGAACTGATAAATAAGTAAGCGAATTAATTCCGATAATAGAAACTTTCTGATCGTCATAATAGTCGTATCTCACTGGCATTCCAGATGATGCTTCAAAAGAATTTTCTGCTGGATTTAATTTCTGATATTCTGTTAGCCCTAGACCAGCTTGCACACTGAATTGATCCGAAAGTTTTCTTTTAACATGCATTCCGACATATCTTCCAGATCGAAGTCGTCTATCAAAAATCATTTCGTAATTGACACCAATGGTCCACTTAGGCAAATTGTCTTCAAATTTTGCCAAAGTCATTGTGCTTTCAATTAAATCAATCTCTAAGGATTCTAGGTCCTTTGCGGGAAGTTGATCAAAGGCATTTAGCTTTTCAAAATTCTGCTGCGTTAATTTTTCGTTCTCCTTGATTAAGATGGTATTTGTTGAATTCTGATTCCCGTAATCGATAACTCCAATATTGATTTCTGAAGCTTGCGGCTTTGTTACGGCAATAGGATTGGTGGTATAATTATTTGAAAGTTTCTTTCTAGTCTGAGCAATTGCAGTGGCAAACTGAGCTTGATCAGCGCTCTTTTTAACTTCATTTTTTGAGATCAAATTAGAACGAGTAGTTTTGGATTCAATGATTCCTTTATGAGCTACAGGTTCAACTGGTTCTTCTTTTTGAATCGCTTGGTTGGAATCGGTTTCTATTGGGCTGGAAGTATTTTGAACAGGCCAGTATAAATATGTGGTCCAAGCAAATAGTAAAACTAAAATTGCCGTTAACCAAGATTTTCCTGGAGGTTTGGGTCTTTGATTGATAGGCATTTCCTTATCAAGCAATGCACTCATTTGATCCCAAGATTCATTCAAGAACTCCTCTTCACTATGTATATGTTGGTCAGCCGGCATAAAAATCTAATTGGCTTTGTTTTTTAGTTAAAAATCCTTTCAGCAATTTTCTTGCATTCGCTAAATGCCATTTGGAAGTTCCTACAGAAATTTTCACTTGATCTGCAATTTCAGGATGTGTAAATCCTTCTAGTGCATAAAGACGAAAAACTTCTTTTGTTGCCGGAGGTAAATTATCAACGATAACCAAGACATCCTGCAAATAAAAATCGTCAAGTACTTTGGCTCTTTGGCCGATCTCTTGATGATCCTCTATTGGAACCAGTTCTAGGAGTTTGGACTTTTGTTTGAAGTGATCAGAAAGTGCATGAAAAACCAACTTTCTAATCCAACCTTCCAATGATCCTGCATGTCTAAATGTGTGAATCTTTTGGAAAACTTTCAGGAAGCCTTGATTTACAATTGATCTGGCTTCTGCCTTGTCCTGAGTATAGCGCATGCACATACTCATCATTGTCCCGAAATGGATTTTGAATAGTTGCTCTTGTGAACGCCGGTCATTGTCAATACAACCAGCAATTAACGCTCTTTCTGTATTTTGAAGCTCAGGCATATGGTAGATATCGGCTTCGATATTAATCGAAAAATAGTAAAAAGTAACCGTTCTACAAAAGCATGAGTTTTAATTAACAATAGGTAGTCTACTGAGCGTCAATAGTCCCACACTACTATAGACCTTGATATTGATCTCAAGGGTTGGGTATACTGCTAATTAAACGTAAAGTTTAGATTAAAATTTCGCTTTGAATCTCCTATCAATGCTTTATTTTTCAGTACTTAGCGGAAAATATAGATTTGTGCAATTGAACTTATTAAAAGCCTATTTCAAGGCTTATGAAGACTACTTAAAAGAAAATCAGACCTTGTACAACGAAGTACTATGGGACGTCCAAAAACATTTCGAAAGCAATTGGGATTTAGATGCTCCAGATTTCACAGAAATGTTTGATAAGTCAGTACAGTCTAACATTAGTAGACGACTTTGGAAATTCAAATCGGGTGATGCCAAGAAACGAATTTTAGAGTTTATCTCCCTAGATGCTGAATTTGTCAGGAGAATATTCAAAGGGTTGATGGATCATGAAAAAGAATTGTCTTATCGAATTTCACATTTTCAATTTGGCTGCCAAGTGCTGATGGACGAATACCGAAAGGTGAATAAAAAATCCATAGAAACGGATCATTACCATCTGAACAATCACATGACTACCCTTTACTTAAGTCTGGAACAACCAATGAAATACCCAGTTTTCTACAGTGATTTGTTCATACAATTTATGGGAAATGTTGGCGTGAAAGATTTGCCTCATTTGAATGACTATGATCGGTTTTACAAAGTCAGTCAAACCTTATTTACCTTGATCAGCAAAGAAGAATCTCTAAAGGAAGTCTGTCTTGAAATTTTGCCAGAACAATATCATGAGGTTGGGTTTTGTCAATTTATTACCACAGACTTTTATCGCTGGGTTGCGAAAAAGAAACTGGTGATAGGATAGCAAATTGTTTTCAACAAAAAAGGGAATCACAATATTATGTGATTCCCTTTTTTAGTATTGTTCTTCTTGTAGTAATTAATTCTCAAGCGGATCAGCTTTAAGCGTGAATGTTCTTTTCACGGGATTTAAAGGAATATTCATCAATTTTCCTGAGGCATCCAGCAAGGATAATTCAACGGTGTTTTCTCCCATCGGCAATCCTTCAATATAGTATGGTTGCCAGGTATCTAACAGGTGATCTTCGCCATTAATGCTAACCTTTACCCTTGTGCCATTTTCCAGATTTATATTTGCTAAGAAGAAATCAAGCATAACTTTTTCGGTATTCGCCTTTCCAGTGTATGTCCCCTTTGGTCTTGAGTAAAACAACATCGGATCTGACACATCAGTCTCTTTCACAATAGTTTTATTTTTTACCGACACATTCTTTACTACGGCTGCGCCTGGCGACTTAATGCTTTCATGATATGATCTCGAAAGGAAAGCTAATAAATAGTGGCTTCCATCTTCAACGTCATGTTCAAAGTCGGCAACATACTTAGCAGCATAAGGTTTGTCATCAACAATTAGGTGAATGTGTTGTCCTTTTCCGGAGTTAGCACAATTTTTTTGAGCAGCATCTGGGGTTTGAGCCCCTAGCTTGTATTTGCCTCCTTCATATTTAAATTTGAACTCGCCACCATTGTAAGTCATACTTGTGATCTTGGCGCCTTCAAACTCTGTCGATGAATCAAATGGAGTAAGTTTGTATTTTTCAGTACTCGAGACTGCATCCATGGCAGCTTCTTTGGTTTTTTCTGCAACATCCGCAGCTTTGGCGGCCGCATTGTCAGCTTGTTGGCAAGAAAAAAAGCAAAGTGCAAAAAGAGATAAAATTAAAATTGAGGTTCTCATATGATTGAGTTTGATTATGTTAAGGTCGAAGGTAATGGAAAAAAAGAGCTGGTTTTAATCATCTTGAAAAAAATAGTTGATTTTTTTCCTCGAGGTGTTTCTTTTTTGATGAAACTAGATTACTTTTGCACCGCTCAACGAGCAAAACAACCGGAGGAGTGGCAGAGCTGGTTTAATGCACTAGTCTTGAAAACTAGCGTACCTTTACGGGTACCGGGGGTTCGAATCCCTCCTCCTCCGCAACTTTTATGGTGGGTATAGCTCAGTTGGTTAGAGCGCCGGTTTGTGGTACCGGAGGTCGTCGGTTCGAACCCGATTATCCACCCTAATTTTGCTTTCCATCAGGAAGGCTATTTTTTTGCCATTTCCCCTTCCAATTGCTCTTCTTTGGGTCGCACACTTTTCAGGTTTCCTTTCACTCATGTTACAAAATGTCCATTTTTTGGCTGCCATTGGTCAAGTTCATAGATTTCTAACGAGAATTGGTTTCCACAAACAATTTTTTCCCTTACTTTAAAGCCAAAAGCGGATAGATGTTAAAGTTCACGGGAGTAAGTTTGGCTATTGTAGTTAGTGTAATAGGATTTTCTTTCCTACCGATGTACAATGGTGTTGAAGCTTATCATAACCAAGAAGATGAAATGCAGTTCTTGGCAGACATGATCTCTGCTCATCAAGCCGATACAACCAACTTTTTTGCTACCTCTGGACTTTGTGAAAATTGCCACTCCACCGATCAGAACGGTATTGCAATGCTTGATGCCAATGGTAATGATGTAAGTATGTACACAAAGTGGCAGGCGACGATGATGGCTAACTCAGCGAAAGATCCATTTTGGAGAGCTAAGGTCAGTCATGAAACACTGGTCAATCCAACACATGCCGAGGAGTTGGAAACAAAATGTACTTCTTGCCATGCGCCTCTTGGCCATTACAAAGCAAAATTGCTAGGAGCAGAACATTATAGTATCTCGGAAATGGTGAATGACACCTTTGGTTTGGATGGTGTTTCCTGTGGTGCATGTCATCACATAGACGATGAAAATTTAGGCGATCAATTTTCAGGAGAAATTACCTATGATACGAGCAGAATTGCATACGGCCCTCACTTATTTCCTTTTGAACAGTCCATGCTGAACTTTGTAGGATTTTTACCGAGATATAGTCCGCATGTGTTGGATGCCGGGATGTGCGCTTCTTGCCATACACTTGTAACGGAGTCCGTCGATTTGGATGGAAATCCAACTGGGAAATCATTTGTTGAACAGGCTACCTACCATGAGTGGTTGAATTCAAGGTATAACACTGAAGACGTTTCTTGTCAAGCTTGCCATATGCCGGTATTAGAAGAATCCGTAATTATTGCTGCGAATGCACCAAACTTATCCGGAAGAAAACCTTATGGCGTGCACGAACTAGTTGGCGCAAATACCTTTATGTTGGAATTGATGAAAGAACATCGCGATACATTGGGTATTACGGCTACAGCAGAAAATTATGATTCTACCATTGCGGCCACTTATAAAATATTGCAACAGCAATCCATCGAAAGTGAATTGGAATATTTGAGTACAATAGACGATACCGCTTATTTCAAAGTTTCTATTCAAAACTTGGCGGGACATAAATTTCCTTCAGGATACCCAAGCAGAAGAGCATTTGTTGAATTTCAGGTTATTGATCAAAACGATGACACCATTTTTCATTCCGGAAAACTGGATAGTGATTATGCTGTAATGAATCAAGACGATCCATTTGAACCACATTACGATGAAATTACGGCCGATGATCAAGTTCAAATTTATGAATTGGTTACTGGTGATGTCAATGGCGATTTTTCTACTGTATTAGAAAGGGCTTATTCTGGGTTAAAAGACAATCGATTGGTGCCTCAAGGATTTTCTAAGTCGCATATGGTTTATGATACAACTTTGATTGTTGGAGCGGCGAATGAAGATCCAAACTTTAATATTAGAGATGGTGTTGAAGGGTCTGGCGGAGATGAATTGATTTATAAGATTGGGTTGAATAATTATTCCGGGACGGTAACTGTAATTTCTAAAGTGCATTATCAATCTTTGCCTCCTCATTGGATGCAAGAAATGTTTGAAGAGTCAACTCCAGAAATTGATTTTTTCAAAGGTATGTATGACGATCGTGATCCCAAGCCAGTGCTTGTCGGATCGGACAGTTTATTGGGTGTATTTGTAGGAACAACATCTACGATCGATCAAGGGCTAGAAAATCTACAGTTTTTTCCAAATCCAACTTCCGGTATGGTTAATATTACTGGAGAAGTTTCTCAGATTGCCAATATTAGGATTTTTAATCAGCTCGGAATAGAAGTCAGTTTGGATAATTTGGACGAAAAACAATTTACCATTAATGCAGCTCCCGGATTGTATTATGCTAGAGTTCAATTGAAAGATGGATCTTCAATCATTGAGACTTTAATTGTACAATAGTTTTAAATTAATCAAATACTTATTTCTAGTATTTATTTTATTTCCTGATACATTTGAATCTTGTCTTTATAGCCAGAGGCTTCTTTGAAGAAATTCTTCATTGTACCGCTTATTTTGAATCCAGTATTTTTATACAAATTTACGCCAAGCTCATTCGAGGAATATACATCCAACCAAATTAAAGTAATCGGAGAATCATTCTTAGCCCAGTTAATTACAGCTTCAATCAAGATTTTACCAAGACCTTGGTTTCGCCAATCATCTTTTATACCCATTCCGATCATTCCAGTATGAAACATCTTTTTCCTTTTGCTTCCTGTAAGATCAATATTTCCAATAAGACTATTTTCATATTCTGCGACTAATAAAATACTATTAGGGCTATTTATGTATTCTTTTATTAATTCAAACTCTAGCGTTACATCTTCGACATATTCATTATTCTCTAAGGGTATTGTAGTTGTATTACGAAGATAGTCTAATTTTAATTTCAATAAATCTCTAGCATCTTCAACACAACAAGCTCGAATGGTAACTATTTTTCCGGACTTTAAAGCCACTAACTTATCTTCAAAACTCATTTTAATTAGATCTGATATTCAGCAAAATTTTACACTTTTTCAAGATAAAAATTAAATAACCATTAAGTCAATTTTCATTGATAAACAATGTGATGGGATTAGATTGCTTCACGAAATTCTAAATGAATATTCGTCGAGGATTTCATTCTTCTAATCTTAAAATTTCTTTTCGTTGCATTCTTTCATGTAACATTAATAGACAAACCTACTTAATATGGGATATTCAAGTTTTTATATTCCGAGACATTCCGGTACCCAACAGGGCCATAGAAAGGCTTTTGGAAAATCTAAGGAATTTTATAAGCAGAGAACAAAATTAAACAAAGGTATTTTGGCTGGTTCTAAATCAACTTTAGTTGAGGAATCCATAGCTGAAAGGTATGAAAATTCATATTTAAGAAAAGTAATTCGGTTTTTCTCACTTACGATTATGCTAATGTTTTTCTTCTTGTTAACCTACGCCATTGGCAGAAATACCAATGATCTATTTTCATTAATGAAGGTGTATAGAAAAGAAAAGAAAACACTAAAGTCTCAAAAAGAAACCAAAGAGCTGATGATCACCTACGATGTTCTGTTAGCCACAGGAAACAGTTATTTGGATTCTGGATCGTTAGAAGCAGCTCAAGCAGAATTTTCAAGTGCTCTAAAAATCTTCAATTATGGTATCGAAGCAAGAATAGGAATATTCAAAGTATTTGATGCTCAATGCAAAATTAGCAATGAAAACTGTAAGGAAGCAGCCCAAAGCAGAGATTACTTAGAATCAATTGGAGCATTAACAAATTAGAATTTATAACTTCAAAAAAGGCTGCAGTTTGAAACTGCAGCCTTTTCTTTTCATTTGGCTATTCTATTGTAACACAACTTTTCTTGTTACTGTTCCTTTGTCATTTGTGAAGTTGATGAAATAAACTCCTTTGGACAAAGCATTAAGATCTAAGCTTTGATCAAACATTTGGCTTTTTACAATGGATCCGATACCATCATAAATTTCAACTTTCATTTTATCTAAATTCTCTACTTCAGTTTGAATATAAACCATTCCTGAAGATGGATTAGGATGTAATTCTAGTGAAAATGCTTCAACAAAATTATTTGTAGAAACATCGGTGTCTAGCACTGCTTGAACCAACTCTCTTTCAGATTCGCAAATAGCTCCGTCCGCGGCTTTAAATTTCAAATTGAAAAAGAAATCGTATTGTTGAAATTGTGTGCCTGAAGTAATGGTAACTGAACCCTCATCACTCACGTAAGGAAAATCAATATCGTCTTGATTAGTAACTGAGAAAAGATTTGCATCAGTATAAACATACATGGTAACATCTTGTCCTGGCTCCAATTCGAAGTCCGATGAAACAACATTTTCTCCCATATCCAGATCTACATCAAATTCCCCAAGGAACTCATTGGTGGATTGATTAAAGAAAGAAATTGTTCTTATTCCAGCGGAGTTTGCATAAACTGTAAATTCCAAAAGCTTTACAGGTTTAGTAATATCCATTCTTAAACCTGCAAAGAAATCGTTGTTATAAGTTCCACCAAGGTTCGCATTACTTTCTATTCCAACATTCTCTTCAGGTGCCCCAAGTTCCAACTGAGATTGAACAAAATAATCTGTAGTTGCATTTATAGGTCCAGTTATAAATTCATTTCCTGTGCCTAATAGAGTTCCTCCTGTTGGTGCATCAAACCATTGAGGATCTAAACCTGATGATTGAAGCATTGCGGTTTCACCAATCATTACGGTATCATTTTCTGTTTCTAAGTCAACCACATAATTTTCCAAAACAAAAATTTCAGAATTAAAATCTGCGCAAAGTCCTTCAACAGAAACCGAATAAGTCCCAGGCTCATTTACTTGAATAGATTGACCGGTTTGGTTATTTGACCAAGTGTAAACCCCCGAGTTTACCTCCGTCGAGGTTAATGTAAACAATTCGCCTGGACAAATAATTGCATCCGTTCCTTCCATTATGACTGGAGTCTCATCAGGATTTACAACCACTTGAATAATGTTTGAAGTTGCGTTACAATCTCCATTTGCCACTTCTACTTGATATCCACCTGTTTCTGAAACCGTAATCTCATTACCCATCATTCCATTCGACCAAGTATAGCCATCAAAGCCTGCAGGCGCAGATAGTGTTACCGATTCGCCTGTACAAAAAGTAAGTGCTCCACTAGCTTCTAAAGTTACTCCACCTGAAACACATCCTTCTTCTTGAACATATACATATTGATTCGAAGTCAAGTCGTTGATGGTTTGCGTATTTCCAGAAGGCCATTCGATCTCAACCTCAGCAACTTCAGTAGCCGTACCAATTCCAAATCTTACCGCATGGCTATTTGAAATTCCATAACTTTCTCCGGAGCGAATTTCTCTAATTTGAACTCCCCAAGGTCCGGTGATTTTCACGATTGCCCCAACGGCATCTCTGTTCGAATCTGTTCCCTCAAGATTAAAGGCAATCCAATTATTGTCATTGCCATCATTCATCCAAACAACATCGTCAACACTAGTGGGATTGGTGTAGATACTTCCATACCCAGCGTTGATATCCATGAAACCATCTTGGTTTAAATCTCCCAGAGAAAATGTCAACATTTGTACATTGTCCAACCAGTCTGTTTGTCTAGTAAAAGTTTTATCTCCGTTATTTTTGAAAAAACCATTTTCACCTCCGCAAGTAACTAGATCCACAAAACCGTCATTATCCATATCTGCCAACTTAGCTTGAATAGAAAAGTTCAAGTTTCCAATTCCAGCATTTGCGGAAATATCTGAAAAGTGCCCAGTTCCATCATTTTCCAAGAGTTGAGCGTCACCACTATGACTGGTTAGAAAACAGTCGAAATCACCGTCATTATCAATATCTTCGAAATCAGCTGTCCACGATTGTTCACCAATCTTTAATCCATATTCTTCAGCCATTTCCGTGTAATTGCCTTGACCATCATTTACAAAAAGTGCGTTAATTCTTCGAGGATCCGAAGAAGATCCAACTCCCTGGCGACACTTTGCGATATATAAATCCGTATCACCATCGTGGTCAAAATCAGTCCAAATGGAACCATAGTTTCCTGAATTATCCGAAACGGGATTGGTAGCCATATCAATCATTACATCAGCCATATTGAAGGATTTGTCCTTCATGTTTTCCCATATTCTTGATTCGGCATCATCATGACATACGAAAGCATCTAAGAATCCATCATTATTGATATCTGCGAAGTTTGATCCTTGGGCAAACATCGTAGCTCCAGGTAAAATTAGTTCTTCATATGCCGTACCATCATCATTCGCAAAATAGATTTTCATATCATCGTAGCTGCCACCACACATAATGTCCTTATATCCATTGTTATCCAGATCTCCAACAGCTAGGGTCCATTGGCTTTGACCACTTACGGTATTAAAAACGGATCGCTCAAAATTTCCAGAAAGGGTTTGATAATCAATCGTTATAACTCTTCCATCATCCAGACGAACAACATCATCTAATCTGTCATTATTCATATCTGCTACAGCGATTCCAACACCAGAGTGTATATCGCTATCAATAAATTGACTGTTGGCATTTGTAAAACTGACCTGCGCATTTAAGGTCATTGAAAACATTAGGGGGAGGAGAAATAAAATTTTTCGCATGTTTCGTGTGATTTTTTTTGAAAAATACACAAAGCTGCGCTTATTTTGTGTTAACGACTTGACTTTTGTCTGGTTCAAGCCAAAAAGTTATGTCAAGTATAATGGAAATTGATTCCGCAGCAGTTTTTAGGCTAGAAACCCTAGCTTTTTTTATTCCTTTTGCCTTTCTTTTTGTCTTTGTTTTCCCAAAATTTCCAATTCACTTTGTTTTTCTTTTTCTTGATTCTTTTAATCAAAACATATCTCAAACTTAAAGCTGAATCACTGGTAAAATCTCGAAATCCTCCTTTGAGATTGTAGTGGGGTTGAAAGTCAAATGAAATATTCAATCTTCGAATAGTAAAATCCAATCCAACAACTGCTGCTATTCCGAATGGATTATCTGGACTATTGGGTTCTAATTGGTCTAAAGAAGCACCTTGAATGCCAGCTCCAAAATAGAAATTCAAACGGCGACCCAATAATTTTCGATGATGCTCGGCTAATAAGGCATAATGAGTAGCATTCTCCCCTCTTCTGTGGCTTAAAATACCTTCCAAAGTCCATCCTGGAGCGAAGACTTGGCTAACGGTAAGTCCCAAACCTTTTCCAAATCTTGCTCCTACTGCAGTAGTATAAGCTTGGCTGAAGGCAGTGGTAAAACTTATTGCAAATAATGAAGCCAGGAATAATTTTTTCATAGTCAAATAACGTATCAAATTTCTTGCTTGTGCAACAATTTTCTTAAATAGACGAAATTTTAGTTTTCTTTAGCATTTTTTAGGCAATTATGATTATTCCTTTTATCAAATACTACTTCAAATCTGAAACTAAGTACGGAACACATAGTCCGTTTGTGTTTAGTTTGATTGAAGAGGTTTTAGAGGATGATCGCCATTATTACGCCTTTGATCACTTAGATTACTTGAGAGATCAGCTTAAGAAAAATG
This sequence comes from uncultured Saprospiraceae bacterium, assembly GCA_937928045.1. Classification (GTDB taxonomy): domain Bacteria; phylum Bacteroidota; class Bacteroidia; order Chitinophagales; family Saprospiraceae; genus JABDJM01. Next base: position 32,531 of record CALFWO010000034.1, on the reverse strand, counting down.
ATCAAGTAATATCAGTCACTGACTTCGGTGCTGGATCTCGCAAATTAAAGTCAAATCAAAGAAAAATAAGTGATATCGCCAAGACCTCACTTACTGGCAAACGGCTTTCTGAGTTTTTATTTCGTTTGACATTGTGGAGTAAACCGAGAACAATCTTAGAATTGGGGACTTCATTGGGACTTTCTGCGGCTTATTTAGCCAAGGGATATAAAGCATCTAGACTGATAACCCTAGAAGGTTGTCCGAACATTGCCGCAGCAGCCAAACACAATCTTGAATACCTTGAGTTGGAGAATCAAGTTGAAATTCGAGTAGGTGAATTTGCAAATACATTAGAGGAAAGTATCGAAGCCCTTGGAGAATTAGATATGGTATTTATTGATGGCCATCATGCCGAACAACCGACCTTAGATTATTGGGAAAAAGTAAAACCGAGATTATCATCTGGAGCCTTGGTCATTTTTGATGATATTCATTGGTCACATGGTATGGAAGCAGCTTGGGAAGCAATCAAAAAAGACGAAGGTGTTTATTTGTCGGTCGATTTGTTTTACAAAGGTATCATTCAATGGAAAAAGAAAGATCTAACAGCTGAGCACTTTACCATCATTGAAAAAAAGTGGAAACCTTGGCGAATGGGATTTTGGAAATAAAAAAGCCTTTGATTACCAAAATCAAAGGCTTGCATCGCCAAGATGCTTAAGATTATAATTTGTGGAGGGATGTTAACTCTTCTTCTAATATCGCAGTGATTCAATTAAATAACAATAGGTCCAAGTCGGAATAGGTGCATTTTGTGACCTTGCCTTTTTTCTTTATTTCTTCTTATTTAGTGGTAATTATTTTTTGGTCCTCTACAAAAGGCTCACCAACAACAACTCATGTATGGTAGTAAAATATGATGTGATTTGGTACTGTGACGAAGATTTTGAATCAAAAATTTGCCCAATATGACTGAAAATTGCTCAAAATTCCTGTCAAATCTATTGGCAAGTGAATTAAGCTCCTGAACTATTCCTAAATCCAATAGTCTTTTTATTGAATAAGAACGCATCTCCTTCCTTATTCAATTTGAATTTTTGAACATCTTCTAAAGTTATCTCACTAAGCGTTTCTGATTCTCTTGCCTCTATAGATAAAGCAGCCAATCTTAAGTTTTGAACCTTGATTGTATCATTAACAATTGTTCGAACCGTTCTGGCGTTGCCAAAATATTTGTCGCGATATTCATAAATGAATTCAAAGTATTGTTCTAGATGAGCACTTGCTTCTTGAGTTAAATGGAAAGATTGATTTGAAAACATTAGTTCAGCAATTTCCATCATTTCAGATGGTTTGTAGTCTTCAAACTTTAGTAGTTTATCGAATCTAGAACTTAAGCCTGGATTTGCCTTTAGGAATGTTTCCATGTTGTCAGTGTATCCTGCCACGAATACGAAGAATTGACCACGATCATCTTCCATTCTTTTAAGCAAAGTTTGAATCGCTTCATTTCCGAAATCACCATGGGCTCCTGGGCGACCCGTTTGAGTCAAAGCATAAGCTTCATCAATGAACAATACGCCACCAGTGGCTTCATCAATTTTTTCTGCCGTCTTAATCGCAGTTTGCCCAACATAACCAGCGACGAGTCCTTGACGATCGGTCTCAATCATGTGCCCTCGTTCCAAAACCCCCAAGGCTTTATATATTTTAGTTAAGATTCTTGCCACGGTAGTTTTTCCAGTACCCGGATTTCCGAAGAAGACCGTATGGAGAAAAAAGTTGTTGAGTACATCCTTTCCTATGAGTCGATAGTACCGCACCAATTCCACCAATTCTCTGATTTGCACCTTGATATTGTCCATTCCAATCAAGGTTTCTAATTCTGATAAGGACTCTGAAAGTAAAGCCTCATCCACTGGGATTTGAGGCAAAGGACGTTTGGTAGAAAGTTTGATTTTATCCACATCTGGCATTTGGATAATTTCGATTTCCTCTTTTTCTAGTGATTGAGGATCTTCTGACTGCATGACGCGAAGTCCTAATTGAATTTTAGCTTGCTCGATAATATCAAATACAAACCTTGCATTACCGAAAGTTCGATCTCTAGTCCTGAAAGCATCGATAATAAGATCATCAATTTTTTTCCAGCCTTCATTTGTGAACTTGACACCTTTCAAGAATGCAGAATATCTTGCAATCTTTGACAATTCTTGAGGCAAGTAATCATCAAACTCGAATTTTAATTTAAATCTAGATTTCAACCCAGGGTTTGAATCCAAGAAATGCTTCATTTCCTTTGGATAACCACAGACAATCACCGCCATGTCACCAGGTCCATTGGACATTTCTTTCATTAAGATCTCAATGACTTCTCGGCCAAAGTCTTTCGAATCGTCATTAGACCTTGCCAGCGCATAGGCTTCGTCAATAAAGAGGACTCCTCCCCTTGCCTTTTCAATTGCTTCCTTAACTTTTGGAGCTGTTTGTCCAATATATTCTCCAACTAGATCCACCCGATCTACCTCGTGAACATGCCCTTTAGAAAGCAAGCCCATTTTGTGGTACAAACGTCCCATCATTCCCGCTACAGTTGTCTTTCCTGTGCCCGGATTTCCAATGAAAACTGAATGAACATTTATCTTTTCTTTTTCTTCAAATCCTTTATCCTTCCTAAGCTGTAAAAACTTAATATAATTGGCATGATCTCTTACTTTTTGCTTAATGTATGTAAGTCCAATGAGGTCATCCATTTTTTCCATCACCTCTTCAAAAGTCTGATTCATATCTTCCTCAGGACTCAATACAATAGGAGAATGTCTGTCCGGCAACAGGACTCCAGCTATCCCTTCCTCAAAGGCTTCACCAACTTCAAACGGAATTACAGCCAATAATTTGTCCATAAATACAAGTTCGGCGGTGTATCTGTCCTTGCGCCATGAACCTTTCACATTGGATCCCCAACCAGCGGTGATCTTGATGTATTCATCTTTTTTCTCAACACGATGAAGTCTTACCACTTGACCTTTCAGTTCCCGTGCATCGTTATAAAACTTGGTGAACAATTCACATTGCCAACTCTTTGCAGGGTACTTGTTTTTCAACAGAATCTCTACATAAATATATCGTGTTTCTTCACTTGAAAATTTCTTAAAATAGTTCCGATCGTCTTCATTAACATCATCATAAGGGCCTTCATACAGCTTCAATGACTTTACTTCCAGATAGCTATTTTCGCCTGCGGCGATACTTTTGCCAGCATCTTCCACATAGAAATACTTGGTAGCCACCTTTTCTCCTTCAATCCACGCTTCCCAGTAATAGGTGCCTTTTTTCCAGAATTGTCCTTCGCTTTTATTTCCCCAGCCTTCTCTGATGTAAACTAGGTTGTCATACTTTGAAATTTTCCGAGATTCAAATGATAAACTGCAGATTTCCTCTCTTCCTTTTTTTAAACGGTAGCATTTTAGCTCTACGTCTACCTCCCAATCTTCCTTATCAAACTGTTTGTTATAAAAAGATAATTCTGAATAAATATAGGTGGATTCAAAGCGATCGAATACTTGACGATACTTCTTTTTGTTATCCGCAAGCCATTCTGTGGAGGCATAGACTTTAAGCTCTCTGAACTTGAACTTTTTTTCTTCTGGATATTTATATGATTCGGACATGAATTGTGTTAGCTTCTAGAGCACAACTTAAATAAATTTTCTAGGAAAAAATTCATAAAAGCTGTATTTAATTAAACCGATTTTAAAAGTCTAAGTTACTTTTTTCAATGAAAAAAGGCCCCTACACTATGGTTAAAACACTAATTTTCTTAATAAGATTTCAATATTCGGTAAAAAAAGAAAAATTGCTACCGGAACTATCTCTAGGAAGTTTTGTTTAGCTGTTTAAATCAATACATTTGCACAAAATCTAGGCATTATATATGGCAACAGTACATTTTAAATTCGAGGATACCGATCTTAAGCCAGTGACGGTTGAAAATGTGGAGGAAGGATTTTCCATCTTGGAAGCAGCAGAAGACAACGGTGTTCACCTTAGCCACAATTGTGGAGGTGTTTGCGCCTGTAGTACATGTCACGTTTACATTGAATCTGGAGAAGCGTTTATTGAAGAAATTTCAGACAAGGAAGAAGACTTTATTGATCGGGCAATTAATCCCAGATTAGAGAGTCGATTGGGATGTCAATCCGTTATTTTAGATGACAAAGCAGTAATCGAAGTAACCATTCCAGATCAGCATCAAATTATTGGACACGAGCACTAAAGAATAAATATGGGGTTTCAAGACATAGATGATTTGCCAATCAGTTGGATCGATCATGAAGATATCGCAATAGCATTGTACGACCGTTTTGGAGATGATTATCCAGAAGGCAAGATTTATCGCATTCGATTTACAGAATTGATAGAATGGGTATTAGAAATTCCTCATTTTGAAGGGAAGCGAGAAGATTGTAACGAAAATCACCTTGAGCAAATTCAAGCCAAGTGGGTTTACGAATGGAGAGATAACCAATAAGCATGAATTACTTAGCGGCATTTAATGAAATTAAAGGATTCCTCTTTGATGTGGATGGCGTACTTACCAATGCCCAAGTATTAGTTCAAGAGGATGGTAGTATGCTGCGAAATATGAATGTTCGCGACGGTTATGCCCTTAAAGTTGCAGTTGAAAAAGGCTATTTCGTGGGCATTATAACTGGTGGAAAATCGGAAGGAGTCGTCAAGCGATTGCAGAACTTGGGAATCAATGCCGTCTATTATGGTGTCAAGGATAAAAAAGTTGTTTTGAAGGAAGTCGTAGATCTATATGACTTGGATCTCGCGTCTATCGCCTATATGGGAGATGATATTCCTGATTTGATACCAATGCGAATGGTAGGAGTTCCTGTATGTCCACAAAACGCTTGTCCTGAGATTCGGGAAATTTCTAGATATATTTCGCCAGTCAATGGCGGAGAGGGATGCGTTCGGGATGTGATTGAAAAAACACTAAAAATTGCTGGTTGTTGGCCAGGTCAAAATGCCTCCCTATCGAACAGTCCAACTACATGAAATTTTTTCAGCTTATTCGTTGGAAGAACTTGCTCATAGTTGGTTGCACACAGTGCCTAATTGGACTACTATTACTCTATCCTATTTTATCATCGGCCGAAATAACTGTCAGACTAAATCTTTTTCAATTCGGTTTGCTAGTTTTAACGACTATGCTTATTGGTGCGGGGGGTTATATTATAAATGACATTTTTGACGAAAAAATTGATGTCATCAATAAGCCTGGGAAGGTCATTATTGGCAATGGGATTTCTTCGAAAGCTGGCCGAAAATTGTACAGTCTACTTGGTATAGTTGGCTTAGTCTTATCAGCATATCTCAGTTGGTCCATTGGAAACTTTACTTTGTTATTATTATATCCAATTGCATGGATTTTGCTGTGGACTTATTCACATAGCTTTAAGCGAGCTCCCTTATTTGGAAATGTCATTGTCGCTTTGTTTTGCGCATTTGTTCCGGGCGTTTTACTCGTTGCGGAATGGCCAGCTATCCAACAATTAAGTAATGAATCAACAGGTACTTTTGGCATCATCCTTTTGTTGATATACATTTTATTCGCATTTTTAACCACCATCATTCGGGAGATTGTAAAAGATATTGAAGACATTGAAGGTGATAAAAATCAGGGCTGCAGAACCTTGCCCATAATTTGGGGATTGAACCGAAGCAAAGCAGTGATCCTACTTTTTTCCATAATGCTGCTTGGAAGCTTGGGTTACTTTAGTGCTAGCATAGGAGCACGTGGCTGGAAGTTTTCATTTTTATGGGCTGTTTTAGCAATAATAATTCCTATAGGTATTTTTTTATTTAAACTGGCAAGTGCCAAGTTATCCAAAGATTTTTCTTGGTTAAGTAATTGGATGAAATTCATCATGTTAGCGGGATTGGTTTTGATCGTTATATTTAGATTTGAAGTTTTATGATTAGAAGAAAAATAATTTTGTTATCAAAGTCCCCTAGGAGAAGTCAGTTACTTCGAGAGGCCGGTTTTAACTTTGAAGTTAGGACGAAAGATATTGATGAATCTTATCCGCTAGAATTGGAGACGAATAAAATTGCGGAGTATATATCTCAAAAAAAAGCAGCGGCTGGATCCGAATTTTTGACTGATAAAAACTGTGTTTTAACGGCTGATACGATTGTTGTTTTTAACAATAAAGTTTATGAAAAGCCGGTGGACAAAACAGATGCCATTCGGATATTAAAAACTTTGTCTGGACAAACACATACCGTAATAACTGGTGTAACGATTCAAACTAAGGATATTCAAAAATCTTTTTCTGACCATTCCAAAGTTACCTTTGCTGAACTGTCGGATACAGAAATAGAATACTATTTGGAGACTTGTAAACCATATGATAAGGCTGGAGCATATGGGATCCAAGAATGGATCGGCCATTGTAAGATTCTAAAGATGGAAGGGAGCTATACAAACATAATGGGATTACCAGTCTACCGGGTGTATGAAGAAATGAGTAAATTGTAGTATAAATATAAGTTCATGATATTAGATGATCAAATTACTGCTGCTATTAACGAAATGCAATCCATAATCTTAGCGGAGAAATATTTGATATCAATACACCGAAATATTTTAGAGCAAGAGGAAATTATTAGAAAATTCGAAGCACAAGTGGCGTCTGAATACAATGACATTCTGGTGTTAGAAGCTAAGTCAAGGAAAGTACTTTTCAAAAGCATCTTAGGCTATGACGCGGAGCAATTAGAAATAGAAAAACAAGAATATTTGCACGCTGTTTTGATGCTTAAAGATGCGAGAGAATCTTTGACTCCATTGAATTTCGAAAAAGACATTTTGAATCAAAAAATCTCAGGCCGAGATCTCCAGGAAGAAAACCTAGAGCGTTTGTTGCGACTTCGAGAAAGAACTTTAAAAAAAGATGGTCCTCAAAAGAATGCTGAATTATTGATTGTGTATAAAGAAATTGATGAATTAGTAAAATTTAACCGAGAACTGTTTGAGGCCAAAGATATTGGATTAAAATGTAAACGTAATCTTGCTGAAATTACGGCGCTTTTAAAAAAAGCTGCAGAAATGAGAGACTGGGGGCAAGATGAAGAAAACGTTCCTAATTACCATACAGAAAAAAGCGTTGTAGACGTCGCTGTTGCTAAATTCCAATCCTTAAAAGTTCAATTAATTAAATTTGAAGAAGAGTTAGAAGATGTTCATGAGTCGAAAAGACTTCAAACAGCGACGAATACGATCAAATTTGATTTATTCATAAAAGCTTATAATAATCATTTGATCAATGATTGGATAGTAAGAAAAAAATTGTCGAGTACGATTCATCTAATGGAAGCCATGATGGACGAAGTAGTTCGACTTTTGAATACATTGGATCACAAGAAAACGATCAATACACATAAGACCGCGGAGAAGGAAAAGGAGAAATTGACATTGATCAAGGAGATGTCGTAAAACAATAATCTTGAATCAACTCTATTTACGTACCGCCATATTTTTTTTTAACAATCGAATTCAAAGCGTCAAATTAACTCGATTTTAAACAGCCAGGCCTTCACTAATTTTAGCAAAAAGCTCAAGAATTATTAATTGAATATCGGTTAGACCTACCCGAGTCGATATTCTGGATTTAATCGCTATCACATCACCACTTCCATTTAATGATTTCCAGAATGCAAGTACATCTCCTTGATCCTTGTTTGCTAGCGTTGTGATATCAAGACTACCAGATTGAATAGCCGAAAGTACCAAAGTGGAGATATCCTTTTTAGCTTCTTCTATTGCTGATTGTATTTTACTTTTTTCATTAGCAAGTATTTCTTCTACGCTAGTAACGGACTTCAAAAAATAAATGCGTTTGAAGTCATTTCTTCCAGTTGTAATTTTAATCAATTTCTGGGGATCTAGACCACGAATTGCATGGGTAAACTCACTAGATATAATTAAAATTCTCGATAAGATCTCGGAGCGATTCGAAGATTTAGTCCAGTCAATCAATTTTGTAATTAATATTTCAAATTTACTTACGTAATGAAAGTCTTTTCGATGATAAGCCGATAAACTTTCAATTAACAAGTTTTGCAATTCTGAAATTTGCTGAATTTGATGATGATATAATTTCCACATAATATTTTATTCAAAGTCTACTACCTTTTTTTCATTGCCTTGCTCGTCTTGTACTGTTTTAATAAATACACCATCCTCAACGATTTTAGCATTTATGGTAAAAATTGAATTTTCATCGCCTTCTGATTTCACAATATTCGTCAATGGACTGACCAGCAGATTATCTACTTTTACTTTTTCAATTACATAGTTATTCTCAACAATTTCAATAATCTTTATTACTGAAGAGAAATAAAGTTCACTGTTCGGATATTTGGCTTTATAAATAGGTTCCAACTTTTCATTTACTAATGTTTTCTTTAATAATTCAGCAAAACGAATTTCACAAATCTGAACAATAGTTTGCTCATCACTACTTGCTTTCAACTGATTATAGAATGAACTAATGATGCTTGCACTTTTCTGAATTTTAGAATTTGCTTTAGCCTTTCTAGGACTTACTGGGACGACCACGCCCGGTCTAATCTTTATTGGTATGGGTTTAATATCTAATATTTTAGTGAAATCAGATTTTTTCTTTCGTAAAGAATTTACTATATAGTTAAGCTGAGCAGTAATCATATTCTTGAAAGCGTCCTCAGTCATTTTAAATCTAAATGTGTTTTCTAACTTTGCGCCGGTAACCAAAACAGGAATATTCAGATTCATTTCTGGAATTTTGAAACGAGGTACCGAAAAGCTTTTCAGTACCTCGTCTTTAGAGTACTTCTCAGCTATCTCCTTTGAATGATTATCAGCTATTGCTCTGGCTTCAACTATTTCGCTAAAAATATATCCTAGATAGTCGGATAAAGTAATGGTATTCATAATTTGACAATTGAGAAGTTTACAATTAAATTATTTAATGCGGACTATCCAGCAAGAATATTTAAAATTCGCTCCAATCCTGGAGCCATTTCATCCTGAACAGCTTTGACATTTACATTGAGCGCATACTCTCGTTCAACCTTAATACCTCTGGAGGATGATCTTTTGTAGGCTGCAGAAACTTTAAATTTAACAGGTCCCCATCCGCCTTGCACAGAAGCATCAACTCCTAGTGATTGAGAAGTATTCGCAGTTTCTACAGAATTAAGCTTGACATTAAAATCGATAACTACATGTTCAATTCTTAAACTAGGTACTTGAACCATAGCCAGTAAAGGAACTTTTATAAAAATCTCGGAAGGAACAGCTTCCCCATCATCATTGACATCTACCTTTTTATGCGAGAAATCGACCATTACCAATTCACGATCATCACCTTCTCCTTTAAAGCCGACCGCATTGATGAATTCAATTGAAGCTAAAGAGGATGCCACTTGAGCATCAACAGCTGCTTGTAGTGGCCCACTTATCATCTTATTGAAATCAATGGCTCCTATTTCAGCGGCAAAATCTGGTGCTTTTGAAGGCGCCTTTGAAACACCAGATGATTTTAGATTTTTCAATGCAGCCGATGCCGCATCAACTGCTTTCATTGCCATTTGAACTTTTACATTATCAACAGCATTCGTATTCTGAGCGATAGCTTTACTAGCGGTAGGTCGCCCTCTTTTTCTAGTTCGAGTTGCAGCTTTTCTCCCAGCTTTTGGTTTCTTTGTTGCTGCCATTTTTGGGGCAGCCTTTTTTGCCGAAGCTGTTTTTGCTTTTACTTTGGCCATATCAATTTACATTTTAAAAGATTAAAAAATACATGTTGTTCTCTGATAACACCTTGTGTAGATTTGATCCTCGTCAAATTCGTTTTAATATCCACCGTTGTGTATTATCGTTTTGTCTCGTACTCGTATTAACTGCATGATCTCGAGCAGTTGTAGTGTAAGCATCCAAGAACCTGGAAGTACTCATTTGTTGAATTGAATAATCACCAGTTTCAGAAGGAAGGATTACAAATTTTTGATTATCCAAAAATTCGGACTGCCTGGTTACTGCAGAGAAATCATGATCACTAGTTTCATAAGCATCTAATAATCTTCCACTACTCATTTGTTGGATATTATAAACTCCACCAATTGGCGTTAATATCCAATGTTGAGCATCATCATTTTCTGAAATTTGAGTAATTGTAGAATAGTCATTTAAAGAATTTTGATAAGCAGACAGAAATCTACCATTGACTAAATGTTCAAGCTTGTACGTATTGACTCCAACTGGATATAATCTCCATTTTTGAGAATCGTTTTGTTGGTTTATTTTTGTATTTGCAGAATAACTATTAGATGAAGTCTCATAAGCATCCAAAAAACGATTGTTAGAAAGTTGTTGAATAGTATATGTTCCTAAATGATTTGATGATGGCAATATTACCCACCTTTGGGTATCATTATTTTGAGCAGTTCTTGTAACACAACTATAATCTCTATTTGCACTAGAATACGCATCTAAGAATCTTCCACTGCTTTTTTGCTGGATCGTGAATACTTTGCCTACCAAATTCAAGTTCCATTTTTGAGTAGCATTATTCTGTTTTCTTCTCGTGACGACAGCAAAATCTTTATTCTTTGATTCAAAAGCATCAAGATATCTTTGAGTGCTTTTCTGTTGTATAGTAAATATTCCGTTTCCAATTTTCTGTTCTTTTTGAGGAAAAAGGCTTTCATCCCAACCCAATTGCCCTCTAGTCCATTCGCAAAGCTTCAAGCTATTGCTACTCATTAAACAAACTTCCTGAGGTCCTGAACAACTGGTACAATTACTATTTGGAATTGCTAAATATCCATGCCTAGAGTTACAACTACAATCACCATATTCGTCTGCTGCACCAAAAACATGACAAGTTTCGTGGGCAAATATTTTATGGATATTATCTACTCCCCAACCATCATTAAAAAAAGACATTGTCGTTTTTTCATATTCAGCGTAGGCAAAATGATGCAATGGATATTTGGTAAAATAAGCAACATAAGCCCAATTCGTTTTTTTAGAATCTTTAAGATCATTTACATAATCTATTGATCCCTGTCTCGATTCATCGTAACTCATCTGCCCTAATGCTGCGTTTCTCCAAGGAGCTTCTGCAGATTCAAAAGTAGAAACAGAACCTGGTATCGCATCAATGTCGATTATGTTTACATCATACTTAAATGTAATATTAGCTCTAGGCTCTGCGTTTGCAAGAAAATCTAATCCCATTTGAATCTCTTGAATTAGTTTGGTTTGTTCATCTTCTGTTATGCGTAAGGCATCCGTATTACCCGAAACAATTACAATTCCCACTGCAATAGATCCAGTCATATAAAGACTACTTGGAGTACCTGTAGACCTTTGAGGAGCAGCAGATTTATGATGATGATCAGTTAGTTCTGCATCATCCAATGTTTCAGGATGATTAGGTGTTGAATATCCTTCTGCATCCCATTTAAGCCCTTCTGTTTGCGAAATTGACCTCGATATTGATCGATTTTTGGATTTATCAACTAAATTGTTCCAGGATTTTGACAAAAGTTCGGACTTACTATCCAACTTACTTTTAGGTTTAGTACTGGAAAATCTTAACGATTTTATATCAATTGAGTCTGGTAAATTGGCAACAAAAACATGGTTAGTGAACTCTTGACTTATGCGCCCGCCTATGTTTTGAATTTCCTTTATTGCGGCCTTAATGTCGTTAGTAAAAAGAAGGGTATCCTTTTTCATTCCGGAGTGGTTTTAAATAGAATTTAATAAATGCTAGTTTACTTGTTAAGTAAAACCGAGGTTATACTACTAAGTGAAGCATTTTAAAAAAACGTTACCGTTAGATTCTTTTTTAATTAAACTAACAGAATGAAAAGTTGGTGTCGGCCAAAATAATTCAAGAGCTTTATACAAGCAATGCAATAGCAATTTTCGATCAAAACCAAGTCGTGACTGATTTCATTCAAATATTATTTTTCATAAAAAGAAACGAGATTAAAATGCACGCGAGCTTTAGCTGACCTTACAGCGCAATATCAAAAAGCTTCCGTGATGAGTAGAGAAAGAATGAAGAAAACATCTCTGACATCAATACAAGAAAAAGGATTTTTGGAAACCTTAGATGCTAAATTTCAATACAAAAAAGATAAATAAGAAAAATTGTAAGAAAAATTAAAAAATGTTCAGTAGTCGAAAAGGGTTCTTACAACCACTAATTCTATTGGATTTTAATCATTATAAAAGTTAATGATAATAATTTGATGGCAAGAAAAGAGTTATCTAGTTCGATTTACTTATTTAAAGTATCTACTTGGCTTGATTACCTAAATTCAAAAGCTTCGATATTACCAATTCCATTTAATGAATTTCAAAATGTCTGCACATCTCAATCATCACATTTGTTTAGCTAAGAGTTATTTTTGCTTCAAATAAAGGATAAAAATAAAAAGACTGAGGCGGTTGTTCCGCTTCAGTCTTTGCGTTTCTGATGTAATAGATCAATTAGTCTATGAAAAAATTCCAGTGACAACGAAGATAAACACCGATGTTACTACCATATTCTATACCGTTATATACATAGTCAGCGAATCCTCCTTGCAAACCTAATTCAAAAATAAATGATTTATTTGTGCGGTTCTCTCTAAAATTTTCCATTGCCCAGCCAATAGAACCTGTAGTATATTGATAATTGCCAAATTTATGCCCAAGGCGCGTAGCAATACCATGCGCACGGACTTTGTTACGTTTTCTTTTTTCTTTTAAAAAACGATCACCAAAATATGTAAATCCAACACCTATTTGCGCACTTGTTTCACTTGTGAAATCTGGATCTCCACTAAAATCCGTATTGGCTAATAAAATAGTTCGAGAATATAATCCAGCCTCCGCAACCATTTTTGGCGAAATGTAATAGCGAACAGGAATACCGAAACCATCGAGGATAGAAATGCCTATCCCAAGTTTTCCACCATATTCAGTATAATCCATTTCTTCATTGAAATCAAAACTGTAAGCATGAGTTGATTTATTGAAGTAGCTGTGATTTTGGTTAGGACTCAAACTGAGAAGCATCGCAGATTTGCTTTCTTGCGCAATGGAACGTATAGAAGTAAAAAGAAGGACTAAGGATAAAAAAAAGAGCTTTTTCATTTGTTGGTAGTTTTGAGCTGATTTGGCAGTATAGCCTCTTTGATGAGTGAAATATAGAAGATTACCACTTATCTATTTTTCTATTTAACAGAAGTTTAAGTAGATAGGCGCTTTACACGAAAACCTTAAAAATATTTTAAGAAATCTTAGTACTTTTTAATTTTTGCGACAATGGCCAGCGCTAGGAGAAGCTATCTATTCTAAAGCGTCTTAAACGCTAACGAAGCATTAGGGATTACTCCTTATCAGAAATGAAAATTTGAATTCCAACAATGTAAATCCATAAGTTTAAAATTTATTTTTATCCAGCCACTCTTTTTTCTCTACTTTATACCAATTGCAAATTTCACCTTCTTCATCGTATTTGTCCCGTTTATAAAATTTTAATCCGATTTTCTCCAATACTTTCCAAGAACCAATATTTTCTGGAGAAGCAATTCCGATTATCTTATTTAGTCCAAGATTATTGAATCCGTACTTAATGATTTCAAGTGAGCATTCAGTCGCAATACCCTTTCCCCAATATTCTGGCAAAAATCTATATCCAATATCTGTCTCATTGAATTCTGGCAAAAACTTCAATCCAGCAAAACCAATTAAGATATCATCCGGCTTATAAATTACTGCCCACCTTCCGAAACCATACTTTACGTAGTCTCTCATACTGACATTGGCGATTATATGATTTGCTTCTTCCAACGATTTTAAAGGTGCTTCTCCAGTGTATTTTGAAACTTCCAAATTTGAACCAAAGGCGAACATGGCCTCAGCATCCATCATATTAAACTCCCGAAGGATTAATCGCTTGGTTTCAATAATAACTTTCATATAATTTTAATGCTGTTCAAAATGTTTTCTGAACTTAATACACTTACAAAAGAAAGGATTGTATTTGTTAAAAAAATGAATGATTTCTTAGCCACAATATCCGCTAGCATAGGAATAAATCATTTGAGGATTCCAACTAACAGCTTTTCCCAATATCATTCTTTTCAGACTAGTTCCTTGACGGACCGTATACCTATGAAGGAATTCCAATCCTACTGTATTTTCTTCTGGTAAAAATGAAGTCTTACCTTTTTCTGAATGTTTTAATTTTAACAATTCAATTCCGATTGCTTCTTCTTTAGCCAATACAAGACCACGACCAAAGCCCGGAAGATAAATCCCTAAAAGCTCATGACTGGAATTGAAATACCCAAAGCCTGAAGAATAATATTTGTCAATTAAGTGAAAACGGTTTTCTCCATTAATTTCAAAATCTAGTCGATAAACACTTTCCAAATCCTCTTGTTTTAATTTTCTGACAAGATTATTGGGTTGATAGTCCGAACTTTTTTCAGATTTAAAACAAACATAATTAGAAACTATCTGGAACCCTAATTTCAGATATACTGGCTCTCCCAAATCTGACGCCAAAAGAAGTTGAGTTTTACAACCTTTATCAAATATAAAATCAATGATGTGTTTGGTCACTTGAGTTCCAAAACCCTTTCCGCGACATGTAGCATCTACAATAACATTAGCAATCCAGCCAACTTCGTCTTTAATAAAGGAATTTGCTGTTGCTACAATTTGATTGTTTTCAGTAATTACAAATGCATCAAAATATTGTTCAGAAAGAAACTCATCAAGAAAAGCTTCATAATCCATTCCCCAGTCTTCTGGAGAAATGCTGTTTAATCCGGGAATATCAGATTTGACTAATCTTCTAAGCATAAAACAATCATTTGATGATCAACCATGAACGGCCAATTTTCGCAATTTGTTCGCTTCCTTATCTCCCAAATAATTATTAATCAACATACGGAAAAAATAAAGTAGAGGAATTAATAGAATAGCCATTAATATTTTATAGCCATAGTTCACCGTGCCAACTGCAAAAAACCGACTCATGGGCCATTGTTGAGGTCCAAGAACAAAGGCAATATACAAGACTACAAAGCTATCAATGAATTGAGAGACCAAAGTACTTAGCGTCGCTCTCAACCAGATTTTTTTCTCTCCAAATTTTACCCTTACCTGCTTAAAAACCAAAGCATCTACAATCTGCCCTACCCCAAAAGCAATCAAAGAACCAACAATGATCCAATTCGATTGACCAAAAATCTGTGTAAAGGCGGCTTGCATATCAGGAACACCACTTTCTACTCCTGCCTTCACCCACCATTCTGGAGGAACCAAATGAATCGCTCCAAAAATCATTAAAAAGGCATAGCTGATTAATCCTATGGTGATATAGGACAACATTTTCACTCCTTTAGTTCCAAAATATTCATTGATGATATCCGTTAGGATAAAAACGATAGGCCATAATATTGCTCCCGCTGTAAACATCAGTCCTCCAGTTTCACCAAACAAATTGAACTCCCAAGAAGCAAGTCCTAAACTAGCTTCCAATGCAAATATTTTGACTCCGATGAATTCTGCGACCAAGGCATTGGTAATAAAGAAAGCACCTAATATCAGAAAGAGCCTAAGTGCTTTATCGCGTAAAATTGACTTCATTTTTTGATTTTTCGGTACTTAGAATATTTATAATTGCTGGAAAATGAGTTTGATAGTCATTGTCTATTTATCTTTGCTAAAGGTTTATTCTAAATTGATAAACAATACGAACGGTGGATTGGTTGAAAAGTAGCAATCCCGCATGAAATAAGAAAATTTAATGGCAAAAATATCAATAAATATAGGTACTGGAGAGGTTCAAAAGGATTCTAATGTAATTATCGGAATCGACTTAGGTACTACCAATAGTCTCGTCGCATATATTAAGGATGGCGAGGCGACTGCAGTTAGAGATAAAGATGGTGCACATGCATTGGTTCCTTCAATTTTGCATTTTGAACCTAGTGGTGGAATATTGGTTGGAAATGATGCCAAAGAGAAATTAGCAACGGAACCAGAGCGGACTATTTATTCTGTTAAGCGACTTTTGGGTAAAAACTATGGAGACGTAAGTGATAAGCAACAATATTTTTCTTACAAAATTATTGATGATGACCAAGAGGCTTTGGTAAAGGTAAAAATCGATGACAAATTTTATTCTCCGATTCAGTTGTCCGCTGAAATATTAAAAGCACTGAAACATCGCATTGAAGTCGAATTAGAGGCTAAAGTCAGCAAGGCGGTGATAACCGTGCCAGCATATTTCAACGATGCACAACGACAAGCTACTAGAGATGCTGGAAAAATTGCAGGACTAGAAGTACTGAGAATCATTAATGAACCAACGGCCGCTGCCCTGGCATATGGAATCGGAAGAGATCCAGAAACTGAAGAAACCATAGCTGTTTATGATTTGGGAGGAGGAACTTTTGATATTAGTATATTGCAAATCCAAAATGGAATCTTTGAAGTTCTTGCAACTAATGGAGACACCTTTTTAGGTGGGGATGATTTTGATCAGGCCATTATTAAATATTGGGTAGAAAAAAATCCTGCTATCACTGCAAACCAATCTGATAACTTTCAATCTAGATTAAGAATCTCTGCGGAGGAAGCAAAAAAACACCTCTCTAGCAATGATGATTTTAAAACCAGTTTGGACCAGATAGATTTAACAATTGATAAAAATACTTTCGAAACCATTGCCGCAGATTTGGTTAATCGTACTATCGATTCTTGCAAAAAAGCTCTGACGGATTCTGGGCTCGATAAAACTGCGATTTCAAGAGTAGTCACCGTAGGAGGCTCTACGAGAATACCTTTTGTAAAAAAATCTGTTGGTGACTTTTTTGGTAAGAAAGTCTATGACGAATTAAATCCAGATGAAGTGGTCGCCTTAGGCGCAAGTATTCAAGCAGATATCCTTGCTGGAAATCAAAAAGACATCTTACTGCTAGACATCACGCCACTTTCTTTAGGAATTGAAACTGTGGGTGGATTGATGGATGCCATTATTCCGCGGAACTCGAAAGTTCCTACGCGTGTTGCACGAGAATATACAACATCTGTTGATGGACAAAAAAATCTTAAGGTCTCCGTATTCCAAGGTGAAAGAGATTTGGTCAAGGATAATCGAAAGCTTGGAGAATTTATTTTGAAGGACATTCCCCCTATGCCAGCAGGTATTCCGAAGATCGAGATTTCATTTTTATTGGACGCCGATGGCATTCTTGTTGTACGTGCAAAAGAACTGAGATCCAATACTGTTCAAGAAATTGAAATCAGATCACAGTATGGACTGAGCGAGGAAGAAATGGCTAAGATGCTTATTGACTCCTTACAAAATGCTGAAGCAGACATGAAAATTCGAGGATTATTAGAAGCACGAAATGAGGCCAATAATATCATCCTTTCCTCTGATAAATTTTTGAAACAGCATGATGCTATTCTAAGTGATGAGGAGAAAACTCAAACAACAAAACTGCTGGAAGATTTGAAAAAGGCAGCAAGAGAAGAAGACAAGGATGCAATTAATTTGGCCATGGAACAGTTGAATGAATATACTGCCCCTATAGCACATCGCGCGATGGATATTACTATTGCCGAAGCAATGAAGGGGGAAAAATTATAATGTCTATTCAACTTCTTCATTTTCGATCTAAATGAAAAAAGCAAATTTTATTTTTCTTTTAATAATTGTTTGGATTCCATTTAAGGGAATTGCTCAAAGCTATGATGAAGTAAAAAATGAGATTGATAAAATAGTACTGCTCGATGCTCAATTGGATTTGAAAAAAATCCCAAACATGATTATCGGCATAGCAAATGGCGATTCAACTTTTTACTATAACTATTCCTTTAATCCTGATAGACAAGTTTTATTAGATCAAAATAGTTTGTTCGAACTTGGAGATCTTTCTAAGGCCATGACCAGCATGATTTGTTACTTGTTGGCCGAGAAAGGAGTTGTCAATCTAAGCGATTCTCTAGAGATATATTCGGAAACCAAAGACACTTCAATTATTTTTCCTGCGAGTATTGAACAACTATTAAGTCATCGATCTGGGCTTCCACTGCGTCCACGAGAATTCGGAACTCAGGAAGAAGATTTGAATAATCCTTATGCAAATTATTCCAAATCAGAATTGATTACTCATTTCCTACAAAATGAATATGAAATAGATGATGATCAATCCTTCTTTTATTCTCACTTTGGATATGCTTTAATCGAAATTTATATTGAACAACAAACAAATCTTCAGTTTGAATCATTGGCGAAACTGTTTATTAAAAAATGCAATTTGACCAATACTTATATCAGTGCTTCGGATAGCATAAATCTGATTAAAGGATATGATCGTGCAGGAAAGGTTTCAACAAGAAGAAAGTATGCGAGCTTTGGTGCTGCCGAAGGATTTAGTAGTTCCGCGGAAGATCTATTGCGGATTGCTTGCAAGACTTGGAAAAACCGTGAACCCTGGTTATCAAAATCGTTTTCTCAATATTGGAAAATGCCTAATACGAAAAAAACAAAAGTTTCCACCGGTTGGTATGTTCATGAGTTAAAGAAATTTTCCAACGTCATCATTCAATCGGGGAGTTCCGAAGGACATCGATCATTTCTTGGATTTGTTCCTGAAACCAAAACGGCAGTTGTTGTACTATCAGATAGTTTGGATAGCCATGCTGGGGTTGGCTTTTTAATTCTAAAAATGCTGAATCAAGAATGGAAACATCCTTTAGGCAAAAAATAGTCGAGAAATAATTAAGCCAATCAATTGTATTGATAATTGCGTTTGGGTATTTTATAAAATCACTTACTATAAATCATCCAATCTTTTTCATTCTATAATTATCTGATCGCAAGTTTATTCTTTTAACTAATTTTGACCCAATTATTCATTTGAAACGCTGGCAAAATATCATGAAAGAAAAAAAGAACATTGTTTTTATTGCTCAAAGCTTAGACGGTTACATTGCTGACAAAAACGGAGGCTTAGAATGGTTAGAGGCCATCCCGAATCCAGAGAATAAAGATCATGGGTATGCCGAGCTCATGAGTGAGGTGGACGCGATGATCATGGGAAGAAAAACTTTTGAAACTGTTCTTGGTTTCAGTATTGAATGGCCTTACAAAATTCCCGTCTTTGTACTGAGTAATTCTTTGAAGGAAATTCCAGTTGCGCTCGAAGGAAAAATTCAATTGCTAAATGGATCGCCCAAAGAAATTGTCGCCAAAATTCATGAACAAAATCATAACTGCTTATACATCGATGGTGGCAATACCATACAACGATTTTTGGTCGCAGAATTAATTGATGAATTGCGAATTACCACTTTGCCGGTTTTATTGGGTGGAGGATTTTCTTTGTTTGGATCATTGATTGAGCCTATTGATTTCGACCACATTAAAACTGAGGTATTTCTGGATCAAATGGTGCAGAGTCATTATAGGCGTAGAAAGTAGTTGTCATTGCATGAAGCATTAAGTCCAACAATCTATATTTAACAAACCAATTTAAATTAATTCGCTATAATAAATCACTCCATCTCTTGCGAAATATTTTAATTTTGCTTATCTAATTATAAGTATGGGAAAAAAATCTAAAAAAAATCGAGACGGTGTGGTCTACTCTACCAATCCGGACTATGAATTCAAACTTGACTTGGATGGTGATTTGGACGAAGTTGCCAATAGTGATCAAAGGATTCGAATATTGCTGGATAAGAAAAGAAGAGCTGGAAAAGCAGTAACCTTGATTACAGGCTATGAAGGTAATGATATCGAGCTTCAAGGTTTAGGCAAGTCACTTAAATCTCATTGTGGCGTTGGAGGTTCTGTCAAAGATGGGGAAATTATTCTACAAGGAGACCAACGAGACAAGGCAATGGCTTGGTTAAAGAAAGAAGGATTTGTTGATGTGAAAAAAAGTGGAGGGTGATATACAATGATTATTCAATTGCCTTTCTTATCACTTCCAGCATCCAATCATACGATCTTTCCCTTGCATATCTTTTCTCAATTCTATATTCCTGAAGCCTTGCTTGGTCAATAAGGCCATCGTTTCTTTTCCATAGAATTCATTGATTTCAAATAATAGCCAGCCATTTGGTACCAAGTGCGCTTGAGCGAATGCTCCAATATTTCGATAGAAAACAAGTGGGTCTTCATTGGACACCATCAATGCCATTTCTGGTTCATGTTTTACAACAGAAGCTCCCATGATTTTCAATTCATTCTCTGGGATATAAGGCGGATTACTCACGATACCGTTGAACTTAGGCAAAGTACTCCAAGAAGTTTTGTCTAAAATATCCAGTTGGCGAAACTCCAGTTGAAAGCCAGTAGATTGACTATTCTCTTTGGCGATTTCTAAGGCTGTTTCGGATTTATCCAGCGCAATAACTTGAGCTGAAGATAGATATTTCTTGATACCCAGAGCTAAGCACCCCGAGCCAGTACCGATATCCAGATAATGATTATCGATACGGTCATTTAGTAGCTCTTTAGCCCAATACAATAACTCTTCCGTCTCCGGCCTCGGAATTAAAACAGCAGGAGTAACCTTTAATTTCATGTTATGAAAAAGCGCAATGCCAATTGCATATTGAATCGGATGCCCGCGGAGGATTGAGGTAATAACTCCTTCCAAGCTCAACACCTCCATAGATCCCAAGGAATCCTGAGGACCTTTATCGAATTGAGAAATATAATCTTCCTTTATGATACGAACCATGGCGGCAGCTTCGCGTTCACCGAATTGCTTTACCAATGAGACAATTTGTACTTCTAAGATTTCATTCCAAGTCATCCGAGTCTACTTTTGAAATCTTCATAAGTAAACCTGCGCAGCACTTCTATCGAATCATTTTTCTTCTTAACTGCAATCGAAGGGTGTTTTACTCCATTGAACATTGTGGTCTTTACCATGGTATAATGCATCATGTCTTTAAGTATAACCATATCCTCGACTTGCAATGGAGCTTCGAAATTATAATAATCTAAAACATCTCCAGCCAAACAGCTAACGCCTCCTAATTTGTATTTATACTTTCCATTAGGACTTGTATCTTCAATTTCCGGACGATATGGCATCTCCAATGTATCTGGCATGTGTGCTGTAAAGGAAACATCTAAAATCGCCGTCTTTACTTCTCCATTCTCGACAATGTCCAAGACACGCGCATGCAGATCACCGGTTTGCCAAGCTACTGCAGATCCGGGTTCCAGAATTACCTTTAAACCATGTCTTCGCTTAAATGCACTGAGCGTTGAAATTAATAAATCTAAGTCATAACCTTTTCTCGTCATTAAGTGGCCACCGCCGAAATTCACCCACTTCAGCTGCTTGAAGTATTTCTTAAATTTCTTTTCAAAAACACTGAGCGTATTTTTAAAATCCTGAGCAGATGATTCACACAAGCTATGAAAATGCAAACCTTCGATTCCGGCCGGCAATCCATATTTTCGCAACTTTCTTTCTGAAACTCCTAATCGGGAACCAACGGCCGCCGGATTATATAAATCAATTTTCACCGTGGAATATTCTGGGTTCACTCGCAATCCAATACTGACCTTTTCTTTTTTAAAAATATGCTTGTAACGGTGGTATTCCTCCAATGAATTTACAGTCAAATGGCTAGACAGTTCAGTCAGCTTTTTGATATCCTCTGGTAGATAAGCGGGAGAATAGGTGTGCGCTTTGCGTCCTATTTCTTCTTGACAAAGTAACGCTTCCCAAAGAGAACTGGCTGTAGCCCCAGACATATATTTTTTAATCAAAGGAAAAATTGGCCACAATGCGAATGCCTTGAATGCAAGAATAATATCGACCCCTGCCTCTTCCCTAACTGATTTAATCAATTTAAGATTAGCAATTAATTTTTCTTCATCGAGTAAATAACAGGGCAAAGGATACTCTGGAGATTTGGTATGATTTCTAGTCATCGATACTTATACTTCTAAGTCAATATTTACTTTTTCCTGCCAAGACAATCCATGAGCAGTCATCTTTTCCAGAAATGGATCAGGATTGAATTCTTCAACATTAAACACTCCTGCTCCTTTCCATTTGCCAGTTAAAAACATCATGGCTCCAGTCATTGCAGGAACACCAGTGGTATAGCTAACGCCTTGCGCTCCAGTCTCATCATAAGCTGCTTGATGTGAACAATTGTTCCAGATGTAATAGGTTTTTTCCTTTCCGTCCTTCACTCCCTTAATTCTGCAACCTATTGAAGTCTCTCCAGAATAATTCTCCCCTAGACTTCCTGGGTCAGGCAAAACATACTTTAAAAATTCCAGTGGAATCACTTCATTTCCTTTGTAGTTCACTGGATCAATGCGCGCCATACCGATATTCTGAATAACTCTAAGATGAGTCAAATACTCTTGGCCAAAAGTCATCCAAAATCTGGCGCGCTTGATGCTCGGAAAATTTTTCACCAAAGACTCCAATTCTTCATGATACAAGACATAAGAATCTCGTTCACCAATATTCGGATAATTTAACTTTTTATGAATTTCAAATGGTTTGGTTTCTACCCATTTTCCATCTTCCCAATACCTTCCGTTTTGAGTAATTTCTCTAATATTTATTTCAGGATTGAAGTTGGTCGCAAATGCTTTTCCATGATCTCCTCCATTACAATCAACGATATCCAAATAGTGTATTTCATCAAAATGATGTTTGGCGGCACGGGCCGTAAAAATAGAAGTCACCCCTGGATCAAATCCACAACCTAGAATGGCCGTTAAGCCAGCTTCCTTAAATCTATCGTGAAATGCCCATTGCCAAGAGTATTCAAATTTGGCTTCATCTTTAGGCTCATAATTCGCTGTATCTAAGTAATGAACACCCGTTTGCAAACAAGCTTCCATGATGGTTAAATCCTGATAAGGCAGCGCAACATTGATGATCATTACGGGCTCAAATGAATTGATTAACTCCACCAGTTCAGGAACATAATCTGCATCAATTTTAGCAGTGGAAAATGCTGGATGACCAGTTGCGGCAACTACAGCTTCTTTTATCTCATGACATTTAGAAACTGTTCGACTTGCCAACATGATCTCTGAAAAAATTGCTGGATGTTGAGCACATTTCATTGAAACAACTCGGCCAACTCCTCCAGCACCGATTATCATTATTTTAGACATGACAAGAATAATTATTCGTTGAAAAATATCCGTAAATGTAGATAATTTGAATCAAGAAAACTGGTTTAAGTTTCATCATTATTTTCACTTTTTAAGAGATTTTTTGACTAAAATTATTTCATTGTTTCAAAGTCCACTTGGCTTTATCAACAAACAAGGATACATTTGCTTTCGAACCAGATCAATCAACGAAAGTGGAATCAAAAGAAGAATTACTTAAACAGTTCGATGCCAACGGAATAGGCCTGCAAAACGGCCATTTCATCGGCTTGCCTTTTGGCCCTGAACAAGCTGATCTTTATTTGCTTGGTGTTCCATGGGATGTGACGGTTTCTTTCGCGGAAGGTACTTCTACCGGCGCTAAAAATATTTTAGAAGCTTCACCACAACTGGATTTATTCGATGAAGATTTTCCGGGCGCCTGGAAGCGAGGAATTTATTTGAATACTGATCCAGAAGAATTGGGAAAAGGCGGTGCTAAAATGAGAAAAAGGGCAAAGCTTTACATTGATTATTTGGAAAGTGGAAAGCGGAACAGAAATGATCATTTTGCTCAAGAAGTTGCCGATATAAATGCGGCTTGCAAGGAAATGGTTGATCAAGTCGCCAAACAGACCGCAAGATTATTAGATGAAGGAAAGATTGTTGGATTGATCGGTGGGGACCACAGTACACCTTTAGGATTTCTCCAAACGCTAGCGAACCGGCATGAATCATTTGGCATTTTGCAAATAGATGCACATATGGATTTGCGAGAAGCATACGAAGGGTTTACCTATTCTCATGCTTCGATTTTTTACAACGCCTTACAGCTGCCGGCCATTACCAAATTGGTACAAGTTGGCATTCGGGATTTTTGTGATGCAGAGTTCGAACTGAGTCAAAAGGACTCCAGAATCGAAACACATACGATGGGGATGATTAGGGGTAAAAAATTTGATGGCATCAACTGGGGGGCTTATGTCGATCAAATGATAGCCACTTTGCCGCAGAAAGTTTACATCAGTTTTGACATCGATGGATTAGATCCAAACTTTTGTCCAAATACCGGAACTCCAGTCCCTGGAGGATTAGACTTCCACGAAGCCACCTATCTAATTAAAAAAATCGTAGCTGCTAAAAAAGAAATTGTTGGATTTGATCTGAGTGAAGTTGCTGGTCTTGGAAATGATTGGGATGGCAATGTCGGGGCAAGAATACTATACAAATTATGCGGAGCTATCTTATCCTAAGATTTACATTCATTATATCAATTTTTACATTTTGTATTGGTTGTAATTCAACCATCACAGAAACTCCCGTTGGCAAAAGTCAAACGAAATATGTAGGCGGCATACAAATCAATGAAGCCAATCAAACCGACTGGGCTAAAACTATCAAAGCATGTGGAATGAATTTGGCTCAAGTAACGGCCTATGCTAAGCAAGGAGATTGGGACAGTGATCACTTGTGGTGGGAAGACAGTGACACTACAAATGTTATCAATGAGATTCGTGCGATAAAGGCGCAAGGCGTTCATGTGCTGCTTGTTTTGCGCGTAGCATTGCAACATAATCATCCAAAAAATAAATTCAAGTGGCATGGAATGATTTTCCCAAAAGATGAAGCCTTACGCAAAGAATGGTTTTACCGCTATAGTTATTTCGTTGAAATGTGGTCAAAAATATGCGAGCGCGAAGGCGTGGACATCTTTGCTATTGGTTCCGAGATGAACGCCTTAACCGCTACAGAGTCGATCGATAAAATTCCTTCATTGTTGGAATATTTCAGTAATGAAAAAAAGCAAAAAGACTATTTGTCCCGCGTATTCAAACATCGAGCAAATCTAACTGAAGAGAATTTATGGGTTAGAGGGTTTGACAATTACAGCTCAGAAGAAGAATACATTGAGGACAAAATAACGGAGCAAAAAAACTGGGCCGATGTTATTTGTCATGTAGGGGAACAAGAGCCGCTCAAACTAATGAATCAAGAACGGTTGGAAATTAACAATTATTGGAAGCAAATGATTGCGCGAGCAAGAGATCAATATTCAGGAAAAATTACCCTGGCTGCAAATTTTGACAATTACCGCGAAGTTAATTTTTGGTCCGACTTGGATTGTATTGGAATCAATGCATATTTCCCATTGAGGAAATTCGAAAATAAAGCCTATAATTCGTGGGAATTAGATTCAACTCTCCAATTGGGATGGTCAGGAATTTTAGATACTATCGAAACATTCAAGTCTAAAAATGGGATTGATTCCATGCCCATTTTTTTTACCGAAATCGGCTATACTCCAAAAGCAAACAGCACAATTGAACCTTGGCAAGGAGATGGTTTTAGCCTTCTATCCAATGGAGCTATAGACACTTTGTTGGTTTGGAAAAATGTGGAAGATCGTCCGGAAGAAAGGTCGATGGCCATTGATGCTTTGCGTCGCGTTGTTGCGCAGAAGGAGTTTCCGCTTTTGGGATTAAGCTATTGGAAGATGACAAGCCATGATTATCATCAAGGCCAGGAGCCATTTATGCTTCTGTTAAAACCTGAGCAACCCAGCAAACTTGTACAAACATTGAGTAATTTTCTAAAGTAAATACTCACTTCGTTTTATCTAATTCATATCCAAGCTATCTAACTTTTGAAACAACTCATAGTCAGGAAAAGCAAGTTTAGCTTCGTTTAAAGTCTCGTAGAAAAGTTCATCCTTATGCAATTGATAATAGCACAAAGCTTTGTTGTAGTACATGTCAGGTTTTACTCCAAAGGCTTCGACTGAAAAACCAAAGAATCTAAGTGCTTCAGGATAGAATCCAAGGTCGTAATACAATCCACCGATTTCATAAGCCAGGTCAAATTGTTCGTCAATATTGAAGTACATTTTCCAAACTGCTGCCATTGTTTGATCGAGACGGTTTCTTTCTTGAAAAGAAATGGTTTTGGAGACTTGTTTTAACCGCGGCAATAGCTTGACAAAAAATCCTGAGTCATAATTACTCAATCGATACAATGCAATTAATTCTTTGAGTTGCAATTTCGCTGCGTTGGTATACGCCAGCTGTTTCATACTATTGAAATCATCTGGTCCAAAGCTATTTACAAATTCTTCATATGCTGCATTAGTATGTCGATAACGTTCTGCATCCTTCAAGAACATCAGACAACCAATTTCCAAATGAAAATTGGAACTAGTAGAGAATAACGCCAAGCCTCCTTGTTTAGAACAATAAGCACCGAGAGCGTGATAATTTACCCAAAGCGAGATACTTCCATGTTTAATAATTTCGGGTTCTTTTTTTCCTCTCAAACTCATCAATTCATGAAAGCCTTTATCCATTGAAAGTAAAACCATTCCAACTTTCGAAAAGCTCTGAATATGTTGAATACATTCCAGTCCTTTCTTTGGGAAAAACAAATAAGTATCGGCGAACGAATTTCGATACTCTTCTACAATTTCATTTAACAAGGATTCTTTGTAAAAAGGCGCATTTTGAACAATATCGAAATAAGAAAAATCCATGATTTTCAACAATTCATCACCAACCAAATCTTTAGGATTCTCTTCAGAATTAATAGCAATTGAACAAGAGGAAACAATTCTGTTTTCAAAATGCAGTAACTCATTAGGAATAGAATCAAAAAAGTAATTAGCAATAGTAATTATTGGTTGATTCAATTCTTGAGTAAGAATCGATTGCTTTTTATTTCTTAAATATATTTTGTCACTTTCGATGGCATCAAAATAAGTGACATCCAATTTGCCTTCTTCAATGTAAACTTCAAATTGCGGGTGTTGGCTAAAAAAAGTCAAATTCTCTTCCACGATATCACTTAAAACATAGCAATAAGGAGGTAATTTTTGATCTACCGATTCTATTAACTTTTCTAGATGTTGAAGAATATGAAAAGCCAAACGTCCATGACCGGCGCCAAGTTCTAACAGGTAAATCACTTCATCAATGTTCCCTTGATGAGCTAAATCCTTTAGCAATGCAAAAATGAGTTCTGCATAGGTTTTTCCCACTTTAGAACTACTCGTCATACTATGTGGAACTATGCCATTACCCCAGGCAGCAATGCCATTGTTCAGATAAAAATCACGATTGAATTGCCAAATTAAACTTTCAGAAAATGGTCTCTTTGATTCTATTTCAAATGTATCGACTCCCATACTTATAAGCTTTCTTTGTTAATGAATGATCATTTTCCAAGATGCAAGCCTATACTATTAGGGTATTAGTAGAAACCGACGAAATTCAAATGTTGATCGAAGGTACTTATATTAATCACCAATTTGGCATTAGTCCATTTTTTATTGGGTTTTAACCAAGTCAAGTTTGATTAATAAGCTAAGTTTCAACAAGGTTGTAGTTAATGGCTTAACAAAGCCCTTAGAATCCAACATCAATACTTAATAGCTTGTTAATACAGCCGCTATTTGTGTTAAAGTTTGTAATTTTTTATTCATAAAGATTAGCTTGATTTTTATTCGACTTAATCTATCAAGCTATGTCAAAGTTCTTAATGTTTTTATTCATTTTCGGCCATCAAGGTTTTACAATTGCTCAATCCACTTTTCCTATTCTTCAAACGACAACTGAGGTACTTTCTATAAAAGATGGGGACGTTTTAAAGCAAAATTATTGGACAGTTGATCCTTCGCTACCTTTGGATGTTTATGTAGCGGATAAATTAAATCAAACCAAAATCATTACTTTTTATTCTGATACTGATTCCCTCTCTTTCGAAATCGATCCTTTGAAAACACAAAAATTTGCCATTGTTTTAAATGAAAAAGATACTTGTTGGACACAAGTCAAAAGTGGTATTTCCTTTGTAAAAATGGCCGATACGCCATTGACCCATGATACCATTCCATTTACGCTTACCAAAGCCAACAATGTTATCATTCAATCCTCGCTAAATGACGGAGACTCCTTAAGAATGATGTTTCATACTGCACAAGGATCAGTTAGTCTGACAGAAGAAGCCATTACTAAGCTAGGCAATAAGAATTTTGACAAATCTGAAAAGGCTATTACTTGGGGTGGCGAAGCCACGACAGAATATAGTGAAGGAAATCAATTTAAAATTCAAAATTTTGAATGGAACGACCTGACCATTTGGTCTGACAAACATACTGGCCCAACGGCAGATGGAAAGTTCGGTCCAAATCTTTTCCCTGACAAGGTTATTGAGTTGGACTTTGATAAAAATCTTATGATTATTCACTCCTATCTTCCAGAAATTGATGAATCATTTCAGAAAGCACAAATAACTTTCAATCAAAATATGATGTTCTTGAATACGGAATATATTATCAATGATCATTCCTATAGGAATCCAGTGTTACTTCACTCTGGTTATGGTGGAACCTTGCTTTTAGACGATAAGTTTGTTGAGAAAAATAAATTTGGAGAATTGTTGGAGACCATCAGCGAAAGTGAATTAAAAGATTCGCATGACAATGTCATCAAGACTAAAAGATCTATTTTACCTCAGTTCAAACTGGGTGAAGATTCCTTTAAGAATATTCCGATCAATTTTTTCGAAGGAGCTCTAGGGCGTCAACACCTAAGTGTAATGGGAGGCGACATTCTAAAACGGTTCAACCTGTATATTGATCTTCAATATGGTTATCTTTACTACCGACCAAATGGATTGTATAATATCCCCTTCGGGAGTTAATGAGAACAAGTATCAGAATTGATAAGGTCGAAGATGATAAAGTCTGATTGATACTATTTTTTCCTCGGGCCATTGGCTATCTTTATGATTTAATCCATACTTATTAAAATAGATTATCGTTTATGAAAACTTTGCATATCCTTATGCTTTTACTATTGCTATGCGCTGGTTGTAATTTAGATAGTAATGACGAAACTCCACCAGATGAAGTAAACGAATCTTCTACAAAACTTCTACTTCATAAAGTATACAAGAACGGTCTTTTATTAAGAGAAAGAAATTACTCGGCAGACAGTCTTTTAATTAATCAATCAACATTTTCTGATTCAGGATCTTTGTTTCTTAAGCAAGAATTCTCATACTCGGCAGATACGATTATCACAATTTCTTTTAACAGTACTAATGATACAACTCAAATTAGGTATTCCTATCCATTCGACAATTCATCAATTAGAGTAGACAGGTATGAAGTTAATGAATTAAAAAATTATGCTATCTATGACTTTGAAAACAATTCTTGTCCTGCTACCAATAATGTTTTTTACAACCCAGACAGTACAATTCTTAATCGGTATGAAACCCAATATACAGACTCTAATTGTAGCTCAAATACAAATTTCTACAATAGCTTAGGGGAATTAATAGCATCCGAGCATATTACCAGAGATGCGGAGAGAACCACCGCGTACAAGTTGGTTCAACTATTTAGAGGAGAAAATGAAGGAAACATAATTGAACATACTCGTTATGATGAAAATGGTGAAATAAATTTGAACACGTCCTATTCAAATCAAAATGAATATGATCCGTTTGGAAACCTAATTGAAACGACTACGACCTACTTAAATAATGAGATTGAAATAATAACTTATGAGTACTTATAACATCGTGGCATATTGATTATCTATACCTTCAATCTCACATGCTGCACCTTCGCTAAACGTTATTCAAAATAACAGTATTAAAAAGAGGAAGTTGCAAAACTACTCCGGCCAAATAATAGATTACCAAATGTTAATCAAACGAGAATAAACATCCTTCCAATTCAACTATTTCGTTTGTGCCAACAGAATCTTGCGAATAATTTCTTTCAGAAGGACTAAAAACAAATGCTTGACCATCGGTAGTTGAAAAGTGAAGTAAATCATTAATCACTTCGTACTTATAATTTACAGTATATTCAATCTCTTCACCGGATCCATAATATTCAATATCAAACCAAAAAACATCGTCTTCATCTTTTTTGATTTTTATGTTCCTTCTTATTCCATTGTAAGTTGTTTCATTTAGTTTCCATCCTTCACAATAGGACACATCATTATTAAGATCAAAGAAGGCCATAAAATGGACACCGCTCGAAAAGTTTAAAAATTTTATATCTGAAAAGTCACTATAATAATTATCTGCATCCGCCCAGATTGTCCCTTCATATTTATATAAAAATCGACAAAACTTTCTTCCAGGACCTGGACCACAGTATGATAGAACGTTTGGATCCAAAAAAGGATATTGTTTTCCACTTCGATCTGTAACAATTTCTTGCTCTGACCAGTGTACGGTCTCTACATACTCAGTGGGTGCGGTGTCTTCTTCTGAACAAGCCAACAAAACAACTAATGGAAGTAATAAAAGTAGTTTTTTCAAATCCGATATTTTTTCTAAAATTACTAAAGTATATTGGTCTAATCAATATTTAATCTCAGAAAGTCATTCTCAACTCTTAATAACTTTTGCCAAGGAGATTATAATTCTTGGCAGCAATTTCACTAAGGGTATTGCTGTAGTAGCTGGGCTTTTGGTTGCTTATAAGACTCCAAATGTCTTGAATTGACATTCATTTAATGAAAGAATCTCTGAATTACAATAAATTTTAATTCGCTTAATGTAGCGTCGAAGATCCTACTAAACCTTAGAGAAAATTTCATAATATTTAATCATATTTGTAGCATATTTCATACATTATCTCAAATAAATAGACTTATCGTATGATCTATCATACAATACCATTGCTTACATCAACCAATTTGTCTATATTTGTAGTACTTATCATACACTAACAGTTATTTAACCTAATAATGAATGACATTTCATACAATAATTGGCAACTACTAAGTGATTCTACTATCGAAGCCTCAGTCGGAAACTTCATCAAAATTGAGCGACAGCGACAAAACAAGACCCAGACAGAAGTCGCGAAAGCAGCGGACATGAGCAGATCTACCCTAAGTCTTTTGGAACGAGGTGAAAAAGTACATCTATCCACACTCATTAGAGTACTAAGAGTTCTGGGAAAGCTTCAAGTCCTAAGCGGATTTGAAATCAAAGAATCAATCAGTCCTTTGGCCCTAGCAAAACAAGCCAAAGCCAGCAAACAACGCATAAGGAAAAAGGGCAACAACACTGAGCATGAAAAAACAGATTGGTAATGATAACTACAGCATTTGTAAAAATATGGGATAAGGTAGTCGGCGCCGTAGCATGGGACGAAAGTGCCAAGTTGGCCAGCTTCGAATATGAACCCGATTTTTTACAATACAATTGGGATCTTGCCCCAATCAAAATGCCTATCAGCAATGGCCCTCAAATCTATAGTTTTCCAGAGCTTCGGCCAGCAAGAGATAGTGAGTATGATACCTTCAAGGGTCTTCCTGGGTTACTAGCAGATATGTTACCAGATAAATACGGAAATCAACTGATGAATATTTGGCTGGCCCAACAAGGAAGACCGGCAGGTTCTATGAATCCCGTAGAGCAACTTTGTTTTATGGGTAAGCGCGGAATGGGAGCACTTGAAATCGAACCAGCCACGCCCAGAAGCAGAAAGAATAGTTATGCGATTGAATTAGATAGTTTGGTAGATATCTCTAGAAGAATGCTGGAGAAAAGAGCCGATTTTATTACTGATTTAAGTAAGGATCAGCAACAAGCGATGTTAGATATTTTACGCGTTGGGACCTCTGCTGGAGGAGCTCGCCCTAAAGCGGTTATTGCCTACAATCAAAAGACTGGCGCAGTTCGGTCAGGGCAATCAAAAGCGCCAAAAGGATACGAACATTGGTTGATAAAATTGGATGGCGTAAGCGATACACAATTGGGCGATACCCAAGGATATGGCAGAGTTGAAATGGCCTATTACCTCATGGCCAAGGATTGCGGGTTGGACATGATGGAGTGCAAATTATTAGAAGAAAATAAGCGCGCTCACTTTATGACCAAAAGATATGATCGAACCGATGGACATATCAAACATCATGCTCAAACTTGGTGCGCCATTAATCATTTTGATTTTAATGAGATCACCAGCTTTAGCTATGAACAGCTTTTTCAAACCATGCGCGCACTGCGATTAGATTATCAAGATGCAGAAGAGATGTTTCGAAGAATGACTTTCAATGTCATTGCACGCAACTGCGATGATCACACCAAAAACTTTTCTTTTCTCCTTAAAAAAGGAAGCAAATGGAAACTAGCACCAGCTTATGATGTATGCCATGCCTATCGACCAAATAGTTATTGGGTCAGTCACCATGCACTAAGCATCAATGGGAAAAGAAAAGATCTCAAAAAAGAAGATTTGATGACCGTTGCTAAATCAATGAATATCAAAAAGGCAAAATCCAT
>CALFWO010000033.1 GCA_937928045.1 uncultured Saprospiraceae bacterium | reverse complement strand
AACATCTTCAGGAGTTCCGTCCTCGTTGATAATCTTTAAAGTAATATCACCTTCAATTTGGTAGAATAACTCTTCACCATCCTCGTAATGATAATCTTTTCTTCCATTTGGTCCCCCTACGATCATAACAATATAATCTTCATTGTCTAGGTACACCTGTTTATTTCCAATTGGTGGTTTCAATAAGTGCCGGTGATCATCAATCCAACCGTTCAAATTAAAGGGCTTACGTATTGCCATGCTGTTAAATTTTGGTCACTGGCTAAGGTAATTAGAATTAGGGAAATCATTAAACCATGATAAAATGATCAAACAGGCCAATTTAAAGTTCCGACCTATAACTATGCTAAAAGTCTGGATACATTAAAAATAGTCGATCACCACCCAACACATGATGATTTTTTCTAATTTTGGCATTCAACAAGGAATGTCATGAATTTAGATTTATCAGGAAAAAATGCACTTGTATGTGGTGCATCAAGAGGAATTGGTCGCGGAGCTGCAGAAGAATTGGCTAGATTAGGAGCTAACGTTACGATTATAGCCAGATCGGCTTCGGTATTATCTGAAGTTGTACGTGCTTTGCCGCATAGTGGAAATCAACATCATGATTTCTTAGTGGCTGACTTTAAGGATCGAACAGATTTAAAGAAAAAGGTTACTGGTCTTGCAGCCACGAAAACGATTCATATTCTGGTAAACAATACTGGCGGACCTGCTGGGGGTCCTATAACGTTAGCGGAACCAGAAGATTTTTTGAAAGCAATAGAATTACATCTAGTAGCTAATCATATTCTGAGCAAAATTCTATCAAAAGGAATGAAAAATGCTGGGTACGGTCGCATTATAAATGTCATTTCTACCTCTGTTAAACAACCAATTCCGGGTTTGGGCGTATCAAACACTACAAGAGGCGCGGTAGCCAATTGGGCAAAAACCTTGGCAACTGAGCTAGGACCATTTGGAATTACTGTGAATAATGTTCTTCCAGGTTCTACAAATACAGAACGAATTACGGAGATTTTGGATAGTCGAGCTGAAAAATCAGGGACTAGTTTTGAGATAGAAAAGAAGAAAATGATGTCCACTATACCTGCGGGTCGATTTGCAGAGCCTAATGAAATAGGATCAGCCATCGCATTTTTGGCAAGTCCTGCCGCAAGTTATATCAATGGGATCAATTTACCCGTTGATGGTGGTAGAACAAAATCTTTATAAATAAAAGTACACCATTAGAAATCCGATATTATGGCAAGTGATACTAAAATACTAAGCATATCTAACTCCAAAGGAGGAGTAGGAAAGTCTGTCGTAACCATGATGGTAGCTACAGCATTAGCAGAAAAAAAAGGTAAAAAAGTACTGATCATAGATTGTGATTCTCAAGCTTCCGTCTATGAGATGTACGAACAAGAAAAGGACATGTATCCTGATAAAACTCCTTTGGTTGAAGTTGAAGCTTTAAGCCCAAGAAGAGTAGCCACTTTTTTGAAGCGCTTCGGTGACGACTATGACATCATCTTCATAGATATTCCAAGAATGACGGACAAAAAGGCTGACAATCCTACTGTTATGCTGCTATATAATTGCTCGGGAATTCTGGTACCTGTGATTGGTTCAGAAGTTGATGTATTGGCAACCCAAGAATTCATGGCAGTAATTGAAGAATGTCGCAGCTTTAAAGCTGACATGAAAGAAGAGTTTACCGCTCATGGATTTATCAATCGTCGAAATTTAAGAAAAAGTAATGATCTAGCTGAAGATCTGCTGCACAAGGCTGGATTGAAAATGTTCAAAAATTCGTTGTCAGATCTTAAAATATTTACAACACCTTCTATCTTCAAATCACCACTTTCTTCAGCTGAAGGGGAACGAAGATTTGGAGAATTCTTCAGAGAATTTTGCAGAAAATTTAAAGTGTAATTACTTTCTAAAAATATATTTAGTTCGACTTCATCGATAATTGAATTCGATTTCTTTTGATATCGACTTCCACTATTCGAACCATGACTTTTTGATTGAGCTTGACGTGATCAGCTGGATTCTTGACGAAAGTATCTGCTAACTGTGAGATGTGAACCAGGCCATCTTGTTTTACTCCAACATCAACAAAAGCTCCAAAGTTCGTAACATTGGTAACAATTCCAGGCAACTTCATTCCTACTTTTAAGTCCTCCATAGATTTGATACTTCGGTCAAAAGAAAATGCCTTAGCAGCACCTCTCGGATCCAATCCAGGTTTGTCGAGTTCCTTCATGATATCCCTCAGTGTAGGGAGTCCAACTTCCTCAGAAATATATTGATTCAGATCAATTTTCCTACGCAATTCTTTTTCTTGGATTAATTGATCAATATTAGAGCCGATATCCTTGGCCATCGTTTTTACAAGTGCATATCTTTCCGGATGCACAGAAGTGTTATCCAATGGTTGCTTTCCATTTTTTATTCTTAAAAACCCTGCACATTGTTCAAAAGCTTTATCTCCCAGACGAGATACTTTTTTCAATTCAGTACGACTTGTAAATGGTCCATCGTTTTCTCTTTTCTCAATAATTTTTTGTGCCAATCCCGGTCCTAATCCTGAAACATAAGTTAATAAATGTTTGCTTGCTGTGTTTAAATTTATCCCGACTGCATTTACACAAGATTCCACTGTTCGAGTAAGGCTATCCTTTAGTAAATGCTGATAAACATCATGTTGGTACTGCCCTACTCCTATCGATTTGGGATCAATCTTTACCAACTCAGCCAATGGATCCATTAACCTTCTTCCTATCGAGACTGCGCCTCTAACTGTCAAATCTTTATCGGGAAATTCCTCTCTTGCTATTGCCGAAGCTGAATAAATCGAAGCTCCAGCTTCATTTACCATAAATAAGTCAATATTATTGGGAAGTGCTAACCCTTGAAAAAAGTCCATAGTCTCTCTGCCTGCAGTTCCATTTCCAATAGCGACACCCTCAATTTTATATTTATTAATTAGGCCTTCAACAATTGAGGCTGCTTCACTCGACTTATTTTGAGGAGGATGAGGAAAAATAGTATTGTTGGTGACCAAGTCGCCTTGAGGATTAATTACAACCACTTTACACCCAGACCTGAATCCAGGATCCAACCCCAGCACCCACTTTTCTCCCAAAGGAGCAGCCAACAACAATTGGCGGAGATTATTAGTAAATACCTCAATAGCTTCTAGATCTGCTTTTTCTTTGGCCTTTTGTCTAAACTCAGTTTCTATTGACGGTTGCAATAATCTTTTGTAGCTGTCCTTTAAAGCTTCATAAACCTGATCTGCGGCTGGCGTATTTCCCCGACAAACAATTCGCTCCAATTGCTCTAATGTTCGCTCGGGATCAGGCTCAATATTAATCCTCAACAACCCTTCGTTTTCTCCACGGAACATTGCCAAAATTCTATGTGATGGACAACGATCCAAACGTTGTTCAAATTCATAATAATCTTGGTATTTGACAGCCTTTTCTTTTTTACCTCTACCAACTTTAGATTGAATTGTAGCATGTCTTTCAAAAGAATCTCTTAATCTAGAACGGATATTTGCATTCTCATTGATCCATTCAGCTATTATATCTCGCGCTCCTTGCAAGGCTGCCGCTTCATCAGGAACTTCTTTATTCAGGTAAGGCTTTACCGCCCTAGAAAGATCTCTCTCCCGCTGATCGAATAACAACTTTGCTAAAGGTTCTAAACCGAGTTCTATTGCTTTAACACCTCTAGTTTTTCGCTTCTGTTTGAAAGGCAAGTAGATGTCTTCGAGTTCAATAGTATCCCAACAATTTTCTATTTGCTTTTTCAAATCATCGGTCAACTTGCCTTGCTCCTCAATGGTTGTCAAAACAAATTCCTTTCTCTTGATTACCTCTTGAATCTGTTTCCAACTTTTTTCAATTTCCGCAATCACCACTTCATCTAATCCTCCTGTTACTTCCTTTCGATATCTGGCAATAAACGGGATTGTTGCTCCATCTTCAAATAGTCCTATTACTTTAGAAAGTATCGATTCTCTGATATTCAGAGTTTTAGATAATTGACTAAGGAGTTGTACTTCCATAAATTGATGTATTCACTTTATCAATAGATAATATCCCGAAATGAGAAAGGCGAAAATAGAATAAATTCGCATTTGATAAAGAAGAACTTTTCCACATTTGAAGGCTTTTTCTTTAATTGTCAATTTCATTTATTGTTAAAAGCAAGACCTATCTTTAGGCTATGATTTCAAATACGAAGATAATCTTGAGCTGCTTTTTAATCATCTGCTCACTTATTCATTTATCGGCCCAGTCTTCTGGCAATCCTTTGCCAGCTTGTCCAAAATCTCCCAATTGTTTTGCCAGCCAATTTGAATCAAAAAACTGGAAGAAAAAACCATTGACATTTAATGGAAATAAGGCAGCAAGTATTGAGCGACTTCTTGAGCTCCTTGATAAAATGGAAGGTGGAAGTCATGTTTTCAGTGATGCTCAATTGATACATTACACTTTTGAAACTAAGATCGGGAAGTTCATAGATGATGTTTATTTTCATGTAGATGAATTGAACCAATGTTTTCATTTTAAATCGGTCAGTCGAAAGGGTTTCAGCGATATGGGTGCCAATAAACGAAGGATGAAAAAGATCAGAAGTTTATGGGAAGACAAATCGAGTTAAATCTTTTCGCAATTGGGATTCGCTAAATAGTAAATCATTAACTTGGGGAATGAAAAATTCTATTATTCTAATTCTTTTCCTGTCGATTTCTTTTTCCAGTATAGCTCAGACCGTTGGTGTTCTTCAAACGACTGATGAATCACTAGAAGGTTATACATTCTTCTCTCCGTTCTCTTCAACAAAAGCTTTTTTAATAGACAATTGCGGAAGATTAATTAATGAATGGGATCGTGGTGCTCGACCTGGACTCGCGGCATATTTCTTAGAAAATGGCCTAATGTTGAGAACATACAAAGTTAGTCCACAAGGACCTTTTAACTCTGCTAGCAATGCTGGCGGTTTAGAATTGGTGGACTGGGATAATAATCGCGTATGGGGTTATGAATTCAATACTGCTACTTGGTTGTCCCATCATGATGCGGTAATGATGCCAAACGGAAATATTTTGGTTTTAACTTGGGAGATTGTTGAAGCTGCAACGTTAATTGAATTGGGTAGAAACCCAAATGAAATCGCTCCTGAAGGAATTGCATGGAATGAAAGAATTATCGAAATCAAACCTATTGGATCTGACGACATTGAAATCATATGGGAGTGGCGGATTAGAGATCACTACATTCAAGATTTTGATTCTGAGAAAAGTAATTTTGGTGTAGTTTCAGAACATCCTGAATTGTTCAACATAAACTTGCCGGACATCAATAGTTCTAATTCCCATGCTGACTTTGACTACAATCATTTTAATGCAATAGATTACAATGAAGACTTAGATCAAATACTTATTTCTGTTCGAAACTCGGATGAAATTTGGATCATTGATCATAGTACGACAACAGCAGAAGCGGCTACACATGCTGGCGGAACATATGGAAAAGGAGGAGATATTTTATATCGCTGGGGAAATCCTTCAGCCTATGAACGTGGACCAATAGCTGATCAGCAATTCTTTGGTCAACATGGCGTTCATTGGATTCGATCGGGACTAGCAGATGAGGGGAAAATATTGGTTTATAACAACGGCAATGAAAGACCGGGGCCAGATTTTTCTGAAGTTCAAATTTTAGTGCCAGAGCAATTCGCTGATGGAAGTTACCCAGTTCCGTTGGAAGATCCATTTGGTCCCGCAGCTCCAGAATGGTCTTATGGAAATTTAGGAAATGAAAATTTCAGTTCTCCATTTTTATCTAACGCCCAGCGATTAACTAATGGGAATACATTGGTAAATGCCGGAAGTCCTGGAAATATTTTTGAATTGAATGCTAATCGAGAAATCGTCTGGGAATATGAAATTCCATTAAATGGAAATAGTCCGGTTGTCCAAGGAAGCAATCCTTTCAATAACGGCAACTTCAGAGCGTACAAATACGATAAAAATTTTGCAGGATTTGAAGGCTTGGATTTAACTCCTGGAGAAATCATAGAAATAGATAATAATCCCCCTATATGTAATATTGTCTCCGCTATAGATCATATTGAGATTGATCACCTTAAATGTTTTTACCAAATGGAATCGCAACGAATTATTGTTGAGCAGTCCAAACCAAAAGCTTTCACTTTAAGTGTTTTTAATTTACAAGGTCAGCCACTATTCTTTTCCAATGGCAATCAGGAGATATCTTCCTTTATCTATTCTCCGAAAACCAATGGAATTTATATCATTCAAATTGTTGACCACGAAGGAAATTTGTGGACCAACAAAATCTGGATTGGAAAAAATTGAGATTAATTCAGACCGATTATAACTGCCATAAATATTTTAATTTTTCCTGGCCATTAATATCAGTTGAACTAATCTCACAAATCATTACAGTTACTTCGGTAAAACTACGGCATCCAAGACATGAATAATGCCGTTCGAAGCGCCAACATCGGTTTTGATCACCTTGCTTTTAAATCCTTTTTCATCGGTCAAAATCACTTCCTCGTTGACAATCGAGGCTTGAAGTTTTCCTCCGCTAACGGTTTCAATGGTAAAGTCTCCGTTGGACAATTGGATCGCCTTTAGAATATCACTTGCTGTGAATTTTCCTGATACAACATGATAGGTTAAAATATTTGCAAGGGCAGCTTTGCTTTCCGGCTTTAGTAAACTTTCTACTGTTCCACTTGGTAATTTTTCAAAAGCGCTGTTCGTAGGGGCGAAAACTGTAAATGGGCCATCACTCTTCAAAACGCCAACCAGTCCAGCCGCCTTAACAGCTGTGACTAAGGTTGAAAATTGGTCTAAGGAAGCAGCTATGTGTACAATGTCATCCTGTGTATTGAACGAGGTGTGTATTGCTTTTGCCTGTTTGGCCTTGTGATGACTTCCACATTGTGCGCTGGCATTAAAAGAAAATAGGACAATCATTAAACTAAAAAGAAAGAATCGGGTTTCCATAATAAAATTATTAAGTGATAAAATAAAAATTCGACTTAGTTACGACTCGAGTAGTTGATTTGGATTTATATTTTCATTTTTTTTTCATCATGAATTCTAAAGAGCAGGAAATAATAGAATTATTGGCAAAGGGCGATCGTAAAGCGATTGAACTTTTGTACGACAACTATGCTGATACGCTTTTTGGAGTCATCAAAAACATTATAAAGGACGACGGGCTGGCAAAAGATGTGCTTCAAGACACCTTTGTCAAGTTTTGGAAAAAAGGTAAAACCTATGATCCTGAAAAAGCAAAATTATTTACTTGGCTATTAAGAATTACGAGAAACACCGCCATAGATAAATACCGTTCAATCAACAATAGAGGAG
Organism: uncultured Saprospiraceae bacterium; assembly: GCA_937928045.1. Taxonomy (GTDB): domain Bacteria; phylum Bacteroidota; class Bacteroidia; order Chitinophagales; family Saprospiraceae; genus JABDJM01. Next base: position 79,576 of record CALFWO010000033.1, on the reverse strand, counting down.
ACAAAGAAATCCAAACTTCAGAATTCAACGTAAATATTAAAAGTAAACGGCAATTTTCACCACAGCTTCTGGACATGGGTGATCATGTAGCTCGCTTAGATTTAAAATATCGTGAAATAATTCGAGCCCTTTTTTATCAAGGCATGACCCAAAAAGAGGCAAGTGAGGCACTAAATTTACCATTAGGGACAGTGAAGACAAGATTGCGAGATGGATTAAAAAACCTAAGAAAGGTATTCGGTGATAAAGATTTCACCATCATGATTTTAATTAGCATGTTATCATGAATGAGGAGGTAAGAAAATTTATGGAGTCAAAATTACTGGAAGATTATCTTTTGGGTTTTACTTCTATGGAGCAAACTAAGCAAGTAGAAAATTTCATCGCTAAGTACCCAGAGGTGAAGGCGAAGTATATGGAAATGCAGGAGGAAATTGAGCAATATGCTGAGCGTCTTGCAACACCAGCTCCTCCAAATTCCAAAGATGCCATCATGCAAGCGATTACCCACATGGAACAGTCCTCTGTTCAATCTGCTAAAAGTGTAAAATCCTATAAAAATTGGGCTATTGCTGCGAGTGCAATTGCACTACTTTCTTGCTCATTGGCATTTTTACAATGGAACAATGCCAATGGAATCGCAGTGCAAAATGAGGCGTTGAGTAAACAATATCAAAGTTTAAAAGAAGATTGCGAACAAAGAAATATTCAATATGCTTCTCAAGATAAGTTACAAGAAATTTTAAAGCATCCGGCAACGCAAAAAGTACTACTGGAAGGATCAGGACTTGCTGCTAATTTACAAACAGTTGCATTCTGGAACAATGAAGCCAAGGTTGCACATCTAAATATTGCAGAACTACCAAAACTTCCAGATGGACATTGCTTGCAAATTTGGGCTGATGTCCATGGAGAAATGGTAAATCTCGGAGTACTTCCGGAAGAATCAATTGTCATCGAATTGCCCTACAAGTTGGATGCAGAAAGTCTCAACATAACTGTTGAACCTTTAGGAGGTTCTGAACATCCAACAGTAAGCAGATTGGTTGCTAGTCATTCGCTAAGTACTGCGAATAGTTAATCATTAATTGACTACTTTTTCCACTTTAACTACTCCAGCAGCGCTTTCGATCACAACTAGATTTAATCCTTTGCTCATCAAACTTTTGCTAAACTTATTGTTGCTATTGGCTTGTAATTCGCCACTGATCAAAACAGCTCCTAAAGCATTATAGATTGTTACCGACAAAGACTTAGAAGTCTTAGGAACAGTAATATTCAAATACTCATCATCTTGGATAGGATTAGGGAAGATTGAAATTTGATTCCCAATTGTGGAACCAATGGTCAAAGAAGCAATGTTCGAATAAGAAAAACTGCGGTCTATATCAAAAGCCTTAATTCTGTAATAATTTTTTCCTTCAAGGGGCTTATCATCAATAAATGTAAAATGATTTTCCTCGGTTAGCAAAGCTCTTTCGGTTTGCTCAATAATTTTTTCGAATTGAATTCCATCTACGCTCCTCTCTATTTCGAATTGAAGATCTTCGTGATCGGTCAAAATTCCCCATTTCAATTTCGCAGAATTATCAAGTATTTTCTCTACTTCAAAATAGGTAAGTTCAAGTGCTAAAGGCTCCGATTCCAGCACTTCGTTCAAAATTGTAGCAACGCCATTCACGATGGTAGCGGAAACTGTCTTTGTAATATAACCTGGCGCAGAAATGGTAATTGTAAATGTACCAGCGTCCTCAATTCCTGTTTTAAAATCACCATTAAAATTTGTACTTCCGCTATTAGTTTGTGGATGACCTATTACTATGGTAGCATTTGGAATAGGCGAGCCTGTATTCATATCCGTTATTTGGCCTTCAAGCCTTGCAGCTCGAACATAAGTCGGAGAAAGAACATACAAACCTGTTTGCCTATCTGAAACAATTATATTCCCCGATGGTAAAAAAGGATATGCTCCCCAAGCTCCTCTCCCTCCCGTTAATGCTCCAGGATAAGTATCATAGTTACCAACTTCAATTAAATTTTCAGGATCAAGTGCATCAACAATAATTACACCATCTGAATAATGCGAGATTACCAAGTAATTATTAATCACATGCACATTATGTGGCACCACACCGGTATTGGCTGAGGCCAAAGGTTGGAATGCATCTAAAAATTCTATGGCCGTTGGATCCGAAATATCATAAGCTGCTGTAAATGCATTTGATCGCTCATCAGTGGTAAATATTATATCTCCACTAGACCATGTATTATGAGTAAAGGTATTTGGAGTTTGCTGAGAACCTAGTAACACTGCAGCTGGCAGATTCGTGATATCATAGATACTAAATTCTCCAGCATAAATATCAGAGGTATACATCTTTGTTCCATCAACATAGACATCATGCGAATAAATCGCAGGGCCATGTCCGACATAAGCTGGATTGGCGGGGTCAGTGAATAAATCAACATAGATTATTCCACCATTATTCAAATTACAACCGGCCAAATAAGCATATCCCGAGTCATCGATATAAATGTTATGACATCTTTCTAAAGTATCACCTAAGGCAGCGATGTATGGTTTCCAATTAGAATAATCAGCAGAAGTTATCGGACCAGCTGCTAATCCTGAGAGATCAATAAGCATCATACCTTGGCCATTGTCATTGGTCACATAAGCATAGTTCGAGTAGGTTTTGATATCTCTCCAAGTGGAAACTTGACCACTAGCTGTTCCTTTATCAATTGGAGAAGCTGGATTCGAGATATCCTGAATATTTACGCCGTTTTGCAAGCCTATGATTGCATACTCTGCACCTCCAGAAGAATACCCCCAGATATCGTTAACATTGGGTGTAAAATCAACATTGCTTTCTAAAACACAATTCAATTGGGCTTGTAAGCTGAATGAAAAACTGGCAACGAATAGAATTAGAGAATAGAATTTTATCATCTTAGGTTGTTAAAAAAGTGGTGCAAAAATGAAGTATCTGTATTGAGCAGATGAGGAATGAAAACAATTGGTTGTCGAGGTAAAATCCTTAAAAATTTAAATCCACAGGTAAGATATCTATTTTTTTGGTGTTTGTCCAAAAAACGCCTCAGAATTGCTATTTAAATGACTGTTACATAGGATTTTACGAAAAAAAATAGGTCATTGAGCTCACTTGACTGTCCTGATTCTTGAAATAACTATCTTTGTAAAAAAATTAATAGATGAAAAGGATATTGATTCTAGTGACATTTCTTTCCATTACTATTCAAAGTAGTTTTGCGGGAGAGGGTATGTGGTTGCCACTTTTTTTACAATCATTAAATGAGGCGGAAATGCGCTCTTTGGGGATGAAAATGTCTGCAGAAGACATATACTCCGTAAACCAAGGTTCCTTAAAAGATGCCATAGTACATTTTGGAGGATTTTGTACTGCTGAAGTAATTTCTGGTTCAGGACTTTTGTTGACCAACCATCATTGTGGATACAGACAGATTCAGTCACATTCCAGTGTTGAAAACAATTTGCTCAAAGATGGATTTTGGGCTGATGGACATCAAGAAGAATTACCGAATCCTGGTTTGTTCGCAAAGTTCATTCAAAATATTGAGGATATCTCGGGAGCTGCATTAATGGGCATCACGGAAGACATGGATCCTAAAGATAGACAGGCTGCTATTGATAAAAACCTGGAGGCAATTAAAGCTAAGTATACCCTGAAAGATTTTGAGGAAATCTCTATTAAGCCTTTCTATAATGGAAATCAATATTTTTTATTCAAAACAGTTTCTTTTCCTGATGTAAGATTGGTCGGTACACCGCCAGAATCAATTGGTAAGTTTGGATCTGATACGGACAATTGGGTTTGGCCAAGACATACTGGAGATTTTTCTTTGTTTAGAATTTATGCTGGACCAAACAATGAGCCAGCTGAATACAGTCCAGAAAACAAACCATATACTCCAAAGCATTTTCTACCAATCTCAATGGATGGTATTTCTGAAGATGATTTTACTTTGGTTTTTGGATTTCCAGGTAGAACAAATCAATATCTTCCTTCTAACGCTGTAGAGCAATTGGTAGAAAAAAGAAACCCTGCAAAAATTTCCATTCGAGACCGCGCATTAAAAATAATTGATAAATATATGCGCGCAGATGAAGCAGTGAAAATTCAGTATGCTTCAAAATTTGCAAGTGTTGCCAACTATTGGAAAAAATGGATTGGAGAAAGCCAAGGATTAAAATCTACTGGTGCCGTCGCAAAGAAAAAAGCTTACGAAAAAGATTTTCAAAATAAAATCAATCAGAATCCTGCATGGCAGAAATCTTACGGGAATATTCTGTCATCCTTTGATACTGAATATGGTCAGATAAAAGACCTTGCTTTTACCAACGATTTTTATTCGGAATATACAAGAAATGTGGAGTTAGTACGAGTAGCTAATTTCATGCGAAGGTTACAAAAAAGTCACTTGGCTGGAGATAGTGAAGGTTATGAATCATTCAAAGGCCGAGTTTCAAATTTCTTGGAAGGCTTTTATAAAAACTATCGCGCTAACATTGATGAGGAAGTTTTCGCGGCTTTGACCGAAATGTATTTCACCCAGGTGGATAGACAATACATCAGTCCAGAAGCCATAGCCATGTTTTCATCTTACGGCAGTGACTATTCCAAATTTGCCTCAGCAATCTTAGGCAAGTCTTTTTTAACCACAAAGGCTTCAACCTTTTCAATGATGGGAAAACCAGCGCAAGAAGCAGTTCAAGGTTTTTCTTCAGATCCTCTTGTAAAATATATTGATGCTATTGCGAGACATCATACAGAGAATGTAGGACAACCAATGAATGAAATTCAAGAACGAATCGACCTGCTTCAACGAAAGTATATGAAAGCGCAAATGGAGGCTTTTCCAAAGAAAAAGTTTTACCCGGATGCCAACAGTACTATGCGTGTGACCTATGGTCAAGTGAAAGGTTATGAACCTAAAGATGCTGTTGCGTATAAATCTCAAACTTTCTTGGAGGGTGTAATCGAAAAGTATGTACCAGGTGATTACGAATTTGATGTACCAAAAAAGTTGATTGATTTGTATGAGAAAAAAGATTACGGGGACTACGCTCAAGATGGTAAGATTCCTGTTTGTTTTATTGGCACCAATCATACCACCGGGGGAAATTCGGGAAGTCCTGTAATTGATGCTTACGGAAATTTGGTTGGCTTAAACTTTGATCGTGCTTGGGAAGGTACGATGAGTGACATTAACTATGATCCTTCTATTTGTAGAAACATCATGGTGGACACAAGATTCATCTTGTTTATTGTAGATAAATTTGCTGGTGCTAGTCACTTGATAGATGAATTAAAACTTGTTCGACCAAAGACGGCGCCAATGCCAACATCTCCTGTTAGAATAGATGTAAAGAAAAATAAATTGCCGGGGAAGAAAGGAGGTGTTCGATTAAAAACGGCACCGAGAAAAGCGATGAAAACTTCTAAGAATTGAAACTAGTTATTCATTTATAAAAAAGAGCTGCTTGATATGTTCAAGCAGCTCTTTTTATTATTGCGCAGCGATAAACGATTCTCTAGTTTTAAATATTTCATCAATTTTATTGGATACAAAAATCGAATTGACCATTCGACCAATAATCCCAAATGGAATTGCGTAATGCAATTTATCAATCATTTCCACTTGACCATTTTTCAGCTCTTTAAAGTGGTGTTCATGATGCCACATGGCATAAGGACCAAAGCGTTGATCATCCACAAAATATTTCTTGTCTTCAATTTTGGTAATCTCGGTACACCAGCGCAGATTAATTCCAAGTAATGGAGCTACTTTATATAAAATCAACATTCCTTCATACATCTCAACATTTTTCAAATCACTGAGTATCTTGAAGCGCATATCGCTAGGCATCATCTTCTCTAAATTTTCTGGTCTGGAAAAAAAGTTCCAGGTTTCTTCTAAAGTCCATGGGACTACTGACTTCCATTCCTTATAGTACACTTTCATTTTCTCAGTTGATTTGTTATCCAACTTCTTTAAGATAACAGTCAGACTTTTGTTTGGTTTAATGTACTTTCGCGAACATGGAACTACGTGCGGTGATGTATTATGCTTGGATAGCACTAGGGGTATTTTTCCTATGGTCTTTCGTAAAACTTGCGATTCCTAAAATCAAGGAAGTTAAAGCAATGAAAGACTGGAAAAAATGGTTCACGGAAAGTAGTATTACCCACAAGGTAGCTGAGCTATTCATTTGGATTCCATCCTTTTTCATAATTCTTTGGACATTCTATGAGTCAAAGAATGAGATTCTTCAGCTAATTGATTACACTGATGAGTTGATGATCATCGGTGGAGTTCTCGCCTTCTATTCCTTTTTTGACGCTAGAAACAAGTATTGGTGGGCCTACCCCTTCTTGATCATTGGCCTCTGGGGGATATTTGGAGGATGGCTGGCCAGAAATTTCCTAATTCCTTTAGCACTCTAGCCAAGCTACCTTGCCTGATCTAGTATGAGATCCAAAGAAGCAATTTTACCTTTTCTCAGCACCTTTATTTCTACTTGCTCACCCGGTTTGTACTTTTCTAGCGCAACCAACAACTGACCATTGTTTTCAATCTTGTCTTCATTAAGACCTACGATAACATCTCCCAATAGAATTCTGCCGTATTGATCTCGATATGAAGGCTGAATACCAGCTTTTTGAGCCGCAGAATTTTCCGCTATGCCCAATACCAAAGCTCCTTTTATTCCGTTACGAGCAGTCATTTGAGGAGTCGCTAAATCAACACCGAGTGTTGGACGCTTTATTTTTCCATATTGAATCAAGTCCGGTACGACCATATTCACAATATCTACAGGAATGGAAAAACCAATTCCAGCATAAGCACCTGACGGACTATAAATAGCAGTATTGACACCAATCAATCTTCCGGATGAATCTAATAAAGGTCCTCCAGAATTTCCAGGGTTAATCGCTGCATCTGTTTGAATGGCGTCTTTTATGGGAACTCCTGCATCAGAATTTATTTCCCGCCCTAAAGCTGAAATAATTCCCGTTGTCAACGTTTGATCCAAACCAAATGGATTACCTATTGCATAGACGGATTGACCAACTCTAAGTAAATCAGATTTCCCAAGCGGAATTGGATTCAATAAGCTTCTGTCTACTTCAATTTTTAGCACTGCCAAATCTTTTTCAGGAGCTTTTCCAACCAAAGATGCGTCATAGGTTTTACCATCGGCCATTGTTACGGTTGCTCGATCAGCATCTTTTATCACATGATAATTAGTAATAATATGACCTTTTTTATCCCACACAAAACCAGAACCTGTTCCTCTTGGAATCTCAGTTACGTTTCTAGACCAATAATCCGATCTTAAATTACTGGTAGTAATGAAAGTAACGGATGGAGCAGCATCTTCAAAAAGTGCTATAGTAGCTTCTTCTTCATTAGAATATCTCACTGCACTATCATCTGTTTCTCTTTGGCCTTCCTTTAGCGTGGCTTCTTCAGTCCCGTCCGCCTCTCCAGTACTTTTCCAGCCAGTTCCCAAAACAAACGCGCCAGCTACCAAAGCCAACAATATTATTCCTCTCATGAATGATTTCATAACTTAATTACAATTTTATTCCTTGCAAAAATATAATGTCGAAAAGTAATTCAAAAGTATTTGGGCAATAAAATATTTCGACAAAGTTTCATTTTGCACCTATCTAATGATAGATTTTTTTTACGAAAACTACCAACAACAATCGGATAATAATTCTAATCCAAATCCCTTTGGAAAGGCTAATAAAAAACGGATCGTCTAAAAAGTATTAACTTGGCAAGATCAATGACTTATTCAGTTGACCTACAATCATGAAATACCTTTTATACATTCTTTCATTAATATGCTTTCCCTTTCTCTTATTTGGCCAAACCAACAAAAAGAAAACGATGACACCAGGTGTCTTTGAAGAATGGAGAGATATCAGATCCGCAAAAATCGCAAATGATGGCGAATGGGTATCTTACATTAATTTCCACGATAAGAAAGATCCCGTATTAGAACTGTATCAACACAGTACCAATCGAACATATATTTTCGACAGAGCTGATAAAGCTACATTTACGGAAGACAGTAAATATTTGATTTTTAAAGTACACCCTGCTAAAGAAATTATTAAAGAAGCCAAAAGGAATAAGGTAAATAAAGACCAGTTGCCTAAGGACAGTTTATGCATTCTTAAATTATCTGATCAAAGTCAAACAAGAGTACCTCGAGTGCAGGATTATAGTGTTCCAAAATATTGGAGTGGACAAGTGTTTATAACTCAAGACCCTATTGAAAAAAAATCTGGGGACTCTACCAGTGTTGGTTCAACCTCATTAATCATTTGGGATTTAGAAAATGAGAAAAATGATACCGTAACTTATATTGACAAATTTCACTTGGCGGAGGACAGTCCAGGACTTGTACTTACTCGTTTAAAACAAGATACAATTGCTCCACCTAGCATTCACTACTTTGATTTTGAGAATAGAAACTTAGAATTAATAAAAAAAGGTAAAGGTAAATTTGATCAAATTGCAATCAGTCCAAATGCAAAAAAAGTGGCATTTTTATTTGACCAAGATACGAGCAATACCTTTCACCGACCATATCATTTATACCACTGGAATACGAAAGGTAGATCAGCTGTAAAAATGGCCAATAACAATCCTAAATTCCTAAACGATAATTTAAGAATATCAGAAAAAGGTAAACTCCGTTTTTCTAAATCTGGTCAGAGATTATTTTTTGGTGTTGCTTCTTTTGCACCTGAAGTGGACACAACACTTTTACCCGAAGAAATCGTACAGGTTGAAGTCTGGACAAGCAAAGACCTTAGAACCTATCCGCATCAAAAAACCCAACTGAAAAATGATCAAAACAAAACATATTCCTGTGTCTATGATTATCGGAAAAAGCAATTTATACAACTTCAGGAAGGAATGTTTTCATCCTTAGTATTTCAGAAAAACAGAGATTCAGATTACGCTTTGGCTTATGATGAATCTCCGGGAATGCGGGCCATGACTTGGGAAGGATTTCCTATTCGGAAAAACATTTCCTGCGTTAATCTATTGAACGGAAGAACAAAAACCGTTGTACAAGATTTAGCAGCAAATGTTGCACTTTCTCCGGAAGGAAAATACATTTACTATTACAATAGAAATGATGAAAGCTGGTACGCCTTTGACGTACAAAAATCATCTTTGGCCAAAATCGCTGGGCCAGAAGTTACCAACTTCAACAATGAATTACATGATCTTCCTATTGATGAATATAGTTACCGATCGGCAGGATGGTTAACTAACGATGAGGCGCTTCTAGTTTATGACAGGTATGATATTTGGAAATTGGATCCTTCAGGAATAAGTAAGCCTGAAAGAATAACTAACGGAAGAGCTTCAAAAAAAATTCACCGAGCTATTATTCTTGATCGAGAAAAAAGATCGTTCCCAAGCAAAGTCAATTGGCTCATTCATATTCAAAATGAAGAGAACAGATCAGAAGGCTACGCCCTATATAACCCTGTTTCAAAGTCCATAAATTCTTTGATCGAAGGTCCAACCAAGTATACTAGACGACCAGTACAAGCAAAAAATAAAAATAGAATCGTTTTCGATTTTCAAAATTTTCAAATATATCCAGACTTATATTTAGCCGATAATTTCGATTTCAAAGGAGCCAAACGAATAAGTGATATCAACCCACAACAATCCACTTATGGATGGGGATCAATCGAATCATTTTCTTGGAAAGATTATCAAGGGGTGCAAGTCAAAGGCATGATTGTTAAGCCACCCAATTTTGATCCGAATAAAAAATATCCGCTTATCGTGAATTTTTATGAACGTAGTAGCGATCGAATTCATAATTATCCAAAAGTTTTTCCGCATCGATCTACCATTAACTATGCTTATTACGCCAACAGAGGATATGTTATATTCAATCCGGATGTTGCTTACATCACAGGTGAGCCAGGCGAATCAGCATATAGAGCAGTAATGTCTGGAGTCGATGCTTTACTAGGCTTAGGATTTGTTGATGAAAAAAATATGGGTTTACAAGGTCATAGTTGGGGTGGATATCAAATCGCATATTTACTAACCAGAACTGATAGATTTAAATGTGCAGAATCTGGTGCTCCAGTAGTCAACATGACCAGTGCCTATGGCGGAATTAGATGGCGCTCCGGTTTGAGTCGAATGTTCCAATATGAAAATACGCAAAGTAGATTAGGGGCAACACTTTGGGAAAACCCGGAGGTATATCTGAAAAATTCGCCATTATTTGAATTGGATAAAATGAAAACTCCTGTACTCATTATGCACAATGATAAAGATGGCGCAGTTCCATGGTATCAAGGCATAGAATATTTTATGGCCTTGAGACGACTGAATAAAATGGCGTGGTTCTTAAATTACAACAATGAGCCGCACTGGCCAGTAAAGCGCCAAAATCGAGAAGATTTTCAATTGAGAATGTCTCAATTTTTTGATCATTTCTTAATGAACAATGATGCACCTCGTTGGATGAAAGAAGGCGTTCCGGCTATAAATAAAGGAATTGATCAAGCTTTGGAACTTTATGACTCAAATTAAGGTATTCAATAGTATCCGACACTTGAAATGAATCAGGAATAGGATAAGCCAGTCATGAATAAGTATCTAAAAATTCTCAAAGAAGCATTTAGCAGCGAAGAGAAAGATTTCACGAAATTAAGATTAACAAAAGCCATCTCTCTGCTGGCGATTCCAATGATATTGGAAATGTTAATGGAGGCACTGTTTGCAGTTGTCGATGTCTTTTTCGTGGCAAGAGTTAGCACCAATGCTGTAGCAACAGTAGGGCTTACCGAATCAGTTGCAATGTTAATCTATTCCATTTCTATTGGAATTAGTTTGGCGGCAACTGCGTTGGTTGCGAGAAGAGTTGGGGAAAAAAACAAAGAAGGCGCATCAAGAGTAGCGGAACAAGTTATCCTTTTAGGTATCACCTGCGGCTGCATTATTGGTGCGGTAGGATTTATATTTGCCGGAGAGATTCTAGCCATTATGGGAGGTTCTCCAGAATTAATATCAGAAGGCATTGGCTATACTAGAATTCTTCTAGGATCAAACCTTGTTATTGTTTTATTATTTCTCTTGAACGGAATATTCCGCGGAGCAGGGAATGCTTTCTTGGCTATGCAATCCTTATGGTTGGCTAATATTCTGAACATCATTCTCGATCCAATCCTAATATTTGGATTTGGTCCCATTCCAGCAATGGGTCTAGAAGGAGCGGCAATTGCCACCATGATTGGTCGCGGAACTGGAGTTATTTTTCAGCTATATTTATTAATTGGAAAGTCTGGGGTAATTAAAATTACGAAGCAGATTTATAGCTGGAATATTCAGTTGATGAAAAAAATTATTTTATTGAGCTCGGGAACAATTGCACAATACATCATCGCAACTGCTAGTTGGATTTTCCTAGTAAGGATATTGGCTGAGTATGGTGAAGATGTGGTGGCTGGATATACAATTGCTATTCGGATTTTGATCTTTACAATTTTACCTAGTTGGGGTTTGGCCAATGCCGCAGCAACATTGGTTGGGCAAAATCTTGGCGCCGAATTGCCGGAACGCGCGGAGCAAGCTGGCTGGGATATATCCAAATACAATATGTATTTTTTGCTCACAGTATCTATTATCTATTTCACCTTTGCTCCAAATCTGATGCGCTTTTTCACAAATGATCTTGCGATTATTTCTGCTGGTGTACATTGCCTCAGAATCATAAGCGTTGGTTATGTGTTCTTTTCATATGGAATGGTTTTGACACAAGCATTCAACGGAGCAGGCGATACCCGAACACCAACAATAATGAACCTAATTTGCTTCTGGCTCGTTGAAATTCCGTTAGCTTACACCCTAGCGCTAGTTTTCGATTGGGGTCCAACTGGAGTTTACATTGCGATATTTACTAGTGAAACAAGTTTAGCCATTTTATCAATATATTTATTCAAAAAAGGAAATTGGAAATTGAAAAAGATTTAAGATGAAAATAGAAACTATTCTTTTTGACTTAGGAGGTGTACTAATAGATTGGAACCCAAGATATCTTTATCGTAAGATTTTCAAAGACGAACAAGAGATGGAATATTTCCTACGGGAAGTAACAGACATGGATTGGAATGAACAACAAGACGCTGGTCGTCCTTTTGAAGAGGCCATACAATTGCTTAGTGAAAAGCATCCGAAATACACTCGAGAGATTGAGTCTTATTTCTTCCGATGGAAAGAAATGCTGAATGGTCCTATTGAAGGAACTTTAGATATTTTCAGACAACTAAAACGAAAAGGAGATTTACCAATCTATGCCTTAACCAATTGGTCAGCACAAACCTTTCCAATTGCTAGAGAATTATACCCTTTCTTAGGATGGTTTGACGGAATTTTAGTTTCGGGAGAAGAAAAAATGAAGAAACCTGCCCATCGCATTTATCATTTGACTACTGAAAGATTTAATATTAATCCTGCAACTACCCTTTTCATTGATGACTCTTTGAGAAATGTGAACGCGGCCATAGAATGTGGATACAAAGCAGTTCAGTTTGAATCACCTGAAAAACTTTCATTACTTTTATCCGAACTAGAAATAATCAAATAAAAATCATGTACAAATACTTCTCTCTTTTTATACTATTAGCAATTTTCTCTTGTTCAAATAATGCTACTCAATCTGAGGGCTCCAATGAACACGCCGCAGCGCTTCCAAAGGCCGCTGTTCAGCAAATGGACCAAGAATCGTTCAAGATTGCAAACAAGAAGTCTGGTGTTTTTGTACTAGATGTAAGAACACCTAGCGAGATTGCAGACGGAAAAATTAGAGGAGCTATCGAAGTGGATTTCAAAGGAGGAGGATTTAAAGATAAGATCGATAAACTTCCACGAGACAAAAAATACATTGTTTATTGTAAAAGCGGAGGAAGATCAAGCAAGACTGCCAACATGATGGTAGAGATGGGATTCCAAGAGGTGTTTAACTTAGAAGGAGGATTTGACGCCTACACGGAGGAGTAAAATCTGAAATATTCCATATTTCTTTCTATAAACAAGTAATCTTTTCGAACAAGAAAGGGAGATCGTTGTTCTCTTTCTAAAGCAACAGATATGTTTGGATTGTTCAAAAAGGATCCAGTGAAAAAACTGGAAAAAGAGTATGCTCAATTGATGGAAAAGGCGATGGCCATTCAACGGTCGGGAGATTTAAAGCATTACGCAAGATTAATGGAGGAAGGAGAGGTCATCCAGTCTAAAATTCAAGAATTAAAATCCAAATGAGTAGAAATTATTTAATCGTAGGTGGAAGTAAGGGAATAGGACTTGCGATCACGAAACAATTGCTATCAGAAAATCAAGAAGTAATTGTTTTATCTAGATCTAATGATACCCTTCCAGATCACCCCAATCTAAAACATATCACATTTGACATTCTAGAGGACGAGGTTGATGCCTTAGAATTGCCAGAAGAATTACATGGCTTGGTTTACTGCCCGGGGTCTATAAATCTAAAACCCTTCAGAGCTTTAAAGCCAGAAGCCTTCCTAGTTGATTTTGAAATCAATGTACTCGGCGCTGTGAAAGTGCTCAGGAAGTGTCAAAAAGCCCTGTCTAAATCAGGAAATTCCAGCGTGGTTTTATTCTCTACAGTGGCCGTAGGTCAAGGAATGCCTTACCATACATCTGTGGCTACTTCAAAGGGAGCTATCGAAGGATTGGGAAAATCTTTAGCAGCAGAATGGGCGCCAAAAGTCCGAGTCAATATATTGGCTCCATCTCTTACGGATACTCCTTTAGCTGAGAAATTGTTATCCACCGATGATAAGAAAGCTGCTTCTAATAATCGTCATCCGCTGAAACGTTTTGGTCAGCCAGAGGATTTAGCAGCAATGGCATGCCTGTTATTGAGTGAAAAAGGCAGTTGGATTTCTGGTCAAGTGATTGGTATTGATGGTGGAATGTCGACTTTAAGACCAATGTAACCTTCCAATAAAAAATGGGATGTCAACTTTCTTGACATCCCATTTTTTATTTCACAATCTCTCCAGTTATTGTTTCACGATCTTTTTGCTTACCAATTTTCCATCCGCTTGAAGCTCCAGTTGATAAACTCCTGCTGCCAAATCGCTAAGTGCAATTTCCTCATTCCAAAGATTTACATTCTCTTTTGTCCAAGAACGTAATTTTTTGCCATCAATTGAAAATAAGGTTAATTCCATAACAGCTATTTTCTCAATTTCGATGTCTACCTGAATCGAATTTGTAAATGGATTTGGATTAACGATTAGATTATTTTCTGGTAACTGCGGACTGTTGATTGAAGTAATGGTAACTTCTTGTGTATTAGACCAAAGCTTTCCACCGGGTGTTGTAGTCACTTGCAATTGGTATGTCCCATTCGCAATTGGGGTATAATTCTCGCTAGATGCGCCCGCCACTTCTTGACCATCTAAATACCATTGATAAGCAGTATAAGGAGCAAAATCGCCTGGTGTAGATTCCAAAACATTTGATGCTGATAAAGCAATAACAGGTTTTAAAGATTCCTTGGCAGTTGTCACCTTATAAATTCGACCTCCGGTTAAACTTACGATATAAAGCCTACCCTGTGAATCTTCACCAAATGAGGACCAAGCCGAATTATTAATTTTATCCAAATTTTCATTTGTAAATCCACCAGCGCCATTATTTGTTATTGCCCAGATATCTCCAGAGCAATAATCACCATAAATATATTTTCCATGAATGTCTGTGTATTCCACTCCACGATAAACATATCCACCAGTGATTGAACAAGGTCCAGAAAATCCACCTTGAGGTATCTCTACGGCAGGTGCTGTATATTCTGAAGCATTTCCACAGCCTCCTGTTAAATACAAATCATTGGCTTCATAACATCTCCAACCATAATTTAACCCACCGGCCGAACCAGCTGGTTCGAAATCAATTTCTTCAGCTTGATTCTGACCAACATCTCCTATCCACATATCTCCAGTCATTCTATCAAAGCTAAATCTCCAAGGATTTCTTAAGCCAATTGCCCAAATTTCATCTTTAGTCGTTGCATCACCAACAAATGGATTATCTCCTGGAATGCTATATGGTGCACCATTATCAACATCAATTCTCAACATTTTACCCAATAATTCTTGCGGGTTCTGAGAACGATTTTCCGGGTCATCGAATGCACCCCCATCTCCCATACCGATGTACAAATAACCATCAGGTCCGAATTGAATTTCGCCTCCGTTATGATTACCGTATGGCTGATCAATTTTTATAATTTTGAATTCACTTGCTCCGTCTGCAAGGTTTGGGTCGGTATCATCCACTGAAAATCTTGAAATCTGACCATCACCAGAATTATCACTGTAATGAACATAGAAGAATCCATTGTTGGCATAATCAGGATGAAAAGCCATACCAAGCAAACCTTGTTCACTAGATCCACCAGTCTGTGCAACGATAGGATCAATGTTTAGAAAGGCTGAAGATTGCAGCGCTCCAGAACCGTCTACGATTCTTATTCGTCCAGAACGTTCAAGGACAAAAATTCTGTCATCATCCACGTCCCCCGTGTTGTACACGCCAACTGGCGAACTTAATCCTGCGGTGTATTGTTCTAATGTCAGCTCTATTTGACTATAGAGAGTTGTACTAATGGCCAAAAGTGAAAAGAATAGGAAATTTCGCATTATTGTTAATTTTTAACAAAAATACAATAGATCATGCATATCCCTGTGCGAATTTCGAACTCTTGACTTGTAATTGCTAAAATTTAATTAGTCTTTCAACATCCCTTTTGCCGTTATTCAACAATTCAATGAAATATAAACCTGCCGGTAAATCAGGATTATCGTACAACAAAGCGGAATTCTGCGCCTCTTTTGAACCCAAAGCAATTATTTTCCCATTGGCATCCATTAATCTCCATGTGATCGACTCGAAGGCATGCTCTGTTTTCAAGAATAGCTTTCCATCAAATGGATTTGGATAAAATGTGGTACCGTCGGATTGCGCAGTAAAACCTGTATGCTTAAGTTCTAAAACTATGTTTTTCTCAACAGAATTCTCATCAACAGCAATGTTGCTATTACCAAGAAGTCGAATGCTACCTTCTGCTTCAGAGATATTGCTTGTCAACAATTCAAACTGAATCGAATAGAATTTTTTATCAGAAGAAAACTTTGCCCCAGATTTTACTTGTTCTTTTTCCCACCATAAAAAATTAATAGAACGATCGTGATAATGATCTATTAGACCGGAGGATTCACTTTGAGAATTTAAGGGTTTGATTAAAGTAGGATCAAATCCTATTTTCCCTTGGAAGCCATTTAAATTAATATTAGCGGCAGCCCTAATATCAAGCGTCAAAATATTGTTCTCAATATTCGTTTCTCCAATCAGCGACAATGGACTATCGCTTTGAACATTTATTGGATTTGCAGAGTTATTCACATCACCAACTTTAAGGCCAATAAAATTTTGATCTAATTCATTCTGGGCGATCCCATTGACTGCAATTTCTTCTGGAAAAGAAAAAGCAAATGGATTTAGTGGATTTGAAAAAGTAAAACTTTCTGGAATAAATCGCCAAGTTTTACCGATGGAAAATTCTGTATCTATAAATAATATTACTCGTTGCATCGAAATCAAATCGGTAATATTTACGCTATTGGATCCATCTACATCTGCCGCAATTATTTTATAAGGTGAATCTAGTGTATCTAAAAACACCAAATGCCTTTGCACTAAGACTATATCTGAAATACTAACACCAAGTCTTGCCTCATCCATTTTATCTGGAGACAATTCGCAGTTTGAACCAATTGGTATATCCGTAATAAGATAATCTCCAGAATTGTCAGTTACATCACTATTAACACAGATCAAATCAACATTATTAATTGCTGCTAAATCCTCCCTAAACACAGATCCTTCAAGGGTGAAAAGTGTTGGTGAAGGAACAACAGATATTTGTTGACAAATGGTATCCGATCCACAAGAATTAGTTACAATTTGACAAGCTTCAAAACTACCCGGTGCGTCATATACATGAATTGGGTTTGCATCGGTACTAGCAGTTCCATCGCCAAAATTATAAAATATGGAGGTCGCCTCTGTCGAGGCATCAGTAAATTGGACGGTATCGTAGGTTGTGGCAAAAGTGTAATTGGCTATAGGGATAATTCCATTATTAGTAACTTCCGCAGTTGAAGTTGATGTGCAACCAATGGCATCTTCTATCTCAACGCCGTAGACTCCAGCTGAAAGATTTGAGAACAAACCTGAAGATTGGGCAGCCCCACCATCTAAGCTAAACATATATGGTGAAACTCCAGATGTTCCTGCAAATTCTAACATTCCATCGGAAGCCTCGCAAGTTGAACTTCCCATACCGACCAATAAAACATCGGGAGAGTTACTTGATTCAATTTGAACTTGTAGCTCAGCAGTACAACCGAAAAAATCCGTGGCGGTCACAAAATAAAATCCGGCAGACAATTCATTAAAAAGATTGTTTGGTGTATTTCCATTGCCAATGTTGTAGAGATAATTTGGAGTTCCATTACTTGCCATCACCTCTACGGATCCATTATTAAGTCCACATGTAGTATTTACTAATTCTAATATTTCTAGACCAACGAAACAAGGAACTTCTAAATTCGCGCAATTAGAATAAGCACTTGTATTGTCATCTTCATCAGTAAAGGTTAATACTATAATATCTCCTAGTTGCGGAATATAATTGTTGTTGTAAGGCGGCGTAAATAACCATTCTCCATTAGCAATTGTCTGACTAGCTAGTAAAGTCTTTCCTTGACAAGGAGCAGTAGTACATCCAATGTTGTCCAACAAGAAAAGTTCGACTGTTCCATTTTGCTCGTTTGAAAATCCGGAAATTGTATCAGTCCGAGCAATATCAATAGTAGGCGCTAATATTCCTTCATTGGCACCAAAAGCAAGGTTGATTCCTTCAACAGAATTGCATTTCAATTGATTTGCGCTCAATTTATTTCTATCAGAATTGGCAGATAATTCTATTCCAATTTCATTATTATATATTACGTTTCCACGGTTTAACGTTTCCTGCCCTATTATATTCGCATCACAATTTCCTTCTAATAAAATGCCACAAAATTCATTTCCATCTTCAACCAACAATGCCTGATCCGTTCCTATAAAATTGTTATAAATTTCATTTCTAGTAGAATTGTTCAAATGAATTCCACTTCCATTGTAAGGTCCTCCAGGAACACCGCTCCAAAAATCTCTGGCTACTCCATTTCCGTAAATTATATTTCCTGATCCGGGTCCACCAATTTTATTTGAATTTGCATTAATCAAACTGATACCATCATCGGCAAATCCGATAATGGTTAAATTGTAAATTTCACAGAGGTCAGCTGAAATAGTTATTCCATCCGCAGGAACTGGCCAAGTGGAATTTCCACCATCCAGAATAATTCCTGAACCATCGATTATTGTACCATTGGAAATTATGGTAGGCAAAGGATCACCATTGTTAAATCCAACTTCAATAGTATGTGGACCGTTTCCAGGAATATCAAAAACAATTGTATTTGAACCAAGCGTTGTATTTGCACAATTAATCGCCTCTCTCAAACTTCCTGCTCCTTCATCCTGCGTATTGGTAACAAAAATATTTCCTTGAGTATCTGTACAAGTAGAAACTCCGGCTACTACTTTACAAGTTGAAAAAGGAGATTGATTACTCCCCAATGCCTGTGTTGCCGTGATTCTTTCTCCTCCCTGCAAGACGACACCATTTGCAAATGGCGCTGATAAAGTAAAACCAACTATTGTTGAAAATGCAGTCCCTAGATATACGGAACCTTGGCAAGCAGCAGTTGGACAAGCATCAGCAGCATTCATAAATATTTCAACCGCAGCACCTGGAAAAGGAACTGTTCCAAAAATTTCAGATGGCGTTGCGGTAACAATTTCCGGAGCAGATGCATTGCCATTACCATTGTTCACCAATTGAATTCCGGCTTCTTGATTACATTCAAACCTGTTTTTACTAAATCGTACTCCAGAAATATTGTCGATGATCGCTCCCACTGGATTTCCAACAATAATATTTTCAGCCTCGAAAATCCCAAGACCAACTGAGGTATTCACCCCTCCATTATCAGCAACAATCCCTGCCTCTTCATTTCCAAGTCCTAAGACAATCTCATCATCAGTACCAATCCAGTTTCCATTGATTTGACATCCAAATGAATTATTTCCCATTCTAATTCCGGCCAAAGCATTTCCTGTAATAATATTTCCCGAAGACGCTCCTCCAATGATAACATCACTTGCATTTTGAACGAGAATTCCATCACCTGAAAAATCAACAATCTCTAGTCCAAAAACAGCAGTCCCACTTGCTCGAATATCTAACCCGGGTGTAGGATCCCCAAAGTTTCCTGCGCCACCATTTAGTTTAACAATTGGCTCATTATTTCCATTACCTCCCCATCCCGGCTGGATAGTTCCATCTATAGTTGTACCCGGGTCAGTTATAACAGGTAAAGGAGTCGAAGACATTGCACCTATCGAAATTGTAGGTGTTGGATCATTTGTTATATAAATATTGATTGTATTCGGACCAGAAGTTTCATTAGCACAAATGATTGCTTCCCTTAAAGTATTCGGTCCAATATCTGCTCTATTAGTAACCCAGATTACTCCATTTTGATCCGAGCAAGTCAAAGGTGCAACTTCGAATACAAAATCAGCAGGATCGGCCTGATTAGTAACTAGGTCCGTCAATAACGTGATATTATAAATTGCTGGGGGTAATAGGCCTATATTTAAAGTTGTGTCGTACGGAATGATTGTATCAATGCAGTGAATTCCAGGAAAGGCATCTTCGTCGACTACCCAATCCATTAATAGGAGCACATTCAACAATTCGACGGAATGATTCAACGTATCTAAAACTGCACATTTGTTTAGCTTATTTCCGCTCAGGGTAATGAAAATACTGTCTGTTGGTGTTGGATTCAGAGGTAAAACAGTGACCTCGTTTAGTTCAAATACGGGATTTAATTGTGCGAAGGCACCAAGGTTTGCCAATAGCAAGAAAAGTAAACACAAGTAACGGTTCTTAAGCCTCATATCTTAAAGATTGAAGTAATAGGATATAACCCTAAATAAATAATTGACTGTTACTTTTGCTGTTTCGGGAGTTCTGCTACACTCTAAAATAATATAAATTTTGCTTTTATCTTGTTGCTTATTTTCAAAATTGCCTGTTTTAGCCAAATAAGCACTAAAACAATAACTAATTACTGGATTAATGGTAGAAATCGAAACTGAATCATCTTTAATATCACTACTAAATAGCTCGAAAGAAATAAATAATGTCGGTTTTCAAGGACTTAATCTGTTGCCTTTTCAAGATCAAATATTATTGAAAAATATTTCGAATTGTTTATTTATTGGATGCGTGTTAGGAGAAAAGCTTTCGCTTCATTTGATCAATGAAAATTTCATTTTTCCATCATTAAAACTTCCGTACGCAACACATCCCATCAGGCTTTATTCCTGTGAAGATTTATACTTTGGATTTGACCCAAAAGTTCCCGAGACTTATTCTCAAACATTAGATGCGCAAGTCTATAAACATTACATAAAAGGAGGTAAAAGTGAACTAAGTTTAAGAGAATCAATTGGTAGGCGTTTACATGATCATGGTATCACAAATGCGCTCACAAATTATTTGTCCAATTTTGATCCGATGAAAATTGTGGCCATAATGGGCGGACATAGTATTGCTAGAGACAGTGACTCTTATCGAAAAGTTGCAAGCATTTCTTCCAAGTTACATCAGAGGGGATTCCTAATGATTTCTGGAGGTGGACCAGGCGCTATGGAAGCTACACATTTGGGGGTTTGGTTAAGTGGAAAAAATGAATCAGAATGGAACCAAGCATTTGAAATGTTAGCTGAGGCGCCTAGTTACAAGGATGAGCTATGGCTTTCTAAAGCTTTTGAAGTGATGGAGAAGTTCCCTTCTAGTTCAGAGAATGAAAGCCTCGGCATTCCTACGTGGCTTTATGGCCATGAGCCTCCAACGCCGTTTGCGACGCACATTGCCAAATACTTTGCAAATAGTGTTAGAGAAGACGGACTTTTGGCACTTGCAAAGGGAGGCATAGTATTCAGTCCAGGATCAGCTGGAACCATCCAAGAGATTTTCCAAGATGCAACACAAAATCACTATCTCACAGAGGAAGTTGCAAGTCCGATGGTATTTTTAGGTAAAGAGTATTGGGAAAAAAAATATCCGATTTACTCACTTCTTTCCAAATTATCAGACGAAGGAAAATACAAAAACTTGAAATTGAGTATCACCGATGAAGAATCGACAGTTGTAGAACATTTAGAAAAGTTTCAAACCTGTCTTTAATTTTTGGGTATTTAATACCCTCAATAAGGTATAAATTTGTCCAAATTAGATCATTTTTAGGGTGGTGACTTAGTATAAAAGGGGTTATCTTTGAGGCTCTGATTGCAACGAATTTGAACATATAAAGTAAATTATAATAGATATAATTTACATACATGCAGCCCTTTAGAATTTTGAATCGTCTAAAACTCGATTCGTTGATCCCATGAAGCATATCATCACCGTACTGATTGTATTATTCGGAGCTTATTTGTCATTTGCAAATGACAATGAGAAAATAAGCTCGAACGATTTTCCAGCCAAAAATAATAGTGAGTTACCCAGTTCAGGAATTACTTGTAATCCCACAGATTCTCTTGCCCTTGTAGACCTCTACAATAGCACTTTTGGATTTGCTTGGATGAACCAATGGCCGGTATTATTCGGCAATACTATTCCTGTTTGCGACTGGTATGGTGTTACGGTAAGAGCAGATGGTCGTGTTACGAGAGTTGAACTCAGCGGCAATTCCTTATTTGGCCCCATTCCATCCTCTATTGGAAATCTCACGGAGATCATTGATTTAAAACTGAACGCTAATAGAATAACTGGAACTTTGCCTACCACTATTGGAAACTTGACAAAGCTTGAAATTTTTTGGGTCGCAAACAATGAAATGATAGGTTCAATTCCGACCTCTATTGGGAACCTCGTCAACCTACAAAGTTTTTTCATCGACGACAATGGATTTACAGGATCACTTCCCACTGAAATGGAAAACCTCGTTTCCTTGATGACCTTTTTTATGGACAACAATGAAATTGAAGGTGAAGTCCCTTTTGGAATGACCTTACTTCCAGTTTTCAGAAGGTTTGAATTCTTCAATAATAAAATCGACAGTCTACCAGATTTCACTGGAGTGATCATGAATGCAAATTGGTTAAAAACACAAAATAACCGATTGACCTTCGACGACATTCTTCCAAATTATGGAACGCCACTTGGAAATTTTTATCACCCTCAAGATTCAATTGGCATTGAAGAAACTCAAACTGCTTTTACCGGAACAACGCATATTATTGATTTAGATATTGATGACGGAATTACAGATAATGAATACGTTTGGTATAAAAATGGTTCATACTTCACTGGACCAACAAATTCAAATCAACTGGCGATAGGTCCAATCGATTTTACCGATGCTGGAGTTTATACGTGCGAAGTAACCAATCCAGGTGCTCCACTACTTACCTTGTATAGCAGACCGGTAACATTGGTTATAGAATGTGGAATTAGTGTCAATCGAATAGAGCTTACTCTTTGTACAGGAACCGATACGATTATTAATGGAACCACTTATAATGCTTCGCGGCCAATGGGGACGGAGGATGTAACTGATCCTGATCAGTATGGCTGCGATTCAATTATTCAAATTGACCTGACTTTTCAAGATCCGCCAATCGATAGTCAATATTATACCCTTTGTCCTTTGGGCCAAGTTGAAGTAGGCGGAGAACTATTCAATTTAGGAAGACCTACTGGTACTGTTGTAATTGAAGATGGAATCGGGCCTGGTTGCGATTCAACGATTTTTGTTGAGGTCGATTTTCTAGATGTAAATGATCTTACCGGAAATCTCAATGGACCGTTTTGTATCGACACCAGTTTTACTTTTAATGGTTTGACCTATGATAGAAATAACCGAACTGGATTTGAAGTACTCCCAGGTGGAAGCGCGATTGGCTGTGATTCTTTTCTAGTCATCAGCCTTTCTTTTTATCCTGAAAATATTGTCAACTACGCTCCTACAATTTGTAATGGAGATTCTGTTGTCATTCAAGGTAATGTTTACAATTTCGGCAATCCGACAGGAACAGAAGTATTGGAGAATGCAGATATCAATGGATGTGATTCTACAATGAACATTGCTCTTCAATTCGCTCCAGGTGTGGTAATAGAATACAAGGATACCATTTGTCAAGAAGATGAAATAATGGTGAATGGAACTCCCTATAATTTTTCCAATCAATCTGGAACCGAGACATTTACCGTTGGCGCTTGTGATTCAGTTGTTAATGTTGATCTAAGTTTTTATCCAATAGCTGAAGGAAATTATTCTGAGACCATTTGTATTGGAGATACTGTTACCATTAATGGTGAAGATTTTTTCCAAGGAAATTTATCAAGCTTACAAACACTAGAAGATGCCTCACAGCACCTTTGTGATTCATTTGTAAATGTTACTGTTGACTTTTATCCAGCATCAACAGGAAACTTCAACACCACCATTTGTCCTGAAGACACCATTAATATTAATGGCACGGATTATTTCTTTGGAAGTAACAATGGCGTTGAAATACTAACAGATCAAGATCAATATGGCTGCGATTCAATACTCAATGTTAACATTAGCTTCCATCCTGATGCCATAGGCAATTATTCTGTGAGCATCGGGCAGAATGACACCATTACAATCTTAGGCACGGAATACCACCAAAACAATCCAACTGGGACTGCCTTTATTGAAGATGCTTCGCAATTTGGATGCGACTCCACAGTTAACATTGTTGTAAATTTCTTACCATTTGCAGTTGGAAATTATACAGATACTATTTGTCTGACCGAGACCATTACTCTGAACACTACTGAATATTCATTTTCTAATCCTACAGGAACAGATACCCTATTAAATGGTGCACAATCTGGTGCAGACTCATTGGTAAATGTAATCATTGAATTTTATCCGGAAGCTGAAGGAACATTCAGCACAACAATTTGCTCTGGAGACTCGATTGAAATTAATGGTGTAATTTTTAACGCCTCCAATTTAACTGCAACAACTGATGCACCTGCTCCGTCTCAAAATGGTTGTGATTCTACAACTGTGGTTACTATCGATTTTTATCCGCCAGCTATGGGGAGTCATTTTGAAACCATTTGTCAAGGGGATACTATTGAAATCAACGGAGTACTTTTTCACAATAATAACTTAACTCAAATTACAACTTCGCCTACTCCATCTCAAAATGGATGCGACTCTTTAGTAGAGGTATTTTTAGATTTTTATTCTGCAGCAATCGGAACTTTCGATCCTGTGGTTTGCGCAAATTACTCCACAGTAATTAACGGAACCACCTACGATATAAGTAGACAATCTGGCCAAGAAACGATAGAAGGAATAGCGGCCATGGGTTGTGATTCAATCGTTAATATTGATCTCCAGTTTATTGATTTAATTGACACGTTAATTAATCCAACTTGGTGTCCGGACCAGTCCATAATAGTGGACAATGTTGAATACAACTTTAACAACAGAACTGGAATGGCAACACTACCTTCGATTCAAAGTCCAGGTTGCGATTCTATTGTGAATATTGATTTAAACTTTCACAACGTAGATACTACGTTATTCAATCCTCAATTTTGCGCTGATGGATTTGTCATTATTAACAATAACCGATACGATATAGTTATTCCTTCAGGCCAAGAAATCTTAACTTCAACTGTAACGGGATGTGACTCTGTTGTCAACATTGATTTATCATTTGGATCAGAAATTATCACTGAGATTGATCTTACTTTATGTCCCGGTGATTCATTAGTTGTAGACAACGAAGTGTTCAATTTTGGAAGACCAACAGGAAGTGTTTTATTTCCTGCACTCAATCCGGGTGATTGTGACTCAACTGTAAATGTTACATTAGACTTTTACCAACCAGCAATCGGGGACTATAATCCAGTTCTTTGTATTGGTGATAATATTGAAGTAGGAGGTGTGGTATTTGATGCTACAAATTTAAGTCAACAAGTCACTGTACCTGAGCTTTCGTCAAATGGTTGTGACTCTCTGGTCAATGTTTCTATATCATTTCATCCAGCAGCACTCGGGGAATATATAGCTACCTTATGCGAAGGAGATACCATTGTCATTAATGGAACTCCTTATCATCAGGGGAATCCAAATGGAATAGAATTTTATCCGGAAGGCTCTCAATTTGGCTGTGACTCCACCTTGGCTATTGACCTAACATTTAACAATAGTGTCATTACTCCAATTGGCGGTATACTTTGCTTTGGAGATTCGGCTATTGTAAATGGAACTGTATACAATGCTATGAATCCTTCCGCTTTAGACACTATTGACTTAGGTGGCAGTTGTGATTCGATTTTAGATATTTCTTATACTTTTTACAATGAAGCAATTGGTGTACTTACAGGAGACTTTTGCGAACCAACTACATTTGATGTTGGAGGAATCACGGTTGGTCCAATCAATCCTATCGACACTATTGTCATTGAAAATGGAAGCATCAATGGATGTGATTCTACCGTATTCGTAAATCTTAACTATTATCTCAATACTGATTCGCTCTACATCGACCATCTTTGTTATGAAGATTTCATAATTGTAAATGGTGTGAGAATAGACAGAGACAATCCTTCGGAAATATTTAATTTTCCAGGAATGGGCGGAGGTGGATGTGATTCTTCTTTAACTGTGAACTTGACGTTTACTGGAGAGGCATTTGAAATCTTTCAAGAAACACTTTGCAATGGAGACTCTATTCAAGTCAATAATGTTTGGTATCATAAAGATAATCCAACTGGCATCGAAACCATAATTGGTGGTTCTTCCGAAGGATGCGACTCTATTGTCGACATGAGGTTGTCTTTTCTTGCTCCAATTACCGGACTTTTTGAAGGAGATTTTTGCGATGGTGCTTCGTTTGAAATCAATGGTGAAACTTACGATATCAATAATCCAACAGGAACAGAAGTTTTCATAAATGCTTCTGCTCAAGGTTGTGATTCTACACTGACGATTGATCTATCATTTACGCAGGTAGTTACCGTTGAAATGGATACTATGATTTGCGAAGGAGCAGAACTGATGATTGGAGACACCTCATTGAATCAAGCTGGTTTACATGAGGTAAACATTTTGAGTTCAACTGGATGTGATTCGATCTTAATGATCACTTTGGAGCTCGAAGATCCATTTGTATTTGGAATTGCAGATGCGGGACCTGATGATATCATTTGCGAAGAATTCGGTATGCTTAATGCTTCGCTAAATACAGAGCAAATTGGATTTTGGACAAGTAATGGAACGGCAATAGTTGATCACATTAATCAGTTTGATTCCGGAACTAGTAATTTACAGCCAGGTGAAAATGTATTTGTTTGGTCGGTGTCTTCAGATGTCTGCCAAGACTATGCTACCGACACCGCGATAATTACTTATTACCCATTGCCAATTCCTGCGGAAGACAGCTTTTACATTCCATTCGGAATAAATCTATTTGACTTAGATCTATTAACTAACGACACCTTCCCTGAAGGTGTTGAATCTCCGTTTACTGTTAATATAAACATGTCAGAAGGTGGTCTTGTCATGCAGGAGGATACATTGGTTCAATTCATTCCTCAGCTAGGGTTTGATGGTCTAGCAACAGGAAGCTACGAGATTTGTGGAGTATACTGTCCAGACTTTTGCTTAGAAGTTCCATTTGAAATTGAGATTCAAGGAAGAATTGGAGATGATGATATTTTGGAGGTGCCTAATGGAATTACACCAAATAATGATGGAGCAAATGATATACTAATTATCGATGAATTGTTAGAAAATCCAGATGAATTCCCAGACAACGAATTGATGATATTTAATCGTTGGGGCGATGTACTCTATCAAGCAAAACCATACAACAACGATTGGAATGGTAAAAACTTTAATGGCCAAGATCTCCCAGAAGGCACTTACTACTATGTGCTAAGATTGAACATTGGTGCAGGAAATATCCAAAAGGGAGATATTACAATTCTTAGATAAAATTCAATCTAAAGTTCACCTTAAAATCGTCCGTTAAACTTCAATATTTACGCTTTAGTTCGTAATAAGTCAATTGATTTGTAGCTTGTGCTTATGTTTGCAAGATCAACAAGTCTGCTTATCGTTTTATTCCTGTTCAATCTTTCTTTGATTGCACAAAATCTTGCTGATGATATTGATCAATTCTATTTACAGTACATTGTTAATGGCAAAGTCGATTACGACGAGATTAAGCAGCACACCACCGAATTTGAAAGGCTGATCAGTGCAGTAAAAAAAACCAATTGGGAATCCTTCGATAAAAATGGTCAACAAGCCTTTTTAATAAATGCTTATAATCTTTATGTCATCAAAGCTGTAATTGATCGCTACCCTATCAAAAGTACCAAAGCGGTAAACGGGTTTTTTACACAAAAAAAATACCGATTGGCTGACAAAGTTTATAGCCTAGATCAAATTGAAAAAGATTTACTATTTGGTATAAAAAGAGATCCCCGATTTCACTTTGTTTTAATTTGTGGAGCTAATGGTTGTCCACCATTCTGGCCAAAGGCTTTTCGGTCAGCACCTCTCGAATCGCAATTAGAAGAAGCATCCAAAGCTTGTATTAATAGTAACTGGGTACAAGTTGAAAATGAAAAATTGATGCTTTCCGAAATTTTTGGATGGTACGGTTTTGATTTCGGAAATGTTCAAGCGTACGTCAATAAATATCGAAACGAAAATATTCCCAGCGACTTACCAATGTCGTTTTATGAATATGATTGGGGATTAAATGAATTGGTAAAACTAGGAAGTATTCAACAACCATTTCTAACAGCTTCACAGTTAATGTCCGTTGGAACATGGGAACTTAAGGCCTTTCAATCAGTCTATACACAAGTCGATCGCAATGGGTTTGATAGAGACAATTCCAGATCTACCTATTACTCTAGCTTCAATCAATTTATCCTTGGCCTTAAACCAGGGCTGAACGTTGGGTTGGATATTGTTTGGAAAAAAAACTACTTGAATGATCGATCTGATAATCATTGGGCAGCGGTATTCAGTACCCCAACGGGAAGATCTTCGCTTTCATTAATTCCTTGTGATGATCCCAACGCAAATTTTCCAGAGGGATCTCCATGCAATACAAATGGAAGTGGACAAAGTTTTGACCTCCTCCAAAATGCCGATGGTGACACCTTGATTTTTCAAATCGATCAAGGCTTGGCCCACTTAGGGCCAAAAGTTAGGTTTAATTTTTTTAAAAAATTCCCAGAGCTTACTACGCAGCAGACTTTATATATTCCAATTGATAAAAGTGTCGATGGCCAGTTAATTTCTTTCACGCAGTTTTTCTACGAACATAGACTGGGATCTAAAGCTTCCCTTTTCACAGAACTCAGTTTTTGGATGCCCATTAGACCTAGCTTCAAAGTTTTTCCTTTTGCCAAAACATTCTGGAGTTACTTCCCCAATCGGCATGTCAGTCTTTACGCAATGCTTTCTCTTCCTGGAGAGTATGGCGCAGGTATGAAAATTAATCTTACCCGAAGATTGGAATTGGAAGTGTTGGCTACCAAATATTTATCAGTGGAAAGATTTTTCGGAGATCGCAAAGCAAGTACTATAAATATTGGACTTAGATTACATCCCTAAATTTATTTTTAAAACTTAGAATTAACTTTGATCATTGCGCTCTCTTTTGTAATAAGAAACAAACAAGGGCATTGATCACAATCAATGTTTTCCCCAAATAAAAAACCCCCTCTCCCGGTTAGGAGAAGGGGCATTCCAAGAACTGTTTCTAAATAGTTCCAGAACAGCATCGTTTAGTTTTGCTTGGACAAAACTTATTTCCCAATATTATTTTACAATAATCATTCTTTGGCTCGCAGTGAAGTTCTTTGTGTCTAACTGATAGAACACAACTCCTTGCGCTGCAATATCTGAGGCATTTAATTCGATCTGGTTGTAACCAGCTGAATAAGTTCCTTCTACCATGTGGATCAGTTTTCCTGAAACATCATAGATTGATAAATTAGCCTGACCATCATTTGCCAAATAGAATCCTACTGTTGTAGTCTCCTTGAATGGGTTAGGACGGTTCTGGTAAAGAATGTCGGTAATTGGGTTGTCAGATACCATTTGAATATCTGCGTTAAATATGTCTAATTGATCTTTTCCAGCATATACTTCAGAATTGATCAATTCATCATTTACTTGTAGTTCAGCGGCAACTGAAGTTGCAACATTTGAAATTACATTAATAGAAAACAATACTTCTCCTGCTTCAATATTAACTGGACGAGTGCTTACAACACTTAACACATATTGACCGTCAACATTTGCAATTTGAGCATCCGTTACATTTAACATTCCTGCTTCTACTGAAGTCATCTCGAATTGTCCAAGATCAAAAGTTAATTGCATTCCGTTTACTGCAGCTTCTGTTGAAGCAACGAAATCAATTGTAGTAGCTTCGTTAGCTTCTACATTCTTGTTATTCACTTCGATTTTGTAATCTCCAACATAAGATCTTGATTGAGCCGGTGCAACAGCATTTGCTACAGCATCACCATTAATATCTCCAATCTTTATTGCCGTGAAGTCAACATCCATCATGTCCGTTGCCAATCCATTGATCTCGTAAGATTCTGGAATTGTATTGGTCCAAGGATTAGAAGCATCTGGGAAGTCATAAGCTGCATCAACAAATCTCCAAGATTGGTTATTTGTGAAAGTTGAGATATTCCAGATCAATAATTGTTGAAGTTCAATCAAATCAAATACGTCAATATTTTGATCATTCGTTATATCTGCTGCAATCATTTTGTAAGGACTATTCAATGGTTGAAGTCCAATCATGTGACGAGAAATCAAGATTAAATCTAAAGTCGAGATACCATTTCTAGGGTCAGTATTCTTAGTAGGTTCTACTGAGTAATTTTGTCCAGTTGTAGCATCATCGAATTCGAACAAACCATTGTCATCGGTCATGTCCATTAAGTCAGTAGCTGCATCAACTTGCACATCTTCTACCATTATTCCGGCTTCATTTGAGATGGCCCCTGATATGATAGCAGATTGCGGAGCGGATACGTTGAAATCTTGATTTACCAACTGCGCAGAATTAGTACCATCACTTACATCGAATTGTACTGTAATAATTCCAGCACCCGTATAGTCAATTGTTGTCAAAGTGTTACCAGTTCCAGTTAAGGCACTAGTTGAAGAAACTCCAGTTCCTAAAATGACTGTCCAATTATAAATCAGGTCTGTGTTAGGTTGGCAGTTATCAAAAGCTGTGATAAAACCACTAACGGTATTACTTAGGTTACTAACTGTAATGCTATTCACATCCAATTGCGGAGCTTCATTATCAGAACCTGAAGTTATAGTTTGTGAGCAAGTAGTAAGATTGCTGCACAAATCTTCAACCGTCCATAAAATTCGGTGCGTACCATCAGGCAATGTTAATGGATCAAGCGTAATCAATCCAGCATCAGTATAAGTAGAATTGACTAATGTCATACCACTTCCAGCAGAAGGATTATTATTTCCTCCGATATAAGTTGCGTTTGCAGCACCATCTAAGAAGATTTTAAAATCAACTCTCAAATCGGCTACAGGTGTACAGTCGTCACCAACAGTTTGTGTGAAAGTAATTTCACCTCCTCCACAACTTGCTTCAATAGGATCACATGAAGCAAATGTTGGATCAATATTATTCTTTACAGAAATAATTTGAATAAATGTCCATACTCCTGCTGTTGCATCATCAGCGTCGTGCTGACAGATATCTTTCACTGTCCAAGTTCTTTTTACTTTGAAACAAGAATTTGGTTCTACTGGAAATTCTTCATCGTCGTAAGTAACTGAAACTTGAGCACAAACACCGTCGCCTGTAATGGTTGGTGTTCCTGTTACTGAAGGATCAGTAGCTTGCATACAATCTGAATAGTTCAATTCTGCTGCTGGCCAAGAAATATTACTTAAATTAAATGGTGTAGCATCTTCAACCGTAATTATCTGCGTACAAGTTCTTTGTTGACTACCATTTCCAACTTCAAAAGTTCTGATGATTTGTCCCAACCCACAGTCGTTTCTCAAATCTTGAACAGCGCGCTCTTGAGGATTAAGCATACAATTTCCAGCAGCTAATCCATCTGTTACCACAACATTGTTTCCTGTTCCAGGATCCATTGTTGTCGTTGTTTGAACATCTCCAGAAGCAGTTCTAACTGTTCCAAAATAAGCTGAAAGATTATCCAATTCAAACCAATATTCACAACTTACCGTTACTGAAGTTGGGCAAGAAATTGTTGGCGGAGCTTTGTCTTCAACTGTTACTGTTACCATACAATCATTGTAGTGTCCAAATAGATCACCACCAACCAACATACGATTAGGCGTTACAGGTCCAGCACCAGGATTCACATCAAAAACTCTGAAAATAACTTGATGGGTTCCTGCCATCAAATCATTACAGCAGAAGTAAACACCATCATCAAAATATACCTGATTTCCAGACTTCCCAAGATCATCATCTCCATTTTCAGCAGCACATGCTGACTCTTCCATTCTGATGGCCTTAAACCAAACAGGATTACAATTGTCATTAGAACCTTCATCAAAAGTTGAGGCAAATACTAAACTTGTTCCGTCATTTGTTAAACTTGTCGTAAAAAATTGTTCACATACAGCTGAAGGAGGAGCGTTGTCAACAACAGTTCCTTCCACGGTTTGATTTCTTGAATTTCCGCAACAATCTTCAACTCTATAAGTCAATGTAAATGGTCCTGGAGGAACTCCACTCAAAACATTATTTGTAATTGTTCCAACACTAGTAACAACTGTATAATCAGAAAAACTAGAACAGTTATCTGTAATAGTTGGAATTGGAAGTTGATAGTTTAATTCTATCGTACACTCAGTTCCTCGTGTTCCTGCTGTAATGGTCGCAGGAAGATTAGTAAATATTGGAGCTTCGTTATCAACTATTGAAATTTGCTGTAATTCAGTTTCTTTTACGTTTGTGCAATTGTTAACAGCATGCCATGTTCTGTTAATCTTAGTACAACCAGAAAGTGGTTGACCTGCGCATCCCAAAGTTGGAATTACTACATCGGTATATGTATAAGATATATTACAACCTTCAGGAGTTCCAGTTAAACTTGGATCAGGATTTCCAGCAGCATCAGTTGGATAAGCATCAGCACATTGGATAACGAAGGCATCAGGAAAAGCGATTTCGTCTACATATTCTTTTGTAATAAATTGATAGCAGCTTGAACTGTTTCCAAAGTTATCAGTTGCAGTCCAAAGAATTAATTCATAATTGTTTTCACAATCATTTGGTGCATCATAAGCATAAACAAGATTAGAAACTACCGCTTCGAAAGCATCTCCATCGGCATTAGAACCTAATAGAAAACAAAATTCATCTCCAGCATCTAACGCAATACTCTCGATTCCGCCAGCCAAAGTACCAACTGTGTTGTTTCCATTTATACTATATCCAAATGGATCGGCCGCCGGGTCAGTGGCTGAATTCTCCCAAACAAAATCCAAGAGTCCAGTAGCTGGAATTGTATAACAAACTGAAACAACATCACATTCTCCATCAAGTTCAGAACAATCAGCTGGTCCCCCAGTAGCCATTCCACTATTGATCGTTAATTCAGTATTGAATTGATCGTAATCAACAACACCTCCTAAGCTTACATCAGCTGATAAAGGATCAAATGCTCCCAAGAAATTTGATAGCATAGTAACAGCTGAAGGATTTCCAGTCAATGATGCTACGCCAGTACACGCGTCGCTTACATCTGTAATATCGATATAGCCATTAGAAAATGGTTCATCGCACTCAACAACCGCCGTTTCACATGAAATTGTTGGTGCGAGCTTGTCCGTAATTGTAAATGTGTTCATGCAGCTATTACTGCTTCCATCTGCCTCTAGAACATTTACCATCATCCAAATAGTACGAGGTTCGCCTAAAAGCATATCACAAGTAAGAATTCCAGAAGGAACTGGTTGGCCGTTCATTCCGTCCAATCGCACCGTAAAGCTTACGACAGTAACGTCTGTACTTTGAATAATTTCCTCACCGGTCACAACATATTGTGAGCCACTGATACTAACTTGTTTGCCTCCGAAACAACTTAATGCCGAGAGACTTTGCACACCTGTGAAGGTTAGCAAGATTAGTGCACACAACTTAAACGTGCGACTAAATGAGTAATAATTTTTCATCATTTTAGAATAAAATTGGGTTTAATAATTTCACAGACCCACACACAGGTGTGAGTAAGCGGATTAAAAAAAATTTGTTAATGTGGATGTGCTGTATTCCCGCCTAGACAGTTTCTTGGAGTCGTGAGATCAAGATCTCCAATGAAGAAACTGTTGCAATGCGAGGACCATTACAACCTTTACGGTTTGAGGGAATACGGTTTTAGGATGTGACTACCTGTTTCAAAGGCAGCTCATAAATTTTGCGCGGCGAAAACCAATTCCTATTGAAGGAATTATAAACTGCGGTAAACATTTATACCTTTTATGTGGTATAAAACACATAGTTTTCGCGCTAATTTGTACGAGTAGTTGAAAAAAAGGATGCAGGGGAAAACAATTTTCAAGCTATTTTTGTCATTAAATTGTACCCTCAGTTATAATATTACACTTATAGTCAATTGATTATGAAAATAAAATACATTTCAATTTTCATCATTTTTATTTGCTTGACCTTTGAAGTAACTGGTCAATCAATAGCGGACTACGTAAAAAGTGAATTGAAACAACCTCAATCCACATCGGAAGGCATTTACTATGAAATTGAAGGAGCTGGTAACGGAATTCAACCAAAAGAGGGGGATTATATCGTGGTCAAGTATGTCGGAAAATTGCTAAATGGAAAGCAATTTGATGCCTCGCCAAAAAGTGAACCGTTGGTATTCCAATTAGGTCGAAGACAAGTTATTCAAGGCTGGGAAAAGGGATTGCTATTTTTTAGAAAAGGCGACACGGGTAAATTAATCGTTCCAAGTGCCTTGGCATATGGTAAACGTGGTGTTGGAAATGTAATTCCAGAAAACGCTGATCTAATGTTTGAAATCACCTTGATCGATATTATGGATCAGGATGGTTATGATGATTATATGAAAAGGCAAGAAGCAGCAGCCAGAGCAAAATTTGAGAAAGAAAAAAGAAACCAACTTGAAACAGATAAAGTTTTAATCGCAAATTACGCGCGAAAAAATAAATTCAAGGTTAATCGACTGCCTTCAGGTTTGAGTTATTGTTTGAAGAAAAAAGGAAAAGGTAATTTGGCCAGAGAAGGTGACAAAATCGCGGTAGAATATACCGGAGAACTACTCGATGGTGCCATTTTCGATTCGAATAAAGATAAAGCCCCGTTTGAGTTCGTACTTGGAAACAAGAAAACAATACCAGGATGGGAAGAAGGATTATTACACTTTAAAAAAGGAAGCGAAGGCTATCTTTTTATTCCCTCACAACTGGCTTACGGCCCTAGACCTATTCGGGATGAAAAAGTAAACATCCCTGGCAATTCTGTTTTGATTTTTAAGATTAAAGTACTGAAACTGGAGACACCAAATTAATTTTTGTTTTAAGATTAATGAATCAAAAAAGGGTTGAAATTATTTATAAAATTTCAACCCTTTTTATTAGTCAAAAATCAATTTTACTTAACGATAAATGAAGTTGATACTGATTTAAATCCATTAGTAATTTGTAGATGAAAAAGTCCAACCGTTAAGGCTTTAGTTGGTAGAAGGATGAAGTTTTCATCTGATCTAGTAATTAGTTGATCTGTGTAAATCAATCTTCCAATATTATCCAAAACTTTTATTTCAACATTACCTGTTACACCGTTTAACTCAATATTCAAATCCGTACTTAATCCTACTGGATTTGGATAAATTGCAACAGATGATTCAAAGCAATCTGAATTTACTCCAACTACTTTTGAATACGACTCTTGACGACTAAGTTCAACGATTCTGAGACGATAGTAAAGTTTTTGCTCTACATGTTCATCATTAAATTCATAAATATTACGATCGGATCCTTTTGCAGAGAAAGTTGCAATAGATATAAAATCAACACCATTCAAACTTCGTTCTAGGATTAATTCTTCTACTGCATATTCTTGCTCAGTAATCCACGATATTCGATTTATACAATCGTCATTTTTCACTTCAAAGAAAACCAAACTAAGTGGTAGTGATGTCTCTGTACTCGTATCTCTCCAGTCCATATCTCCTCCATTTGCATTTGGCGTAGGCGCTGCAGTTCCACCTTGAGCAGGATCAAAAATATCTGCTAATCCATTGCCATCAATATCTATCCAATATTGATTATTAGAGGGGTCTAAAAACGGAGGATGTTGAGCCGCGGTATAACCGGGGCCAGCTAAATTATCCATCCAATTTGGAATACCATCATTATCTGAATCTAAGGCATTATTAAACGGTGCTGGAACCGCGCCACTATTGGCGTTATAATCTGTAGCATATTCTAATAAGTCATCAATAGCATTTCCATCCATATCTGCATCATAACCTTCTATCCAATCAAAAGCTGCATCTTCATCGGCATTCAAGTCCAAGAAATCTGGATCAGAATCGACTAAGTCGTCATCATCCATGTTAGGATTCACCCCAACATTAGTTCCTCCAGGTTCATTTGAATCCAAAAGACCTTCATAAACATCCCAAAGTCCGTTGCCATTGGCATCAACTAAAGTTCCAGATTGGTCCACACAATTTACGCTACAGACGCCTTCAATTTCATCAATTATTCCATCATTATCTGCATCTATATCAAGCCAATTTGGAATTCCATCTCCATCGAAGTCATCATTGCCGGAGCCCGAAACAAAGTCAGGGAAAGTATTGACATCACCAGAGCCATCTGCAATAGTAGCAGTAATACCATCGTCATGACTATCGTCCCAACCATCACCGTTAGTATCAACTACTGTTCCCGAAGCTGTTCCATCATCAGCCATGCCATCCATGTTTCCATCCATGTTTCCAGATTCAATAACATCGGTAATTCCATCATTATCGGAATCTATATCCAAATGATTCGGCACCGCATCTCCATCGGTATTGATATTAGGATCTAATAGTGATTCATCTACAAGTGGATTGATAGCATAAACATCTGCCCAGCCATTATTGTCGGCATCAGGAGTTCCTCCTGCATCGATTTCATCAACAATTCCATTCCCATTAGAATCCACGCCGTTCACTTCTACAAGATCTGAAAGTCCATCTCCATCAGCATCCAAGTCAAATAAATCAACCTTTCCATCTCCGTCGGTATCTGGGTAAAAATAAGTTCCTCCATCATTTAGATCAGCAATGTCTGCCAATCCATCCATGTCTGTGTCGACCATAGTTAAAGGATCTCCGGTCGTGGCAAAATCTACCATACCATCATTGTTTTCATCAATATTTCCACTTTCAACAATATCTGGAATACCATCATTATCACCATCCAAATCCAAGAATGATGGAATGCCATCATTATCTAAATCTAATGCCTCACAAATCCCAAAGCTGTTAAGCGTACAATAATCAATATCTTTATAATCTATGATTCCATCATTGTCGTTATCTTTGGTAGGATCCAGACCATTAAGACATTGCATAGAAATAAGTTCATCTGTTACTAAACTTGCGTTGGTACCAAAGCTTCCATTGTAAGTTGTTCCGTAAGTGTGAATACCGGCGGTAAGTTTATAATAACCATCTAAAATTCCATCTGCACCTGTGTCGTTAATTGTAAATGTTAGGCCCTCTAAATCTCCAGTATAAGTAACCATAATTAATTCTTCTTGGATTGAATATCCACTTCCACTCATCACCGTTGTTCCATTCATGTCCACTAGCGACCATGAAGTTTCAGCAGGGTTTTCATCCAAAAGAATTTCAATATCTAATGACTGCTGATATGGAGAAACACAGGCTTCCAATATATTTGGAATACCATCATTATCCCAATCTTTGTCAATTGCATCAACAACACCATCTCCATCGGTATCAGGACCGCAATCTTCTACAATTGGCATAGCTTCGATCTGGAATTCTTGATTGGCAAACCACCAAGTATTGATTGTATTTTTATTTCCAAAATTAAAATCATTCCAAGTATGACATCCAGGTGCACAGCCAACAAAATTTTGTACTCCGGTAGGAATTTCTAGGTCATCATAATAATGCTTCAAAACATAACTTACGGGAGGAGCAGGCCTAACAATTTCAGTCGAAAACCCATTTAATAAATATTCTGCATCATAAATTGGAATATGATTTCCACCTTGGGAGAATATTACATTAACATTAATGGATGCTTGCGAAACCGTATTCCCCAAACCATCTAATCCATCCCATGGAACATAACGTGTGTACATACCTGGAACGGTATCCGTGGCTTGCTGATCAACATAAAATGAAATCAATCTATCCGCTGTTCCAGGATCATAAATTCCGACTCCTGATGTTTGGTCTTGATCCAATAAAAAGTCTATTACTCCAGTATTAGTGGTAACCGTTTTTATCGTATATCCAATGAGTGAACAACCTGATATTTCGGTAGAATCTTGAAGTAATTGTCCATAGGTTCCGCTTGGATAAACAGTTGCATCTGGATCATTTATATAAATAGGATATTGTGGATTATTTGCTTTTTCATTTAGGACTGAACCTCGGTTAATCATTGGGGAATTTTCCAAGGAAGTACCTTTTTTATTCAAAGAGATATTAAATGCCCAAGGTTGAAATCCGGCATTAGCAAAATCAATTTTAGACACATAACCTTCTTGCGTCAGCACAAAAAATGCTCCGTTAAATGGTCTTGAATAGCTGCCGTAAACGGGGTGAGTTGGTGTTTCAGGAGGAGCAGCAAAACCCCAATTCTTTGCGAATACACGACCATCAATTGCAGAAGGATTTGCTCCAGTAGTAGCAACTGTGATATCGAAATAATCAAAAGCCATGGCACCAGAAGAATAGGAGTCCTGATTTCTATTAAATTCTATATAATAATCACCTGCTGGCATACCAGATGGATCAAATGTCCATGGCGAATATCCACCTGCACTGGCTATGGCATCTGGTCCTTCTTGACACAAAGTCCAGGAATCAAGGTTTGCAGTAGCCGCCGAAATCAATTCTGCTGGTCGAGCTATCGTTCCATCGGGTTTCATCACTCTGAAGTAACTATCCAAATATGAACTTGTAGTTGTTATGGAATTTCTTGCTTGGGAAAATCCAAAAAATACTTGTTCGTTCTCTGGATCCGCTATATGAATATACAATCGTTCGTTATCTGAACTACCGTACCTAGCAAAGTTGTAATAGTTACTGCTGTTCGAATATAACTGAACCGTATCCGTCTGAGCGGGAGCCAATTGTTTTGTTCCTTCGGCCCGAGCTTTGTCACTAAAAATTAAGAAAGTAAAAAAAAGGAAAAGGAATGAAAATCCTTTTAAGGTAAATGATTTAACCATTAGTTTAAGTTATAATGTGTTTGAATTGTGTTTTTACACGTGGTTTTGGAGGTTTTACTTTAACTATCGGTTATAATACATCATGGTTTAAGACAGCTCTGCTATTACAAACTACGAGCCAAAGCATGTCACAGCTTTGGTCACAATCAATGTTTTTTTATCCCTAAATAATGTTATGTGGACTGAAGGAAAAAGGTCCGTTGAAATGGTTATATCCAGCAAGAATATTAACCACTGAATGTCAATGAATTAATTAATAACTGGCAAATCAATTGACAAAAATGTGATTTTTAGGCTGGCACTGCGAAAAAAGAATGAAAATGAAAAAAAAATGAAATAATATTGAAAAATTCAATTTCAACTATTCCATCTATTAAAGATATTGCGTACTTTTGCACTCCATTTGTATAAATACATTTGATAGGGTCCAAAACCCTTGGAAACATTAGAAAAGTTCAATTAAGAAAAACAGTTTTATGCTAATTATTGACGTTAAAGACGGCGAATCAATTGACAAAGCGCTAAAGCGCTACAAAAGAAAGCACCAAAAAGTAGGTGTAACTAAGCAATTGCGTGCTCGAAAGCATTTCGTTAAACCTTCTGTCCTAAGAAGAAAGGAAGTACTTAAAGCTAGGTACATTCTTGAAAAATACGGACAAGACTAATTAAATTCTGTATTTGAACTTTTCCTGATCGTGTGATATGTAGCTACTTATCACACGATTTGTGTTTATAGACAAATACACTCCTTTGAAATTAAGGAAGTATTTTCACTTAGAGTAGCTCACTTTTTTATACTACCAAACTTACAGATCATGCTAAATGTATCCGATGTCGGCCTCCAATATGGAAAGCGTGTCCTTTTTGATGAAGTCAATTTGAACTTTACCCGTGGCAATTGTTACGGAGTTATTGGCGCTAATGGAGCGGGTAAATCTACTTTTCTAAAAATTCTTTCTGGCGAAATAGATCCTAATAGAGGAACCGTTGGTCTTGAACCGGGCAATCGAATGGCGGTGCTTAAGCAGAACCATTTCGAATATGAGGAGAAGCAAGTTCTGGATACTGTATTGATGGGTCATAAAGAAATGTATGACATTAATGTAGAAAAAAATGCCATCTACATGAATCCAGATGCCACTGAGGCAGAAGGATTGAGAGCCGCTGATTTAGAAAACACTTATGGTGAAATGGGTGGTTGGGAAGCAGAAAGTAATGCTGCCGAATTATTGAGTAACCTTGGTGTGAAAGAAGATCTTCATTACAAAAATGTTGGAGAGCTTACAGGACCTGAAAAAGTAAAAGTACTTCTAGCGCAAGCTCTATTCGGCGATCCTGATTTGCTCTTATTGGATGAGCCTACGAACGATTTGGATGCAGTGACGGTAACTTGGTTAGCTGATTTCTTAGCAGGTTTTAAAAATACTGTAATAGTAGTAAGTCACGATAGATATTTCTTGGACATGGTATGTACACATACCGTGGATATTGATTTTGCCCAGATTAAAATCTACACGGGGAACTATACTTTCTGGTATGAGTCTTCACAATTGATGGCTGCGCAAATGGCCAACAAGAATAAGAAGACAGAGCAAAAGCGAAAGGAGATGATGGAATTTATTTCTAGATTCTCAGCAAATGCCTCTAAGTCGAAGCAAGCGACGAGTAGAAAGAAAGCATTGGATAAACTAAACTTAGAAGAAATCAAACCTTCTTCAAGAAAGTATCCATTTATTTCTTGGACTTCAGAAAGAGAAGTTGGAGATCAAATATTGAAAGTTGATAAACTTTCCAAATCGGATGCAGAAGGAAATTTGCTTTTTGGCAATATTGACTTCACCATGAATAAGGATGAAAAAATAGGACTGATCAGTAGACAAAGTAATGTCTTGACGACCTTCTATGAAATTCTCGCTGGAAAAGATCAAGCTGATGGTGGCACCATTGAATGGGGGCAAACGATTAGCAAAGATTATCTACCGAATGAGAACATGGAATATTTTTCTGGTAGTCAGGATATTGATTTGATTAATTGGTTACGTCAATATTCCGAAGAAAAAGATGAGCAATTCATTCGTGGATTCTTAGGTCGAATGTTGTTCTCAGGAGAAGAAGTTTTCAAGATGTCTAGTGTACTTTCCGGAGGAGAAAAAGTTCGTTGTATGCTTAGTAAAACGATGTTGGCGCAACCTAACTTTTTACTATTAGATGAACCTACAAATCACTTGGATCTAGAATCTATTACTGCATTAAATAATGGCTTGGTTGATTTCAAGGGGAACCTAATTGTA
This sequence comes from uncultured Saprospiraceae bacterium, assembly GCA_937928045.1. Taxonomy (GTDB): domain Bacteria; phylum Bacteroidota; class Bacteroidia; order Chitinophagales; family Saprospiraceae; genus JABDJM01. Next base: position 38,429 of record CALFWO010000033.1, on the reverse strand, counting down.
AGCTCTCATGATCATAAATTGATGAATACGGTTTGTAATCGAATCATTGAAATCACACCGAATGGAGTTCTAGACAAATTGATGTCCTTTGATGAATACTTGGCCAGCAAAGAAGTACGAGCGCAGCGAGAGGAGATGTACGGAATGGTTGGTGCTTAAATATATATTTTCAAAACATTGATCTAGAGAGTAGCTGGAATAATAAAAATTCCAGCTACTCTTTTTTTACGACTTTCTTTCAGTGTATTGCTGTTTGCGAATAACGAAGTATTTAAATGAACTTTATAAAGCTTATTCGAAAAATAAATCTATTGATCAAATTTATATTGAAAAACAAGATTAACCTCTAAGTATTTTTACGTAATCAGAAGTTGTCTTCAATAAACATTTCAATATGTACGTCTTCAATATTTAATAATAGTTGCTTAATCTGAATACTAGTGTTATCTTAACCTTCTGTTCCCTCCCACTCAGAAAATCAATTTTATTAAATATTTTTTCGTTGTGCCTTATGGGCATCTTCTAATTTAATGTATTAAAAATGAAGGACTTGATTATTTTCGCTATTTGCTTATTTGCGAAGGGCATTGCCTTTTGCCAAAGTGATAAAATTATTTTGGAAAGTCCAGTTGAATTTAATGATCGCATTGAGGTAACTGCAGATACTAATTCAGTATTTATCGGACTGGATGCAGGAATAAATATCATTGAATCTGAAGCCGATCAAAATATATTTTTAGGAAGCTCTGCAGGTAAACAGACTACAAGTGGCAAAAACAATTTATTTCTGGGAAATAATGCTGGTGAACAAAATATCTCAGGAAATAATAATGTTTTCATTGGGCGACAAGCCGGAAGAGATGCAACCGGAACCATCGGTAATGTTATCATCGGTTTCAATACAGGATTGAATACCAAGACTGGTCAAAATAATGTATTTCTAGGCATGGATACTGGGTTTAAAAATCAAACCGGTACGAATAATACTTACCTTGGTGCAAATGCAGGAAAACAAAATGTAAATGGACTAGGGAATGTTTTTGTTGGCTATAATGCCGGATTTAACGAATTAGGATCTGGAAAGCTCTATATCGATAACAGTGCAGATTCAGCAGCCTTAATAAAAGGAGACTTCTTTAATGATCTCCTAGAATTGAATGGAGAAGTACATATCCGGGACTTCATGAAGTTAACACCTGGTTCCGCTCCAACTAATCCTGAGACAGGTACAATATATTACGATGACAATGATAATAAAGTAAAGGTCTGGACTGGAACTATTTGGGAAAATTTGAATTGATTTCAGCCTAAGGGAGCAGTTGAACTGTTTAATTTTTTGAATACTATGCCTTATTCACGAGTCCCGTTTAACTCCTTAACACTTTAATGACCTTAAAAAAATCAATTCATTGTATCTTTGGGCCATAAAATTAAATCATGCGCCCTTTACTTGTAGCTCTTTCATTCGTCTTTGTAACGCTTTCGACTGCACAAAACAAAGATATTTATCTTCACAACATTCAAGTCGATGTTGTTTATTTGGCTTCTGATTACCTAGAAGGTCGCGAAACTGGGACAAAAGGGGAAGCACTTGCAGCGTCATACATTTCTCGAAGATTTTTTGATTTGGAATTAACTCCGATGGGAACTGCAGGCAGTTGGTATCAAGAATTTCCTTGGGCTAGAAAAATAAATCCGCATATAAATACTCCTGAGAACCTAAAGCAAGGTACTGGTAAAAATGTTGTTGCTTTTTTAGACAAAGGTGCTGAAAATACAATAATCATTGGAGCGCATTATGATCATTTAGGACATGGAGATGTACCGGGTTCTTTGCATGTTGGAGAAGAAATGATTCATAACGGAGCAGATGACAACGCTAGTGGAATTGCGGCGATGTTAATGATGGCCGAAGTACTTAAAGAAAAACCGAGTAAAAACAATTATTTGTTCATTGCATTCTCTGGAGAAGAGCTGGGTCTATTTGGATCAAAGTATTACGCTGAAAATCCTACCATCGATTTATCAAAAGTGAATTACATGATCAATATGGATATGGTCGGAAAATTAAATGAGGAAAAATCTTTGGCGATCAATGGCGTTGGAACTTCCTCTGCATGGCCAGTGACATTGCAATATATTAAAGTAGATGATATCAAAGTGGTCACTACAAAATCTGGAATTGGGCCAAGTGATCATACCAGTTTTTATCTTCAAGATCTTCCTGTCTTACATTTTTTTACTGGCGCTCATGAACACTACCATAAGCCGTCAGACGATGTGGAGATAGTAAACTTTGACGGAATATTCTCTGTAGCTAAATACATTTTGGCGGTAATGAATTCTCTGGATGATAAAGGAAAAATTGATTTCACTAGAACCAAAGAAGAAAACAAAGATCAAAAGGTATCCAACTTTAAAGTTACTTTAGGTGTAATGCCGGATTATGTTTATCAAGGAACTGGGATGAGGGTTGATGGTGTTATTGGTGGTAGAGTTGCGGATAAAGCTGGAATTGAAAAAGGAGACGTGGTCATTAAAATTGGTGATACAGAAACTACAGATATTTATAAATACATGGAGGCTTTAGGAAAGTACAAGGAAGGAGATCGCGTGAAAGTAGTAGTGAAAAGAGGAGATAGTGAGATAATAAAGAAGGTCGTTTTTTAGATCGATAAAATAGTAGTAAGCCTAGGCCTGATTAATTCCGAGCATTTTAAAAAATAAAAAAGCTCAGATTGGATTTCCAATCTGGGCTTTTTTATTAACACGATGTAATATATACCGCGGAGCGGGTGAGCCGTCCGTAGCAATCCTGTCCAACAGGATGTCTGGAAAGTATTTCCAGACCGACCAAAGGGAAGTGCGGAGGATGGCGACTATTTTATAAATGCTAAATCAAAAATTTGATTTAGCATTTATAAAATAGGCACCCCCAAATACTTTATTAAATTTTTCAACTCCCTGTTTCGACTTTAGCTTTCTATTCTTATCAGCATTTTTTCAATTCGGCCGCAGCAATAATTGAGAAAAATAATAGCGTATTTCTACTTAAATTTTTTTTAAAAAATATTTTTCCAGGTACCAATTACCCAAAAAACTACATGAAGATGTGGTTTACTGCTCTTGCACTCCCCCCTACCTTTGTGCTTAGAAACAGAGAAACTTGTATAACGCCATAAACCAAATCACTAACTTATTAAAAAACCAGAACAATGAAAACGAAATTTATCCTAGCTATTTTTTTATTCGCATTTGCCAGTCAACCCACCTATTCACAAAGTCTCTTTGGTTGGGCAAAAGAAGCCTGGAGTGACGTTGACAATGCGTTTACCGGAGATAGAGATGCAGCAGAAGCTGCAAAAAGAAAAGAAGAGCAACAAAAAGCAGCGGATGCATTAAGAGCAGAACAAGCCAAAGCAAAAGCTGAAAAAGATGCTGCTATCGCAGAAAGAATTGCTGTTCATGATTTAGATGCTAATGGTGAAAATCAATTGATGCGCGCTATCAGAGCAGGCGATACTGATGTATCTAAAGACCTCATTAAGCGAGGTGCGAATGCCACATTAGTGAATAATCGTGGTGTATCAACTTTACACGAGGCTGTGAGATCCGAAAATGCTAGTCTCGTTCAACTCATCCTAGTCAACGGTGGCAATGTTAATGCAGTCGATGGATTTCAGAAGACCCCATTAGATATTGCTATGCAATTTCCAAACAATGATGTAGTTCAAAAATTAGTAATGAACAATGCTCCGATAACACTTTCTCATATTGATCGTGCTATTCAACTGGATAAGACTGAAGTACTGACTACCCTTTTGCAAAATGGAGGAAATCCTGAATATGTATTAGTCGCAGCTCTTGAAAGAAATAAAGCCCAATTGTTTCAAGATGTAGTAGAGAACTATAATGTAAAACTAGACAATTCTGTTTTTGACTACGCCATTGATAAAAGGAATTTTGAAATCGCCGAATATTTGCTTTCAACAAGTGTTGATCCAAATAAAGCGTTAGACTATGCCATCAGCAAAAATGCCAAACAGATCATGGATCCATTGTTGAATGCTGGGGCGAACGCCGATAAAGTGCTTACTTACGCAATCGACAAAAGAGACCAACAACTCGCACAGAATAGTATCATGATGTTCAATGCGGATCCTAATCCTCATTTGAAAACGGCAGTCACAAAAAATAATATTCCTATGGTCGATATGCTCTTGATGAATGGAGCTGATCCCAATAAAGGACTTTCTGAAGCTGTTTCTAAAAACAGCATAATGATGGTGAATAAATTATTAGATGCTGAGGCAGATCCTAATGCTCAAATGTCTTCAGCGGCAAGTGGCGGAAAAGATCAAATTGTTCAAGCTTTTTTGGACAGAGGTGCAGATGCGAACAAAGGCGCAGTACCGGCTGCAACGGCAGGAAAGTACAATACTGCAAAGTTGCTTGTAAAAGCAGGTGCAGATGCAAATCCAGTTTTACCACTTGCTGTAAGCGGAAAAAATCTACCGTTAGTAGAGGCTTGCATAGAAGCTGGAGCTGATCCGAATTTAGGTTTGGATACCGCTTTCAAAGATGGTGAAACCAAAATTGCTATGGTTTTATTAGATGCTCCAGGAGCAGATGCCTCTCCGGTGAGTTATATGGAGAAAGCTTGTAATATTAAATCTAATCCTTTGGTAGCCAAACTGATTGAAAAAGGAGCTGATCCAAACGATGGAATGGACATTGCGGTGAACACTGGCCAATCAAAAATTACTTCAACGCTTTTAGCCGCAGGGGCAGATGCAACACCGGCAAAATTTATTAGTAAAGCATGTGAATTGCAAAATGCTGATATGGTTGGAAAATTATTGGAAGCAGGTGCGGATGCCAATAATGGAATGGAAATGTGTATTGAGAAAAATGACGAAAACATTTTAACTCAATTATTGGGTAGCGGTGCAGATGGTACTAGTCCAAAATTTATTAAGAAATCATGTACTACTGGTAATGTGTCGATTACACAGCAATTAATTGCGGCTGGCGCAGATGCTAGTTCTAAAGAACTTTTAGAACCAGCTGTGAAGCACAATAATGAAAAACTTACGGCGCTTCTTTTTGATAATGGTGCCGATGTTCAAGCTACAGCTAGACCTGCAGTAGAAGCAAATGCTAATCAAGTTTTAAATCAAATCAGTAAAGCAGGTGCTGATTTAACTGGAGGTGATTTATTAAATACAGCGGTTTCAAGAAGCTATAGTACTATTGCAGAGATTCTTTTGCGTTCTGGATCAGATCCCAATGCACCGACAGTATCTGGATCAGGCTATAAAATGATTCATGTAGCTGCTCAAAACAAAGACTTCAGTACAGGAAAATTGTTAATTCATTATAAGGCCGATGTTACTACTCAGGCAGTGTCAGGAGATACACCACTTCATGTTCTAGCGATGCAAAAGAACCCAGGAAAAGACGGGGCTGCTTTTGCGGAAGCTATGATCATGGCAGGTGCAGATGTCAATGCTAGAAATGGAAAAGACGAATTAGTATTTCAAGTATGCAGAGGAGGAAAAGTAAAAGGTGTATTGAAGAAAAACAACGCCCTTAGAAAATAAATTCCAACCGACATAAAATTAAAATCTTTTGATAATCCTAGAATTCAATTTGAAAAGTTGAATTCTAGGAAGGTCATTCTTTTATAAAAAACCAGAAAAATGAAATCTTATATTCTAAAACTAATTTTGCTTTTGGCGCTAATGAATATCCAAAGTGCTTCAGCTCAATGGAACTTGCCAGGAGCTTTTGGAAGTGATATCGATGCGGCCTTTATGGATGCCACGGCAGGCAGTATGATTTTCAAGAAAGGAGAGTTCACAATTTATGGAGGAGCATCTCAAGACATTATTCCTATATCGGCTATCACCAACTGGCCGGCAAATTGGCAAGGGATTACGGCGGCTGCCTCTTTTGATGGGCAGACCATCCTCTTATTTAGTGGTTCAAGTTTCTTGACTTTAGATATTAATACAAAGAGCATCACAGGAGGAGATATTTGGGCCGGATTGCCACCAAATTGGAACAATCAAATCGATGCCGCCGTAGATTGGTCGCCTGGCTTGATCTATCTTTTTTATGGCCAAGAATTTATTACCTATGATTCCAATACTCAAGCATATGGACCTGTAACAAACTTAGCAACTTGGGGACTTCCCGCGCATTGGAATAATACTATAGATGCAGCAATCAACGTGCAAAACGGATCTATCTATTTTTTCCGCGGATCGGAGTACATTATTTTTGACCAACAAAGTGGAGCTTTTTCGCTACCCACATCAATTAATGAAGGAAGAACTATGGTTGGAAATTTCCCTCCTCCAGGAGCCAATCCTTCGGCAAATCAACAAGCAATTTCTTTACCTGCACCAGGGCAATCAACTGTAATGCAAACAAGTCAGCCAGTTCAGCAGGCTTCAGCAGATCCAAGAATGGTAAGAGCTGGAAGAGCCACCCAAGGAATGGAAGAAGAAGTAGCAGCTCCTATGGTGGAGGAGGACCCTATTCGACCAACGGGACCTTTTCCTAGTGAGTATAGAGATGACTACAAACCTTTTACAATGCAATTGATGAATTTAACTTTTGCAGCATCAACGATTGCATCAATTAGACCATTGGCGGCCAAAAACTGGATCGGCACTGGGGTTGATATTCTGTATGTCGATCCGCTTCAAGTCAATAAATCTAGAAGAGCAAGAATGTCTGCAATTGAACTAATTGATTCAGATGAAATTGCTGGTAATCAAAGTGAATACATCATTCCATTTGGATCCAAGTTTGAAAGTATCGGTTCTAGTGAAACTATTGAAAGTACCAAAACCATAGAAACCTTTGGAGAATTCAGTTCTACATTTGGAGGATCCATTGGTGGAAGTGTTTCGGTACCAGGAATTGCATCCGGTTCTGCTAGTGCTAGTATGTCGCAAATGAATAGTAGTTCTTTTGGAACTGAAAAGGTGTACACTTATAAGCAGGCTTCGAATGAACTTTACAAGGTGACATTAAATAAAACTTGGATAGACAACAAGACCAATCAGAAGTATCGTTTAAAATTGGATAAAAATTTCAGACGACTTATAGAACAACTGAAAGTGCCTTCTTCTATGCCCGCTATTACTTTACCTGAAAAGAAAGGTGATAAGCTTCCAACAGCTCTTAGTTCTGTAAAATCGGCCTATTCTAACATTGTTAAAAGTTTTGGAACACACTTAACGCAGTCTGTAACATTTGGAGGTAGATTCATTTCTTTATACGAGCTAACTAGAACTAATTATGAAAATGCTAGAATGACAAAAGCTGGTTTTGAAACAAGTGTAACCGCAGCAATCAAAGCAGTAGAAGTAGGAGCCAATGCCGAATTTAATTATAGCAGTGCAGGCTCAGAAGGTCAAAAGAGCTCTAATCTATCAGCCCGAACCTATATTACCGGGGGAAATGCGAATGATTATCAGAAGTGGAATTCAAATATTGAAACTGCTCCCGCTCCAATAAAATTAGATTTGATGCCAATTTCAGATCTATTGACCAAAGAATTTTTTCCAGATGACAAAGACATTGAAAAGAAAGCGGAAATACTAAAAGCTGTAATGCATGAATATGTCGTCAACAGAATGAAACTTCCCGCAAAAGTTGACTTAGAAGGCAATAATTTTTTTAGAGATTTAAAGCCTTTGGAATATGACTACGATGTGAGCATTATTCACATGAAGTGTATTAGAGTAAGTGGAGGAGAAGCTGGTTCTGCAAATGAATATTATGGTCATGTAAAATTTTCTTGTGGCAACAATACCAGAACAGTATTGGACATTGATGAGGATGACGCGTGGGAATTAACCGAACAAGCAACCAGAGGTTACACCATGAGAGATCCATTTGTAGTTACACTTCCAGAAGGTAAATCAGCAACATTAAAGGTATCTGGATCTATGTGGGAAGATGATGATTCAAGTAAAGATGATGTGCTCGGATACGATTCTGCTTCTGTAGATCTTAAAACTGTGGGCAACGCCGGCAAAATACTTTACTTAGACTTTGATGAGGATGGAGATAAAGTAGAAGTAGCCATTAAGGTAACTCGCAAACTTAAAGTAGAAAGTTACTAATTCTAAAATTTAAAAATAGTTACAATGAAAAATATAATAATTCTAGTTTTAACACTTTGCTTTTTTGCACAGCAAGTTGAAGCTCAATCGTTAATGGATCGCGTTTCTAAATCAAAAAAAGAAAGTCAAAATACAGCGCCAGCCAATTCAACTCGTGCCAATGCAAATGTTGGAAATACCGCTTCGAGCGTAACAAGCAACAATGGTAATGAAACATTTGTAAATATTCAAAATCGTTGGAAAGGAACTTTTTTACATAAAGAATATGGTCCCGTTGAAGTATCATCTCTAAGAAAGAATAGCTGGCATAGTGCACAATGGGCGGTTGTTCAAGGAAAGGATGGATACAAAATGTTAAAGAATCGAATAGATAATTCCTATCTCGTTTCTAAAGATGGTAAGCTTGAAACTTCAGTATCTGTTGGTCCTGGTTCTCAAAGTGCTCATTGGAAAATTATTCCTGTAGCTGGAACCCGATGCTACAAACTACAGAATCGATTGTCAAATACTTTTCTTCACAATGAAAATGGAAAGATTGAATTAGGTCCCATTCAAGACGGCTGGCATAGCGCACAATGGCGAAATCAATTTGCCAAGGCAGATGTGGCTGTATCCTATGAAGGTCCAAGAGCCATGATGTACTTCAGATATACTGATCAAGTACAAGGTGGTGGTGGATTAGATTTGAAAGTTGGATCGGAAATAATCGTATTGCCCAATCAAACGGTAAGGAATGCACATGGCATTAGTTTCAATCCGAACAAACCAAGAATTTGCGGAATGAAATTTACGGTGGCCGAAATTAGTCCATATATAAAATTTACTGAACCGTTTCCGGAAAACATGAGAGACACAAATAATAACAGTTTTGCTTTTGAAGTCGTCCAAGTAAAATAAAGTGATTTAGCAAGAATTGGTTTAGAGGAATAACCTTCGTACAGTTTCTTTCTGGTTTCTGTGTAAGGTTATCTCCTCTTCAATTCTGAATTCGTTGGAATACCACATGAACATGTGGTCGCATCAAGACAAGCTTCAGACTATCTTTGCAGTTATAGCATAAAACTCTAAAACAATTCCAAAATGAAAATATCAATTTCACTATTTATTTGCCTCCTAGGGATGCAATTAAGTGTTTTTGCAAAGTCATCAGTTGATCGTAATTCAACATTTGCTACTGCTGACTATGCAGCAATAGATATTTATGATCAGACTACCCTTCCGGCTCCGCCGGTACCCCCCAGAAAAGATCTAGGAGAAACCCAATACAAGGCACCATCCCCTCAACCACAGCAACCCAAATTGCCGGCGCCACCGGTACCCCCCAGAAAAGATTTAGGAGAAACTCAATTTAAGGCACCATCCCCTCAACCAGGAGCGAAGGCAAAACCTTCTAATCCTTATGGTCAAATCCCGCCTGAAAAACCAACCAATAATTCTAACTACAGTAAACTACCGCCTCCTGAAAACTATAAGGCGCCAAAAAGTCAATACGGGGCAGTTCCTCCTAAGGAAAAAACGCCAGGTCAATATGGCAAAGCACCAAGTCAAAAATCTACTGGTCCTTACGGACAAGTTCCAGCAGAAAAGCCAGCGAATAATTCTAACTATAGCAAATTGCCACCTCCGGATAACTATCAGGCGCCGAAAAATCAATACGGGGCGATTCCGCCTAAGGAAAAAACGCCAGGTCAATATGGACAAGTACCTGGTCAAAAATCTACTGGTCCTTATGGACAAGTACCAGCAGAAAAGCCAGCGAATAATTCTAACTATAGTAAATTGCCACCTCCGGAAAATTATAAGGCTCCAAAAAATCAATACGGAGCGGTTCCACCTAAGGAAAAAACGCCGGGCCAATATGGTAAGGCTCCTGGGTTAAAATTAACCAATCCTTACGGACAAGCACCACCGGAAAAATCTACAACGACAACTGGACCGAAAAAAACCAATCCAAAAAAATTAAATAAAACTCAAAACGTAAAAAGTGGATTAGTTAAAAAACCTACACCAAAAAAATCCACTAGTAAAAGAAGACAATAGGCTTCAAATCTAAATCTTAAATTACCTCAACATGAATAATATTATTAAAATGGCAATTCTAGCATTTTGCTTTTTGCCAATTCAAAATCAGCTTTCTGCGAATACATTATTCGCAATTGATGCTCTGGAAAAATTGGATCAAACGCATCCAACAACTATCAAAAAAACTGAGAATGTAAAGTCTGGATTGCTTCATCCAGGTTACGATCCGAAGAATCCTAAAAATCAATATGGACCTTTACCTTCCCCTGATCAAAACAAATCTAAAGCACCTAATAAATTTACGCCGAATCCTGGTCCAGCACCAATGGTTCCTCCAAGAAAAGATCTAGGTCAAACCAAATGGAAGGCGCCTTCACCACAACCAGGGCAAAAGGCAACACCCGGAACTCCCAAAGTAATTTATGGTAAAGCGCCGGCATTAAACAATCAATCAGGGACACCAGCCAAACCCAAAATTCAATATTCCGGCTTGCCAAATACTCCTAATGGAAATGCTCCTCAGCAATCTATAGGTCAGCAAAGAGCAGCAGGAAATGCTGCGGTAAAAGGTGATTTGAGAAAAGCTATGAATAATTCTGGTGCGCCGGTAAAGTCTCCGGCAATGGGCAATATACCAGTGGCTCCTAAAGGGCAAGTAAAAGTTCCTGGGCAAGTTAGTAGTGCTCCAAGAACCAATGGTAATGATCCGAATAGATATATGGGAAAAATACCGGCGGCTCCCAAGGGGCAAGTAAAAGCTCCTGGACAAGCTGGAGGCGCTCCTAGAACCAATGGTAATGATCCAAGTAGATATATGGGAAAGATACCGAAGGCAACAGGCGCTCAAGGAGCTGTTAAACCAAAAGCCAATCCGGGTGCACCTGCCTATAAACCAATAATGGCTAAACCACAACAAGTTCCTGGTGCAAATAAGCCAAGGCCCTCTAACCAGAATCCTGTTGTTAAGAAAAAACCACAATCCAGACCTTTGCCAAAAAAACCTGCGCCAAAGCGAGGAAGAGGTAACTAGTAAATACTAAGGATTTGATTTTTGGAATTATAAGCTTCATAGAAATTAGATGCTTATAATTCCAAATTTTCTCAAGAAATTAAAGCCCTACAAAATCAAAACATATACTACCTGACCACTCCACAGAAATAAATTATTTGAAAATTGCTTAATAATCGTTAAAACCATACAACGTGCTAACACTCATTGCTAAACTTCAAACCAATGTTTTTGCACAAAAAATTCTGAGAAAAAAAGTCAATAAAATTATTAATGATACCAGCGTAAATCCAATCAAGAACAATCTAGTTTTCTTCAGTGCTAACACCATTCAATACTTCATACTCGAAAACTCACCTGCTTCAAAAATTCTCAATTTATCATCAATAAACAATAAATCAGTTGGTATTAACAATATTCAAGAAGCAATTGCCGCCTGGGATTCTGAGCATCTGATATTACTTACAAAACAAAAATATCTATTATATAATTTAGTTAATTCTGCAGTTATTGAGCGGAATGACTGGACTGGATTGCCAAATAAATGGAAAGGTCAGTTAGATGCAGTTTGTTATTGGAAAAAAGAAATCTTTGCTTTCTTTTATGGCAATGAATATGTTCTTTACAATAGAAATGAAAATAGTTATGAAACTCTTGGTCTTGTACAAAATTGGATGGGGTGGCCTGCGATTTGGAAAAACTATTCTACCGTAATTAATTTTGGAAATGGAACGTTATATTTCTTTAAAGATGATCAACATCTAAGACTTGAAGTTGAATCTCAAATAATCAAAGGTCCCTTCTAATTTTCAGTTTTAAAACCAACGTTTGTTGTGGAAAACAACTTTGCTTAATGCATGAGCGGCACCTAACCAACAGCTATAATTCCCCATCTAAACTTTTCTTTATTAGTTCTCCTTTACTATTAATATGTAGTAATTTATATATTTTTTTGATGTGATATCTCACTGTTTCAATTGAGATTGATAAATTATCTGCCACCATTTTGTAACTCAATCCTTCCACAATCTTATCTACAATTTCTAATTGGCGGCTAGTTAATAAGGATGAACTTTCTACTTTAGGTTTAGGAGCAAAAAATTGAACCACTTTCCGAGCAATCGATGGCGACATATAAGAACCTCCTCGCTTAATTGTAAATAAAGCTTCTGTTAACTTCATTAAAGAAGTTCTTTTTGAGATATAAGAAGTTGCTCCTTTGCATAAGGCTTCAAATATTTTTTCTTCTTCCTCAAAAGTGGTGAACATCACGATATCTGCATTTGGGAATTTTTCCTTAATAATGGATATCCCTTTCAGACCTGACATCCCTGGCAGACCGATATCTAGTAAAACCATTCCGATATCATCAGATTTAAATTTATCAAATACCGCAATAAAGTCTTCCACAGAACCTGCAACGTTTTTTAGTTGAATAGCTCGATTCATTTCGAAAAGTGTTTCCAGGCTTTCTTTAATTACTGGATCATCTTCTACTATAGCAAGATCAATTTGTTCCATTTGGTTTTATTCGTTTATGATAAAGGAGATGATTTGAGCAACACTTCAAATCCATCCGACTTATCGAAAGTTATACTACCACCGATACTTTCTGCGCGCATTTTCATATTACTGGTTCCCAAGCCTGAAGATTTGTAATTTTTATCAGGAACGACTCCGTCGTTCTTAATGCTCATACAAAAATCATCTTTTGAATTCGTTAGTGATATAACGACTTTGGTAGGTTCAGCATGTTTGATGATGTTCGTTAAAGATTCTTTAAATATCAAGTATATTGATTGTCTAACATCTGGCATTATGATCTTGTCTTGATCAATACCCGAATAATTTAGTTTAAAAGCAATGTCAGCTTGCACCAATGTTTCCTCAGCAAACTCGTTCATTCTATCTAATAAATCTGAAAATTTATCTTTACGAGCATCCATTGCCCAAACTGCATCTCTCATTCTCGACATGGCCGATCTACCCATGGTACTTATTCTCAACAGTTTATCTTGATCAGCTTCTGGCATTGAAATTTGCAATAATTCTGCCTGCATAGCCAAACCCGAAAGCATTGATCCGACATCATCATGTAAGTCACTTGAAATTTTGGTTCTAAGACTTTCGATCTGCTTCCTTCTCTTCATTTGATTTTGAAGATTAAAGTAGATCAAGCCTGCTCCACTCATAATTAGGAGAAGGACCATTCCTGCTAATAATTTATTTCGACTACTTTTCGCTCGCACTTCTTGCAATTCTTTTTCCTTTTCTAAAAGAGAAATTTCTTTCTCCTTTTCCGCCGTCTCGTATTTGGTGCTCCATTCAGCAATAGATTCCACCCGCTGCAATTCAAAAATAGAATCTCGATAAGCCATATATTCCCTGCTTACTTGAGCTTCTTTTTGATATTCATTTTTGCTCCTATAAAATTCTTGCAGAGCTTGAAATGACGCAGTCATGTTTTCCTTAGCATCAATATCCTTGGCGATTCTCGTACCCCTTAAAAGCAAAGATTCAATATTTCTATTCTGTAATAATTCTTCAAACGTAATCTCTTCTCCTTCTCGTGTCAACTCCTGAATACCCATAAAACACTTGGCAATGTAAACCAAAGATATGCTGATATAATTTTTTCTATTATTTTTTTCAGCCATCGCCAAACACGACTGATAAGTGTCCAATGCATTTCCAAAATCCTTTTTTATAAAATAATCTTCCCCCAAATACGCCTTCCCCTCTATTTGGCCCTGTTCAAAATTTAGTTCCTCTGATTTTTTTATCGCCTTTAAATGAAGTTCAATTGCTTTCTGGACATTTCCTAATTCCCTCTCTACGTTTCCCAATTTTAGAAAATTGTGAACGACTAGAAATTTGTAATCGAATTTGCTGGCAATTTCCAAAGACTTCTCAAAATCTTTTTTGGCCAATCCAAATTCCTGAAGATCAAATCGAACTGCACCAATATTATGATAACTTATCCCAATTCCTCGTGGAAAACCAAGTTCCTCTTTTATTTCTAATGAGGTAATATAAAAAGACAGCGCCTTTTCGAGATCACCTGAAATTTGCGCTATGTTTCCAAGATTGTTATAACTCGAAGCAATATTCTTCTTGTCATCCATCCTTTCATTTATCTCTAAGGATTTTAAATAATAATTATGCGCTGAATCATAGACGGCCTTTTTTCTATACAACCTGCCAATATTATTATAGACACTGGACTCTAATTGAGAATCATTAAATTCAAGGGCAGTTTGCAAAGATTTATCAAACCAATTTTTTGCCTCATTATAATTTCCTTTGTTCCTATGATAAATTCCTAAATAATTTTGAACACCGGCTTGCTCTTTAGATACTTTTGGCAAATTTTTATAAATCTGCAATGATTCATTCATTTGAAGTATACCATCTTCTACTGCTCCCATTTCCAAAGCAACTGTTCCTAAGAGAAAAGTGGCATATGCCAAACCTTCCTGGTTTCGGGACGCTGCCATGATTTCTTTGAACTCAAAAAATGTTTCAGCCGCTTCCTTTGTCTTGCCGTTATCAAGATACTTTTCTCCAATCAATTTGTAAACTTCAGCAATTCCCTGTGCTTCATTATTGATTTCTGAGATTTGAACATATTGCTTCTTGTACTTTTCTATTTCTTGTAAATTATTGAAAGGAAGTTGATCAATTATTTTGAGTATAATATTTTGACGAATGGAATCCTCTTGCTCCGAATAGAGCAACTGATTTAAGGAGTCCAAATTTGATAACAATTCAGATCCTAAACATAAACTAATATAGTTTATGTTAAACAATGATAAGAGCAAGAGTCTCTTTGTAATTTTTCTAACCAAACTGGCGTTTTGAGTCCCAATACTTGTTTACTCAAAATTACCAGAAATGTTAAAATTTTCACCAATAAAGGCTTCTAAACTTACATTTTAGTCAATTTTACTCTAAATATTTCGGATTTAGTTTGGAGCAAAAGATAATATTGGCCAGAAAACTGACTAGATAAATCAACAACAATTTTGTTTTTTTCAATCGCAATTTCTGCTTTGACAATCTGGCCAATAAAGTTGATAATTGAGAAACTTTCGATTGAATTATCATAGGGTATTTCTACTCTATTTTCAGTGGGGTTGGGAAAAGCCAAAAGTTCAATAAACTTTGGTTGCTTTATTGAACTAGTAACTAACAAAGAATTTACTCCAGTTTTTAACTGAAGAAGAGGATAATTATCATTCGTTGCCTCACAGTGATAATCTCCCAAATCAGCAATTTGAAGATTGTTTAAAACCAATTCATCATTATTGGCATCAATTATTTCCTCCCCATTTCTAAACCATTGGAAATTGGTGTTAGTCCCTCCTGCTTCACAGCTTAAAGAAATATTTTCACCAACTAAAAGTTGATAGGAAGTATCCTTATACAAAACTTGTTGAGGAGCATAATAAAACTCCACATCATCCGCAAAATCGACCTGCTCCAAATCATCAAAGTTTAATCGATTGCCTGAAACGTCCAACTCCGCCATTCTATCTCCAAACCCTGACCAATTCGCCAATCCTGAAAGATTATTATTGTTAACCAAAACCCTTAATAACCATTCTTTATCAAAAACTGAAGCATCAAAAGTTCCTGAAAATTGATTGCCTGAAAAATTTATTCCATAAGCTCCAGGAGCATCTGGCATTAGACCAATATCTCCAGTAAAATTATTGCCGTTGATATTAGTAATCCCTAGGTTTGGTCCAAAAGACTGAAAAGGAAAATCTCCGGACAATCCGCAATCGATCAAGTTTACCTGCGTAGTTGCTTCAGACAAAAAGCATTCTGGAAGTGTTCCTGAAAGATCATTTTCACTTAGGTTAAATGATCTTAAGTCCATTAAATTGCAAACTTCAATTGGAATCTCACCAGTCAAGCCTAGGTCCCGCATTGACATGATTTTCATATCCGAAAAATTTCCGATGCTTTTAGGAATTGTACTTTGCTCAAATTCCATGTCTCCAAGACTTAATCTAGTTAAGGGCATTTCGGTTATACAATCTGGTAGATCAATAGTTCCTTGAGCACCGGTTAATATTATTCTACTCAGACTAGGCACCAAACAAAAGACGGCCATATCATCGATGGTCAACTTCGAACTATTCAAGAATAAATCTTCCATAACTTTGAAATTTTCTACTTGATCACTAAGTTCCCATTCACAATTTCCTTCTCTAAATTCCAACATTTTCAAAGCAGTTAGATCGTAGATATTATCTGGCATGAAATTCTTCAATCCTTTGCCAATAAATTTTAACTCTGAAACACGGCCCGATGTAATCTTTATCCCCTCCCATTCTACCAAAGGTTGGTTTAACCAGTTAGCTGACCCGCTCCAATTTACTCCATCACAGTTTTCATAAATAGCAACTAATGCCAATGAATCTTCTAGGAGTGATTGCGTCAAAACAATACTGTTAAAGGCGAAAATAAATAGCGCGGTAAGTGCGTATAGCTTTTTCATTCTACAAAGCTAAACATCAAGGTGGTAACATATCTCACCCTTTTGGGGGATATTCATAAATGATAAAACGCCTATTAAGAATTAAAAACGTCGACCCTACTTCTATTGATTAATAATTTTACGTTGTGTAAAACGTCCAAATTCATCAGTGATCTTTACTAAATATATACCCGCTCTGAAATCTTCAAGGTCGAGCGTCACTCCACTTTCTGCTGCAGTTATTAAACTTAAAACTTCTCCTTGAAGACCGATCAATTCAATATCGTACTTCAATGTAGTATTCCAATTTACGCTTAAATATGAATCAGTTGGGTTCGGATATATTTCCAGTTTATCAACACTTAATTCTTCAACATTAGAAAGAATTCCGTCGCAAGGACTATCGATTATTTGGATACTTATTTCACTGTCTGAATAACATCTAATTTTAATATCAATATCAACAATTATGATACAATAGGCCGTAGGGTCAAAACCAAACGGACTACCAATTTTTTCGTAGTAATCTTGATATACACCACAAATTCCAGTGTTCAATCTCCATTTTTTCAAAGGGACTCCGTCAATAATTTCGGTTGTTAATTCTTCCACAACAAATATTGAATCCTTATGAATATTAATATAACCTGGTTGAATTAAAAGGGTATCGCCCACTTCTGCAGAATAGTCCATTAAAATATGAAAGTCTTCTAATTCATAGGAATACCTAAAAACCGTATCATTTCGCTCAAACACAAATATTGGAGCACCAGGTAAGACAGTCGAATCGGACTGTACTCTCATATTTTCAATTTGTCTACAGACTTGACCTTTTACCAAACTATCTCCAACACATTCATATTTAAAGTATCCAAGTCCATATGGAGAAATATAATCTTGATACTGATAATACCACTCGGCACCGATTGGTGCAAATTCTGATTGAGCAGATACAAAAGATTGAATGAATAAAAGTAACAGTATGAGGCGCATAAAATTCACTTTAGACTACATATACTAAGATAGGAATTAAATGAGTAATTTAAGCTAATAGCGGTATTAACCTAAGCAAAATTAAAGTCAATAAACAATTTGGTTATCGCATTTAGAAAAAACATTGAAGGTGATCAAAGCGCCTAAAATCCTCGGTCTTGTTTCAATCCTTTACAATTTTCTTTTTAGTTGAATTAATAAACCATACGCCTGACAACAAAATAACGGAGGCAATTAGTGACAAGGTGGACACCTTTTCCCCTAACCACCAAACTCCTAAGATCATTGCGACTACAGGATTTACATAGGTACTGGTAGCCACTTTTTCTGGAGAAACTTTTTTAAGCAGATAATTAAAAGCAGTAAACGCCGCAATCGAACCAAAGAGTATTAAATAAACCATTGACCACTGACCATTCACACTTAACCTTAAAACCCTAGAGGTATCTTCCCCCAGTAGCACACTAATCAATATCATCATTAATCCGCCAAATAACATTTGATAACCTGTAGAAATTAAGGAATTGCTTGGTAGATTTGCTTTTGCTACAAATAAACTTCCATAGCCCCAAAATATTAAACAAATGAAGATTGCCATTATTCCCATCCATTGTCTTGGATGTTGTTCAATAGAGTTTTGGCTTACCAATAAATAAATTCCAAGTATACCCAAGGCTATTCCTACCATTGAGCGAAATTGAATCTTCTTTTTCTCCAATAATCGCATCATAAATATAAGGACCAATGGTTGAGCTGAGATCAATAAAGCAACTAGACCAGTATCCATATATTGCAATGCCCAAATTGCTATTCCATTGCCGGTGGTAAGAAAAAAGAATCCGGCCTTTGCGCAGTTCAACAATTGCCCTTTTGTGATATCTTTATTATCAGAAAAAACCAAAGATAAGACCACTACGACCAGTCCAGCAATAGTAAATCTTACCGCTCCAATCAAGAAAGGTGCAAGCTCTACAACCAACAATTTATTAAAAAGGTATGTCGATCCCCAAATAATGTAGATGCAGACGAAGGCCAGTATTATAAGCGGTAGTTCTTTCTTTTCCAAATATCAGTATCTTGTCTGTCAAAGGTGCAACATTTGACCAAGTATCAATGCTAAATGTCATATAATTTTAAGTCACAAAGGAATTATTTAGGAATGAAAGCCGACAACGCTTTCAGGCAATCCATATTCATTACAATTCTATTTCTTTGTCCTATATTGATAAATGCTCAGGAAATTATAAAGTATCAAAATTCCTTTTCTGAAAAATATTACCAGAAATATCTTACAGAAGAATCAAGGATTATTGCAGAAACTATTGATACCAATAAGATTCGTGGATACCTCAAGTTATCTTGGGACATATTAAGGTATAGTGATAGTCTAAGTCTTTACTACGGTCAACGGGCCCTTCAACTTTCAGAAAAGGTTAACTCTGACAGTCTTCGAATCCAAAGCGGGATGAGATTAGGGCTTGCCCATATTAATATCGGCAATTTTGAGTTAGCCGAGAAGCACATGAAAAAAAATGTGAACTATTGGTCCGAAACAAAAGACAGTGCTAATCTCGCTAAAGCGCACATTCATTACGGTTATTTGCAAAGAGTACAGGGCAATCCTTACAAAGGAATAGAACAACTTTATGCAGCACGCTCCATCCAATTGAATTTAATGCCGGTAGAGGAACTACTTGATGTCACCAACCGACTGATCATTGCTTATCGGGTTATTGAAAATCACAACAAAGCAATTGAAATTGGGGAAGAATTCTTGGATGCCTATTTTAAGGCCAATGGAAAAAAAAGACGTGTCAGAAGCATCATGGCCAATTTGCATTCTTCTCTAATAGCTCTAGAAAAATTTGAAAGAGCAGATGAACTTTCCTCCATTTTTATCCCACTATATCTCAACAGTAAAACTCCTAAGACTCGAAACTATGGTTATGCCTTTGCCCATAGTAAGGCGCTTAGAAAAGGAGAATACCAATCAGCATTAGCCTATGCTGACAGTTCATTGATGATGTCAAAGAGAACTAAAATCGCCGAACATATAGGTGACGCTTACTTATACCAATTTGCAGCTTTAAAAAAACTGCGCCGTAACGATGAAGCATTAGCCGCTCTTAAAAAGCTCCGACCGTTGTACATAGCCTCCAATCGTAAAAAAAATATTTTAGATATGGCGGAAGCCTATAGTCTTGAAATGGCTGAAAGAGGTAGTTATAAAAAAGCTTATAGTGATTTGTATCTAGCGGATAGTCTTCGGAAAGAAATTTTCAAGGAAGACATTGCAGATAGAGTTGGAAAGCTCGAAAAGAAAATCATTCAAGAGGAAAACGAGAAACAAGTTTCGCTATTGAATGAAAGAAACCAAGCCGTTGAAGAAAATCTTAGACAAGAAAAGAAATTAAGGCATCTATTATTGGCCGTACTTGGTATTGCTCTTTTGACAGCATTGTTGCTTTGGAATTTTTATTCGCAAAGAAAAAAATTAAACCAATTATTAATTGACAAAAATAAAAAGCTAGAAGAAACACTGGAGGAGAATAAATTCTTAGTAAAAGAAGTTCACCATCGAGTAAAAAACAACATGCAAGTGGTTGCTTCTTTGTTAAACTTACAATCAAGAACCATTTCCAATGATAAGGCCAAAGAGGCGATTATTGCCAGTAAGTCCAGAATTATTTCAATGTCTCTTTTGCATAAAAATATTTATGGAGATGAAAACCTAAAGTCGGTTAACCTTCAAGTCTATTTTTCTGACTTATTAGACAGCTTGGACAATACCTATTTTGTAAAAGGAAAGGATATTACTATCGATTCTAAAGTTGATCTTCTGAATGTTGAATTAGACATGGCTGTTCAGCTTGGCTTAATCACTACTGAAATAGTTAGCAATGCGTTCAAACATGCGTTCACAGATAAAGATTCCGGAATAATTTCTGTTCGACTAAAACAGCAAAATAAAATGCTTGATTTGGTGATAAAAGATAATGGTATTGGAATTAGCAAGGAAGCAACAAAAAATAATTCAAAGTCACTGGGCATGCGATTAATTAAATCCTTTGCCAAAAAGTTAAAAGCCAACCTTGACATAAATAATGAGAACGGAACAACCTACACCATCATAATTCCACTAAATAATTAGGCAGTAAAAAAGACCAAAAAAGGAATCGAATCATAATTTAAAGGAAACTAATAAATTTGTTAAAAGCATTCTAAAAATCTTTCGAATTTAATTTTAAACATATTTTAATCAATATTTCATTAACGTGATTTAAGAGACAAACTTATTGAATAGCTATTCTAATAATATGGAATTTTAAAAATAATTGATGAAAAAAATTATATTAATATACCTCTTACTGATTAATCAGATAGTCACTTTTGGACAAATAGAAAACACCCCAATGTCAATTGGACTTGGTGGAGGATTTGACTTTATTTCCAACAAAGATGATTCGGCTTCACCGTTAAACTATACAGGTTTTGGTCTGCCAGTGGGAGTGAATGGATTTAAGTTATCAGAAAACTGGATCAACCACTTCGAAGTTCAATTTATTCTACCTTTTTTTACTAATAACTACCCCTTAAAATCCCGAGCAAAAACGAAACTGGTTGATTGGGCGAAAGTAACATTAAGGTATCAATTGCTTAGAAAAGTCGGCAATTCAACGAATAACTACATTGGCGGAGAATTGAAAAGTAATTTTTTCTATCGAGAATATGACTTCTTAGGAGGTTTCAGTTGGGAATCTCAGAACAGTATTAATTTTTCCTTCGCACGCAAAATAAATATCAATTCCAAATCTTTCATCCTTCCTCAGTTATCTGTGCCCTTACTAGGATATATTAATAGAAAACCATCTTTAACTTTTGACGAAGAATTCTTGGATGACTTCAATCGCCAAGGACCAACTAGTTTATTAAAGTATGGAAAATGGAATGTTCTTTTTAATCAATGGATATTCTTTGAATTAAATATGCTATATCATTTAAATTTAACAGATAGATTAAACTTACAAAGTACCATTGGCTTTAATTACTATAGCATTAATTTTCCTGAAAAAGTTCAGAATATAAATATACCAATAAGATGTTACCTAAATTATCAACTGTAGTAATTCTATTGCTGTTTACAGCTTGCGGAAAAGAAGCATTTGACTATAGCAAGTTAGAAGCTTTTAATGAATTACATGAAAGCGTTTCTAAATATTCTGCATCTATTGACTCAAGGAACATCAATTGGGATAGTCTAGGAACATCATATAGAAAAGTAATTTCTGAGGACATGACTGAAGCGGAATATTTCCAATCATTAAGCGAAATACTCCAAGAATTTCGTGATCCTCACATTTGGTTATTGACTACATTTGATTCGATGTACACCATAGACCATTTGGGCTATGAAAAAAACTTTGATCAATCAATTGCTGAATCGTACTTAACGGAAATAGAAATACATAGCAACAAAATCAGATCTGCCTTTCTTAATGATAGTATAGGCTATCTCTTTTGCGCAGATTTTAAGGGAGATGAGCAATCCAATAATGAAATATTCAAATCAGTATTTAATAAGTTTTCAAATACAAAAGGGTTAATAATTGACTTAAGAGTAAATGATGGAGGAAGTGTTTATAATGCCCAAAATTTATTGAATAAATTAACTAATAAACGGCTGGCATGGCACACCACCCAAAATCGAACTTTAAGTGGATTTGATGACAAATATAAATGGTTCATAGAACCTGACCCAAACATCTTTTATTCTAAAAAAGTAGTCGTTTTAAATGGCAGGTTTACGGTTAGCGCTGGAGAAAGATTTGCTATTGGCGCAAAACTTTTAGATAATTTAACCATAATCGGGGATACTACTGCTAACACTCAAGGATCTGTAATGGGAAGAGAAATGTTGAATGGTTGGAAATACACTCTGACATTTGAAAAATGCTTGGCGCCTAATGACATCAATTATGCTGGAATTGGAATTCCCCCAGATGAATATATCGATTTTGATAATTCGATTTCAGATAACAAAGACTATATTTTAGAAAGAGCAATAGAACTATTAAAATAAAAGATCAGACAACATTTTCATATTTGTTTTATCCAACCAATTTTACAAAATAAAACGAATAATTAAAAAGTCATTTATTCTTTTAGTCAGCATAATGAATACCCACAAATCAACTTAAATCACTAAGATTATTTATCTTAGCTGGACAACATTAGCGATATGGAAACGCATACGTTCAACGAACGCAAAAAAAGGTTTGAACCAAAAATACGGAAATGTACTTTTTGTAAAACAGGTTTGAATAATAATCTAATGGAAGACAATTGTTTTTACGACTTGTACAATGTCAAAGACAGAACCAATCTTGTAGTTTTCCGGAATGTAAAATTTAATAAAGTCAAAATAGGAATTCCAAGATGTTCAAATTGCCGTAAGTTACATAGCAGATCTAAAACTGCCACTTACATCGTTCTATTTCTTGGCATCCCACTTATTTTCATTATTCCAGTATACTTTAGTGTTGTTTTTGACCTGGGCACATTTATTATGATTATTTTACTAGTAGCTACTTTTGGGATGGTTTATGGGGCTATGGTCGCTACTGAAAAAATCATCTTGAATTCCAATGATGTTAAAACAGAAAAAGATGGAGCCATTACTGATCCTTTGGTTAGAACTTTCATGGCAAGCGGGTGGTCAATAGAACCTCCACGAGCTTAAAGCCTAAGTCATAATTTTTATGAACCA
The DNA here is from genome assembly GCA_937928045.1 of uncultured Saprospiraceae bacterium. Taxonomy (GTDB): domain Bacteria; phylum Bacteroidota; class Bacteroidia; order Chitinophagales; family Saprospiraceae; genus JABDJM01. Next base: position 15,006 of record CALFWO010000033.1, on the reverse strand, counting down.
GACTTATCTATAATAGAAAATCTATTCAATCGAAATTGAAGGTTTATCAACCTACTTTTTACTCAATGAAATTTTATCCTTGTTGTTTCCAACATTAATTGGAACAAGACAGAGGAACATCACCATCAAACAGCCTAGGGCATTTAGCCACAAATATGCAAAGTCGATATAATCTAAACGTTCTGCAATTGAAACTCCAATGATAAATACTTCTGTAACAATTGCTGCGATAAACACTTGAGTAGCCCCTACCCTTTTGAAAAAGAAAGCAACTAAAAATACGCCTAATATAGCACCATAAAATAGCGACCCAATATAGTTCACAGCTTGAATCAAATTGTCGAAAAGAGAAGCAAAAGCAGCAAAGCCTAGGGCCAAAAGTCCCCAGAAGATGGTTAACCCTTTCGCGACATATAAATAGTGTTGATCCGATTCATTTGGCCGGAACATCCTTCTATAAAAATCAATTACAGTTGTTGTAGACAATGCATTTAGTTCTGAAGATGTTGAGGACATCGCTGCTGAAAAAATTACTGCCAACAACAATCCAATGATTCCTTTTGGCAAATGATTCACTACAAAATTAACGAAGACATAGTCTTTATCATTTGTTTCAGCTTCGGGATTATGAGTGATGATTAAATCTTTAACACCATCCCTCAAATAATTCTCTTTCTGATGCAACTCATTGACTTTTTCCCGTGCCAAAGTATAAGCTTCGGAATCTCTATCACCTATGGCCACCATTTCATTAATGGCAATTTTCTTCGCATCAAAGACCTCCTTATATCCTGCCTCTAGAAAATTCAAATCCTCAACATGAGTAGAAGCTCTTAGTCTATCTAAGTTGTCGTTATTAAAGTGGATAGGTGGTTGAGAAAATTGGAAAAACACAAAAACCATCAGTCCTACAAATAACACCATGAATTGCATCGGCACTTTTAATATTCCATTAAAGAGCAATCCTAGTCGAGATTCAGTCAACGATTTACCAGAAAGATAGCGCTGTACCTGAGACTGATCAGTTCCGAAGTAAGATAAGAACAAGAAAGTTCCTCCGAAAATTCCAGACCAAAAATTATATTTATTATCCCAGCTAAAATTAAAATCAATTACATTCAGCTTATTCATTCCACCTGCAATCGTAAGGGCGTTAGAGAAATCAATATTCTCTGGTAGCTTGTACAGAATAATTACAAAAGCCAAGGCCATTCCACTGAGTATAATGACCATTTGGGATTGTTGGGTTTGACTAACCGCTTTGGAACCACCAATCACCGTATAGAATATTACGATCACTCCGATAATCAAAACCGTCAGAGACAAACTCCACCCCATAATAGCTGAAAGAATAATCGCTGGTGCATATATCGTTATTCCTGCTGCAAGTCCACGTTGAATTAAAAACAGCGAAGCAGTTAAGACTCTAGTTTTTAAATCAAACCGTGATTCTAAATATTCATAGGCAGTGTAAACATTTGCTCGATAGTACATAGGCAGAACGAATACAGCCAATATCACCATGGCGATCGGCAGTCCAATATAAAACTGCGCAAATCGCATACCATCAGTATATGCTTGGCCAGGTGTGCTAAGAAAAGTAATAGCACTCGCTTGTGTCGCCATAATACTTAATCCGATTGTCCACCATTTCAAATCTCGTTCTCCCATGAGGTATCCCTTCATGGTTTCAACTTTACGCGTTTTCCAAACTCCGTAAAGAACTATAAAAGCTAAAGTCAGCGTCAGTACAATCCAGTCTAATGTTGCCATAGTGTCTTTATCTTAACTGTACATTTGAGTTAATAAATAGAAAAGCGTCAAGATGATGCAGTGCAATATCAAAACAAAAGCGTACAACTGATTCCAAGTCTTAAAGATTGGAGGCCGCTCGTTTTCAGGAGTTGAATTCATTAATCTTACTATTGGTTAAGGCCTTTTTTCAGCAGCCAAAGAAATCATATTAGCAAACAAACGGTAGGCACCAGGCACACCTGCCGGTAATTCTCGAAACCAAGAATAACCTGAGTAGATGTAATTTCCTTTTCCGTAGGAAGCGATTAACATTCCACCATCCTTGGGAGTTTCACCAGGGTCATTGGCAGAAAGTATTGGAGTAAACGCATCATCCCACTCATTGGCAAAATACAATCCGCGTTCCTGTACCCAACCATCAAAATCGGCCTGGGTAATCTTATTTGGTGTATTTAACACAGGATGATTTGGTGCTAAAAATCTTACTTCCGCCTCTTCCACTGAAACTCTATCTCTAGACAATTTCATTGGATATGGAGCTATATCTTCTGTCACCAATCTTCTATTGGTATTGTATTGAACGATTAAATTCCCACCTTGTTTGACGTATTCCATCAAAGCTGATTTGCTAAACTTTAAGGCTGGCTTGGTATTAAATGCTCTTATTCCTAAAATGACGGCATCGTACTTAGCCAATTGTATTGGATCTAAGGATTCAGGATTTAATAGCTCAACATTATACCCAATTTGCTCTAAGTTTGCTGGAATTTCATCACCAGCTCCCATAATGTAGCCGATATTATTTCCAGATTTTTCCAATTCAATTTTCACTGCTTTAGTCTGAGCCGACTGCAATACGGTTTGTTTTGGAATATGATCGTAGTCAATAGAAATCACTTCTTGATCTGTAGATCCTCCAGAATATTCAACCTCTGCTTGTAGAAATGCTGTAGTTTGTTTTGAAGGTGGCTGTACATTAAATACAAAGATTTTATCTTCACCATTTTGTGAAAAACTATGGGACTGCATTGCTGGTGTAATGGTCCATCCATCCGCCGGTTTGATTTTTACGATAGCCTCTTTTATTTCTGACAAGGCCTTAACCTTAACGTGAATTTTCTTCGAATCATTCGTTGAAAAGACGGCCACCTTTTCTTGAATTCCAACTGAAAATGGTGGTGTAATTACAAATGGTGAATACGTTTCTCCTTTTACAGCATCATTCTTTTTATACACCAATGGCGCTTCTATGGAAAATGTTTTTCCACCAGATTCAAAATTATATTGAACATTGAATGCTGCTGGATTTTCTGGAATCCCTCTCATATTTTGATCTGCAACAGCATACATTCCAAGCGTCGCTTCTTCGATTAGCCAATATGGTGTGCTCACTGCGTAGTCATCGGGAACATCCAAGCCCATCTCAAATTTAATGCCTTCATTTACCTTCAAGGATTCATTTTTCTCCAATTTCACCCCGGCTTCTAAAATTTCAACAGATTGTAAATTGAAAGGATTACCAATTCGCTGAATGACTTCTGCTTTAATATTAATCTTTTCACCTGGTACTATTCTAGGCGAATCAGCTACTGCTTCCGTATACAATCCAGTGCAAGATTTGATCAACTCCAAGCATTCTGCTCGCTTGATTGACTTCCATTTACCATCCGGTAATTGATCAATCATACCATAGATTTCTAATAAGGCTGGAACCGAACCAGCTGGATCGAGCATGTCAAAATCTTGAATCATTCCATCCACTTTTTTCCCAATTCCTTCCCCACCCTTCACTCTTGTCCAACTGGTATTTATATTAACCATTGGATCATCAGAGTTTTCTGGAAGATCACCCTTCAGTATTTGTAAATATTCAATTTGAGAACCACGACTCCCAGTGTTTCCCATACCTTGACATTGGTGCATCGATCTACTTTCTGCTGCGATCTCAGTATTGGATTTTCCACGCAATGGATAATATACTCCGGCATCAATAGCAACCATATCTGATTTATCGGCTTCTGCGAATTTTTCACGTGAACCATAAAACCACCAAGAAGTATTGAAAAACAATCTTTGCGCTTGCCAAGGTTGAACATACTTTAATTGACTTGGATACACTTTTGGATCTGCTGCTTTCTCAAATACATCATAAGAGATTACTGCACTTGCGGTATGGTGACCGTGTGTTCTTCCCGCAGATTTATGATCAAATCTGTTGATAATTATATCCGGCTGAAGTTTACGAATGGCCCAAACGGCATCTGCTTTAACTTCGTCTTCATTCCAAATCTGCATGGTTTCATCAGGATGCTTTGAATATCCAAAATCATTTGCTCTGGAAAACATCTGGTATCCCCCATCGAGACGTCTAGCTGCTAGCAATTCTTGTGTTCTGATAACCCCAAGTTGTTCTCTAATCTCGGTGCCGATAAGGTTTTGACCTCCATCACCTCTAGTTAAGGACAAGTAAGTGGTATGGTATCTTTTCTCATTAGAAAAATAAGAGATCATTCTTGTATTCTCATCATCTGGGTGCGCTGCTACGTAAAGCACTGACCCCAATACATTTAGACGAAGCATGTCGTCATATATTTCAGCAGAAGTAGGCTTCGCCGGTGCTTGGGTGAAAGCCAATTGAGCAAGAAATAAAAAGGAAATTCCGAGTGAAAATATTCTATAAAACATAAGCTATCAATTATTGACAGCTAAAGTAGGAAGTTAATTGTAAAAGCTATCAAATAGCTTGATTCAATGCGGTCTGCTAAAACACTTTTAGCCGTTAAAACTTCGTAAACATGGCCATAAAATCAGATCGCTTTCTTTTTGAGACTTCCAACTCGGACCCATCCGTAAGCACAACTTTAATATCCGATCCATTGCTCATACTCACCAAATGATTAAGGTTGATCATGTGAGAATGATGAATTCGAAAAAACGCTCCTTTAGTTAGGGTACTTTCTATTTCTTTCAATTTTTTAGTAATCACATGTTGTCGTCCATCGAGAAGACAGAGTGTCGTATAATTACCGTTAGCCTTACAAGCAAGAATGTCATTCTCTTTAACAAAACGAATACCAAGTCGGGTTGGAATAATTATTTGCGGATACTGCATAAGTGGTTTTTTATAAGGTAAAAACCAGGTCTCGATTCAAATCGAACCGAGTCCTGATCAAAAAGGTCGTGACAAGCAGTACTTGTCGCTTCCAGGCTTCTTTTGGGAATTCAGTCGTGTTTTATAATTTTTAAGATGTATTTCGCTGGTACAGTTTATTGGGTTTTCTACACATCGCTTATTCCCAGTTACAAACTTTTTCAAAGCATCTCTTTTCAAATTCAAAAGTATACCAGTCCAATGATCCAATCAAAGACAAAATTCACCAATTGCCACAATTTTATTGACCACAAAAAATCATATTATCTTCCACTATTCTATATATATTGTAATTTTAAACAAATATTTATTTCATTTTGCCATATATTAATTATGTTAAAAGCAGTAAATTAGCCGATACTTTCCGGCTATTAAGCCCATTCGAAGTCAAAACACTTGGAAAATGGCTCAATTCTCCTTGGTGTAATTCTAATAAAAAGGTCTACGAGCTTTATTTGATTTTAAAGAAAAGTTACCCTAGTTTCGAAAGCAAAGGACTATCAAAAACTGAAATTTTCGAAAAGCTTTACCCAAAAAAGAAATTCAATGATAGGTGGCTAAGAAATTTGATGGCAGAATTAAACAAGCAGATTGAGTCGTTTTTAGTTCATCAACATCTTAGAAATAAAAAGAACAATAAGGAGCAGATGATCCTGGCCAAAGAATATGAAAAGAGAAATGCTTCAAAAAGAGCAAGAAAGATTCTAAATGACATTATTCTCGAGATCACCACTATTCCAAATAAATCTACTGAGGATTATTTAAACCTTGTGCAATGTCACGACATGATTTACTATGCTCCTCACTTGCACACTGACCTTAAGGAGAGAGGTCTAATATTAAAAAATGGTAATGAATTTTTGGATCATTTTTATTTGCTTCACAAGTGGCAATACCAAGCTGAAATAACTGAAAGGAAAAAAGTAATAAAGGAGGATTACAAAAACCAAGTCGACACCCAAACACTCAATAAATTAAATCCCAAAATTCAACTTCCAGCAATTTCATTTTATCAAGATCGCGTAAGATCAACCGTAAATAAAACTACAGCCGAATTTATAGATTCAAAAAACAATTTTGAAAACACACATCATTTACTCTCAACACAAGATCAAAAATTAATTTATTTCTATTTATTAAATTCAGGAATTCGACTAAGTTATAAAAACAACAAAGTTTCATTTTTCAAAACCATATTCAATTTTTATTTACTAGGAATAAAGAACCATTACAACACGCATTTCGGAACACTTTCTGTGGCAACTTTTGGCAACATCATCGTAACCGGTAACAATGCAAAAGAATTTGATTTAGTTTTAACATTTATCAATGATTGCCACCAGTTGCTATCAAGTGAATTTAGAATTGAAGGCAAAATGTATGGAACTGCACATGTTAATTTTCACAAAGGAGAATATTTTTCCGCTCTAAATATACTTAGCCTAGCCAAATTCAACTCCAAGAATTTCTTACTTCGAAGCCGCTATTTACTATCGGTTACCTATTTCAAAATCAGGCAACAAGATAGCAGCTACATTTCTTTTGCCAAGGACTATAATCTGGCCTATATCAAATTTCTAAAGAGAAGCAAAGCAGGAAGTCTCAGTTTAATCAAGTCCTACTTAAATAGTGTGAAATTTATCATGGCGATCTCTGATGCACTTGACAGTCCAAAACCAAGTGTTGAAATATTTAAAAATATATATGAAAAAATAGAAGAAAACTCACTTGTAGCAGGCAAGCCTTGGTTACTCCAAGAATCAAAAGAAATAATCCTTTCCTTTAAATAAAAAAGATGAAGCTGCGCTAGCAACTTCATCTAGTATTCAACAATACTTTACAGTTTATCCTCCTAATTCTTCTTCAATGATAATTTCTTTACCATCGTTTCCACCTTTCAATTTTAGCAACTCAGATTTTGCTAATACATTGGTAGTTTGAAAGTTAATTACCGACTGTTTTTTTTTGATACTTTGACTTTGCATTACACATTAGAATTGTGATCAGATTGGAGCATTACTTCCAACTGACGGGTTAATTAATATTGATGTGACTTGGGATTAGACAAAGCAATGACTAGCTGACTAAGATGAATTCATCGACATTCAGCATTTTTTGAGAGCTCTAGAAACTCTTTTGCTTTGTTCTAATTATGTATGCAAGGTAATGGGAACGCAGAGGCTTTGGAATATAACTTTTGTTATAGGCCGGAATACTAGATGCTGGGTGCTAGGTCTTATTTAAAATTTGAAATTGATTGAATAGGTCGAAGTTGGTGGAAAGGCTACGGAGTAGAGCATCAGCAGGACGTTGAAGTTCGTTGAAATTTGTAAAAAATCTTTCGATTTTTTAATCTGCTAACGTAGGGTCTTTATGAGATGAATATTATTCTAGATAAAAAGTCTATATACATTTAAAATTTCTTTTCCCAACATAAATTTCAACGAATTTCAACGGTCAATCCGCCAAAAGCGGATCACCTTTCAACTAATTTCAAAATTAATCACTTGCGAAACTTAAATATATAATATGCAGGAACGCCTAGCGCTAAAACCAACAACCCTGCAGAAGACTCTAAAGGTTTACCATAAAAAGCATTGCCGACAAAAATGGCAGAGATGATCACAAAAAAGGCCGGAATGAACGGATAGCCGATCACCTTAACTGGGCGTTGTTGATCAGGCCTGTTTTTTCTAAATATAAATAAACTGACTCCAGCCAAAGTCATGAATAAAATATCCATGATGGTTACATAGGTGATCAAATTTGAGAATGTTCCCCAGAATAATAATAAGACGATAGCCCAGACCGCTTGAATAACCATGGCATTAACCGGCGTTTTAAACTTTGGATGAATGTATTTTAAACTTTCAAAAAAGATACCGTCTTCAGCCATCGCGAAATATATTCTTGGCGCGGACATGGTATAGATCGCTATCGTTCCAAATACTGAAATAGCAATGACCATCGCCATTAATTTTCCGCCCCATGGAACAATAGTAAGCATAGCATCTCCCGCTACCTTATCTGTCGCGGCGATGGCATCCAATGGCAACAACATCATGTAGCTTAAATTAGCAAAAACGTAGACGACCATAACGATAAAAACACCATAGATCATGGCTCTTGGAACATTACGCTCAGCTTTTATTGTTTCACTAGCCAAGTATGAAGCATGATGCCAACCACCGAATGCCCAAAGCACTCCAATCAACGCCAAGAGACAGGCTGAGAAAGCATCATTCGGAAGATTGGTGAAGTTAAGAGACAATTCAACATTGGCAGGATCGTAAAAGATAAAGCCTAAAATAATAAGGCCAGCTAAGGCCAATAATTTACCCCCGGTAAAAATATTCGCAAGCCATTGACTGGTATTGACGCCGGTTATATTGATTAATGTTAATCCAATTATTGTGCAAACAGCGAGCAATATTTTTCCTGACTGTTCTAGCGGAATGAAAAAAGTCATATAGTCCGCAAAGGTGATCGCTAAAGCAGCAAGCGCACCAGTATTGATCACTAGCAAAATAACCCAGCCATAAAGAAATCCCATGATGTCTCCGTAAGCCTCACGCAAGAATACATAAACTCCTCCAGCTTTAGGAAACATAGATCCCAATTCACTAAATGTTAATGCGCCGGTTAAAGCAATTAAACCACCAACACACCAAACCACTAATACCAATGCTTGATGATTGACAAGTTCTACGATGTGTCCAGGACTTGCGAATATTCCGGAACCGATACAGGCGCCGATGGCAACCATAGTTAGTCCGTAGAGCGTAAGCTTGCGATCTAATTTTTGCATTTAGGAAGGTAGGAAAAAATTGGGAGGCTTGCTAGTTATTACTGTCTGCCAGCTTGTTACTCCGCTATTTTTTTTGTCACCACTCTTTGAACGATCAATTCACCAACTTTTTTTCCTTGATCTACACCATAGTCAATTGCCGGCCGGTAATGAATGCCACCGTAGAGTCTTGACACAGCTGCTTCTTTATAGGCATCTTCAAATGATTTAAAACTTCTTGGTGGCAACCCATAGGCCACTTCAGTGCTGTCTACAAAAGAAAAATTCTCACCGTAAAGTTTTGTCAAAGCAGTGGCCGCAGCCGTACTGATCACCGAGTGTCCAGAAGTATGTTCAGGAAAATGGTGGTGTTTGTAAAAGTGGCAACCAATCCTCGTCCATCGTAGAGTTGATGACCGTTTCTGGACGCAGTAATGAAGAGCGGTATTTTTCATCCCAACAAGAAATAAAAGCATCGAACAAAGAGATAGAAACTCTTGCATAAGTTTCGATGGTTTTCATAAAGTCTGCATTCGTTTTTTGACTAGCAATTTTTGTAATGCCCATCCAATGACCACCAGGAGTTATTTTTTTAGTGGCAAACATAACATGTCCCTTATGATGAGAAACATATGGATTGCAATCCCAAAATTGCGCGATAGCCAATTCTTCTTCGCCTGCATTTTTCACAACATCATAAACCTCCTTGACTTCGGCCATAAATTTAGATTTAGGATCCAAGCTAAATTCGGTCGGAGGCAGTGGTGGAAATTGTTGAGCAGAATCCAAGACCATCGTTCTGATTTTATTCCAATGTGGTTCGATTCCATCCATATAATCTGGTGGGGTTGGTCTCCATTTATCCGCTTCTTCAGGAATACTATATTTAGGATATGTACGCGTTTGCTTATACATATCTTTATCTGCCCAAGCCAAAATATGATCTGCCATTTCTTGACCAAAAGTCATAGAACGATCGTAAACATCTTGCGGCATATTAATATTTTTAAAAGTAGTTGCCACTTCTTTTTGGTAAGCTTCCATCTTGGCTTCAGAAAAAATCAAAGCTTTTCCAATTTGCGCATAGGCATGCAGCGCAGCAACAGGAAATGCATATTCTTTTCCGGCCTCTGGCTTTGGTCCAGCAGTAAATCCATTCAATTGACCAGCTAAACTTTGATAGCCCTCCACACCAGGCACCATACACTCATAAGCCGCGATACTCGGATAAGCATAAATTCGACTCGCCACTGGCGGAGAAAAAATATCATGCACAATAACATCAGTTAATTTCTGGACAGTATTATGAATCAATTGTGGATCGGCCACTTCTTGTTGAAACTCAGGATTAGTGGTCTTGCAACTGGATAATAGCAAAGTAAAAGCCAAGAGGGAAAGTATGCAGTATTTCATAATCGTTTCGATGATTGCTGCAAAGGTACTCTTATTTCAAGCATCTTACAAAGTAACATTCATCATATATTCATTGATCTTTTGGGCGGTCCCATTCGGGCGTTATGTTCCATAGCTCGCTATTCGCTCGGTCCAGCCTTAATGGCCGGACTGCCACCATTGCGGCACTACTTCACAGCACTACCGCTGTACTTGGTTGATATTAAGAAGCACTATTTTTCACTTTTCACTCCGGTGATTTTTAATGCCGACCAACCTGCTGGTAATTGCTCCCCAGTTTTCACAATACCTTCATCAGTAATTCTTAATCCACCAAAACCGCTCAATACTGCCTGTAACATGCCGCCGGCTCCAGTTGCGAAATATGGATTGGTACCACCGGCAGTTTCTGAGATCACTCCGAATGGTGGAACTTGATTTGGTCGATAACCTTTAATAAACAATTCATATGCTTTTTGCTTATTGTCTAACTGGTTGTACAAAATGGAGAGCACCGATGCGCCCATTGCCGGTCCATCTGGGGACATCACTTTTTCATAATATTCAAGATCTCTTTTCACCTGTTCCGCATCGGTAATTATCGACAAAGGGTAAGACAATAGATTAACATCCGCCTGCTTGATCTCCTCTCCTTTGTAGGTGGCATGTTCTTGAGTGATCCCATCTGCAAAGTTTAATATAGGAATATCCTTTGCCACTTTTTCCCATTCGGTATTTGGCTTTTTTCCCAAGACCTTTGCAGCAGCTGTTGCTGCATTCAATGCTTCGATGGCCACACCATTAGTAAATGCATTGTCATCAATATTTTCTGCCCATTCATCTGCGCCAACAACATTCCGAATGTGTGCTTTCCCATCAGGGGAATCATACTCGACTCTACTCACCCAATAGTCGGCAATTTCTTTTAAGACCGGATAACCTCTTTCCACTAGCCAATCTTTATCTTTTGTCACTTGATAATATTTCCAAAAGGCCCATCCTACGCATCCAGTAATGTGATGCTCGAAAGGTCCAGTCAAGGCCCAAACTGGTGTATCTTCTGATCCATTCGCAGCAGATTCCCAAGGGTACATCGCCCCTTTATATCCATGAGAAAATGCATTCTGTTTAGCGGCGCCCAATCTTTCAAATCTGTATTCTAGCAGAGATTTTGCGATATCAGGTTGCAACATAAGCAGTGGTGGATACATCCATAGTTCAGTATCCCAAAAGACATGACCATTATACCCAAGGCCAGAAAGTCCCATTGGACTGAGGCTATAGGCAGTACCTGCTCTGGCAAAAGAATAAAGGTGATACAATGCAGAGCGTACTTCTCTTTGCACTTGATCATCCCCGGTTATTTGTATATCAGATTCCCATAACTTATCCCACGCGGCATAATGTCGTTTCAGTAAGCGTTCGGTTCCTTCCAAAGCAGCATAGATGGTTAGTCGTTCTGCTTCATTATGCGGATCTTTATATTGCTGCGATGCGCAGGCCGATCCAACCAAAGCAAATTTATAAGTCTCTCCTTTCTTCAACTGCTTTCGGAATTTCACCAAATGCATATTGTAATCCCAATCCTCGTGAATTAAGTCCGGCGCTTTACCATGGGCTTCTTCAAAAATAAATGAAGTGGATGCAGCAACGGTTTGTTTTCCCGAAGGACTTTTACCCACGGAAGTCATTAAGGGAATCAGTACATGAGGACGATCGATTTCTGCATAATAATTTCTTACGTCAATTAAGTGATTAGGCGCTTCGATTACATTCATTGGAATTATTTCAACATCTTTTTGAGCTGTAACCTCAATTGTAATTAAAGATGAATACGGGAGATGTCTTAAAGCCATCATACCATGTTTCACTTTGACTTCATCGCCCACATCGAATGTCGTATTCAGTGTGGCTCTTTTCATATCCAAAGTCTGCGAATAGTTAGAAATATCCTTGGAGCCAATTCTTTTACCATTCACATTCAAATTCATATTCACATGATTGAATGTTTTCAGAATATTTGAAACTCTTCCTCTTTGGTAATAATCATAAACACCATTAAGAATAACATCTTGAACTTTAAGTGGCTCTGGAGAAGACACCATCCCTATCATTCCATTCGCAGTGGTCACCCCAAAGTAATTATTGGGATCAATATTGTTTGCGGAGATTTCCCAATTGGATTGGGCTTGTGATGAGCCAATTGAAAATAGTATCAGGAAGTACATCAATATTTTTCTCATAATTTCATGGATAACATTAAAAGATATTAGTTCAATATATCTACTTTTAGCTATATCATCAAAAGAACAAAATATTAAATTTCCAGTAAATATTGGCGGCTATCATTCTATCAATAGAATTAAATAAATATTGTAGCTAAAAATTAAATTGCAACAATAAAGATAGCGTCCTAGCTGGATAATATTGGACACGACGGTCAAATCCAGGAGACAAAGAAGTTCCTTCACCCAAGTCGTTATCGAATTCCAGATTGTCAACTATCGAAGGCGTTGGATCCGTACCAGTATATTTCGTCCAGGTGTATAGGTTTTGCCCCATTATAGAAACTTTCAAACCGGTAAAAAAATCGTCGGAATCAAATAAAAAACTTTTTGACAAGCGCACATTGTCGAGTCTAACAAAACTGGCGTTTTCTATGAAAGCGGAATTGTATCTAGCGAATTTCAGTCCTGGATTGTAGAGTTCTGTTCGCACATAGTTATACAAAGAAGGTTGATCAAAAATGACCTCATGAAAAATTCTTGAAGAATTTATTTTACTATGTCCGATGGCAGATCTAACAAAGGCTGATATTTCAAATGTTCCAATCCGAACAGCATTGTTCCATCCAAATTCCATTTTTGGTAAAGCATTTCCTAAAACTGTAAAATCAATTTCATCACTAGATTGATTAACATTAACAATGACTTGCCCATCGCCGTTAATGTCCTCATGAATCACCTCGCCAGAAGCATCGACATCTTTATACACCGGTCCAAAAATTTCTCCAAACGGCTCCCCTTCTTTTATCCTAATTGCTCTTGTTGAACCAAATCCAGGACCAGAAAATAAACCAACAAAGTCTGTTTCATTTCTAAACTTAGTTACAATAGTTTCATAAGTTGAAGCCACAAAATTTGTGGTATAACTGAACTTGTTATTTTCGACCACTTTCACCTCGGTAAAAAGTTCCAAACCTGAAGATCTAACGGCCATCAAGTTATCAAACTGAGTGAAAGCTCCAAAGATGGCTGGATCAACAAACTGACTTAAAATGATATCTTTTATATTTCTGTTATACCAATCCAAGCTGGCATTTAATTTATTATTCCTAAAGCTCAATCCAACATTCAATTCATTCTTTGTTTCCCATGTTAAATTTTCATTTCCTGCTCTTTGCACCCTAGATTCCAACACTCCATTGGAGTTGGTAAATTCGACTACAAAATCATTGGTCAATCCTCTCTCGATCGGAACACCACCCGTTCTACTTATTCCAATTCTTGGTTGTAAGGAAGCTTTCTTGTAGTTATTCATCAGTTCCATTCCCAAGCCTAGACCAAAGAAGGTACCCCAATTATTATCTTTGTCCAATTTCGAAGAACCTTCCCTTCTAATGTTCGCGTCAATAAAGTATTTATCTTTAAATTTTGCGTTTGCCGATAGGTAAATTGCCGAAGTATTTTCCACAGGAATACTATTATTAGTGCGTTGGACCTCCTGAGCAGCAGCTATCTTTTGATTGACGCTATTCTCATCTTTTAGATCAATTTCATCATTTGAAAATCCTGAAGTAGTAATAGTGCTTCTAATCAATTTATCTGATTGAAAAACAAATCCTCCGGTCAACTTTAGGTCGTAAGAAGTTCCAGAAATTGACTGAACCGCGAATAGTTCTCCTAAACTGAAAGATTGATCTTCATTGGAAAAAACAGCTCTCCCTTGGTTTAATGGGAAATTAGCATTCCCCCTGAAATAGGAAGTAGTAGGATTATATTCCCTTTCATAACCATTCCTCATTTGATGGGCCAATCGCATGTGTACAGCGGTCTTGTCAGAAATAGCGTAAGATGTTAGGTTAGAGATATTAAAAATATTTCTCTTCCCAATATTCTGATTCTGTTCGACTATTGAAAGCGGATTATACAAATTGAATACATTGAGCAATTCAAAATAACCACCATACTGTTCACTATTAAAAGCCTGCAATGCGTCTTTTCCAAATATTGGAGCTGTAGGATTAAACACACTTGCGAAGCGCACTGCTTCTTGATAAGAAAAGTTTTGATCCAAAGAGGTATAACCACCTGTCAAATTAATTTTAAGTTTTTCATCCAGAAATTTTCCATTAAGATTTGCGCGGGTGTTGATTTTAGTGAAATCTGAATTGATTAAGACGCCATTTACTTTTCTAAAGTTCGCAGAAACGCGATAGTCTATATTTTTTAAAACTCCGGAAACCGCTAAGTTCCCTATATAAGCAGGCGCTCTGCGATGAATAACATCGATCCAATCTGTTGCTGTTCCTTCGTTGACACCCTTGCCAGTTGCCAAATACTCCTCGGCGTTTAAAATATTGATTCCGTCTATTGCTTTGGCGATTCCAGTACTTCCTGAGAAATTTACATTAAACTTTCCTATGTATTTATTGGCGGCTTTTGTTGTAATTAACACCACTCCTTGGTTTGCACGAATACCGTACAAGGCTGCTGATGCACCGTCCTTTAAAATTTTTATTTCTTGGATGTCAATTGGATCCAATTGATCAATACTAGCGTTGGGAACGCCATCGATGATGACTAGCGGCTGAGCTTGACCAATGGCTGTGGTTAGTCCGCGTATTCTGGCTGTACTTTGTACATTTGGATCACCACCACGATTGTAGATTTGCATACCGGGCACCCTGCCTTGTAAAAGC
>CALFWO010000032.1 GCA_937928045.1 uncultured Saprospiraceae bacterium | reverse complement strand
CGAATCCATCAATTGTTACCGGTAGGTCAGAATAGTTAAATATTCCGTAGTCTTGACCATTTCCGAATAATATAAATTGATCACTGGTGTTTTCGTAATTGAAGTCTACAGTTATTGCAAACGAACCATTAGGATTACAATTTTCGATATCAACTTCCATGTCGCTAATCGAACATGAAGTATTGCAAGTAATGGCGGTAAAAGTTGTGAATTCACAACAAACGGGACCATCAACCATGCAAACCTCCAACTCGTTTATTGCTCCATCATTAAGATCAAGATTTTCGATGGTATATATGAAGCTTGAATTAAGATCGTAAGTGCCAACATAGGTTCCATTTATGGAAGCATCAAAGGAAGTGGAATTGGTATTTACTGGATACATGGCCAAAATGATATTGGTCGTGCCATCAGCATTACAGCTTTGATCTAATACTGCATATTCGAGTATTGCACACTCTACTGCGCAGTCTACTGTGCCTATTCCAATAGTTAGCGTACAGTTGATATTTGAATTGTCAACAATTACAACAGTATGGTTTGTTGTACCATCGCCTTCAAATCCCTGTCTAGTGATTGGAAGATCTTCGTAGTCATAATTTCCAACAGAAATTCCATTCTGATAAACTACAAATCCACCGGTCAAATTACCGTAATCAAAATCAATCTCTGCAGAGAACCTAGCAAAAGGATCGCAATCGGTTAAAGTAAATGTTGGATTTGATAAGTCGCAGATCGTTGGACATTCAGTGGACTGATATTCCACCGAAGCAATACAAAGTGGATTGGCAACATTGACCACTTCCACTTCCACTAATTGATTGCCATAATCTCCGCCTAAAGTAATTGGAAAATCTTCGTAGTCGAATTGTCCTTGATCTTGGCCATCAACGTAAACTTCGTATGGAGTTGAAATAGGATCAGCATCAAGGATGACATCAATGGTAAATGTTTGATCATTATTGCATTGTCCTACTTCAATTTCTAGTGAGTTGATTTTACAACTATTGCATTCATCTAGATCAAAGGTAAGACTAGCAGTACAATCGGGACCATCAACCATCCATGCGAGAATGACGTTGCCAAATTCTGAAAAATTGGCATCTTGCGGTATCAATTCATCCATAGAGCCACTTGGGAAAAGTTCCAAAGTATCGATAATGACTCCATTCAAACTGTAAGTCCAAAGACCGTCTGCACCATTCGAATTGTAATTGAAGAATAAGAATGTGCCTTGTTCGTCACAGAAGTTTTCTAATAACTCAATAGTGCCAAAAGTGCAAGGATTACAATCTATCTCCCCGAAATCATTTGATTCGATTTGGCAAATGTCAAGTAAATCTACAGCTATCAAGGTGTAGTTAGAAGCACCATCACCTGTAAATGGTCCTACTGTAACAGGTAGGTCGTTGTAAGAAAAGTTTCCATAATTCGTATTTCTATTATCTGATAAATTGAAACTGTCCGTGTTTCCACTGTAGTCAAAATCAAATTGAACATAATACTCTTCAGTATTACTACAGTCTAATATTTCTACCGACGCATTAGTCATATCACAATTAAAAATCGGACAATCCAAAGCTGTGAAAATGGTGGTCTGGCAGCATTGCGGACCAGATAGGTTACAAGCTGTTAGTAAATTTTCTTGTCCCGGAATAACTGGAAGATTTTCTATTGTATAGTTCGAAGAAGTTGTTTCATATGCTCCGAAAGAATTCCCGTTTATGAATAGCTCAAAGCTGTCTGTCTGAGCTGTGAAAATCAAAAGCAATTCAAAATCTATAGTACCATCTGGATTGCATGTTTGATTGGAGACCCAGAATTCATTTATACCACAAACAAAACTACAATCAATATTTCCAATTTCGATATCAAGTGCGCAACTAGGATTTGCTATGTCCGCTACGTACACCGTGTTGAAAATTTGATTGGTACCATCAAATCCCTCAAGCGTTATAGGTAAATTCAAGTAAGCAAAGTTGCCAATGAGAACTCCGTTTTGGATAAGTAAAAACGAGTCTGATGTATTTGAATAGTCAAAGTCTATTGTTACCGAGACCAAACCATTTGGATCACAATTTTCTTCGACTATGAAATTAGGATTGCCTAATTCGCAAGGAGGATCACATTCGACCGGTCCAAAAGAAATTGGATTTGTAACACAAGGGTCTAAAAGCGCAGTTGCGGCAATCGAATAGGTCGTGAAGTTGTCCCCGAAAAAAGGACCGATGACAACTGGTAAATCTGCAAAAGCATAATTACCAAAATCTTCTAAGGTGTTGGTTTCATAAACATTAAAACTATCTGTATTTCCAACATGGTTGAAGTTGTATTCAATGTAGAATTCTTCTGTATTTGTACAATTCAAAACTTCCACGGTCGGATCTGATAGATCACACATCGGTGATGCAAGTGAATAACAAAATTCACCTACGGAAAAATTTCCTCCACCAAAAGAAATATGTGATATCGCTGGACCTTCAATTGACCAGAATTGTCCGCTTTGTCTTGCTATGTATCCTGGAGGCATAAACGAGGCTAGATCATTGAAATTTTCAACGAAACTATATTCATTGTTTAATCCAAAGTTTACACAACAGCCCAATTGGACACTGAAAGAGATTTCATTTATAGTGCCATCAACCGCGGAGAAATCTAAGTCAAGATTTATGTTTTCAGGATTCTGCAAGCTATTCGATCCTGGACTATTGGTGTATAGCCTATGAAAGTCAACAATTGTGCTGTCTCCGTTGTAGTAATTTTGAACAGTAGCAATAGTACCATCGTTGGTTAACAGGCTTACGGTATCACCTGGAAAATTTCCATAATTTTGTCCATAAAGACTGTCTCCAACAAATTCAATGCATTGCTGAGTTAAACAGTTTGGAGTATAGAAATCAAATGCTGCTGTACAATCTGAATCTCCATCAATTTCGACAGAGAAAGTATGTTCTTGATTGTTTGAGGCAATGATATTATTTAACGTATAAAAATTAGTTGGGTGTAAATTTTCTTGGCCTGCGAGCTGGCCGTCTATGTAATATGAAAAAGTATTACTTGGAGAATCATCCACTGAGAGGTAAAAATCGAGATCTATCGTACCGTCTGAATTGCAATCCAAATCGTACATGGATAAGTTGGTAATCTCACAACTCAATGCCTGACCTTGAACAAAAGAAATGTTGTCTAAGAAAACTTCGGCTGGACCGCCGATTACAATTGACTCAATAGCACCTCCTTCAATCATAAATCTAGACCCCGAGGTATTTCCTAAACTTCCGACATTCGTAAGTGTAAACCCTGGGCCAACGTTAAATGGTCCGACTGTCAAGTCTCCAATGTAAGCGTCGTTGTCATTAACTTTGATAACAAAATCTAAGCCCAAAACGATGTCAAAGAAAACAGTGACTACGTCATCTGGTATATTTGAAAAATCAAACTTGACTGGATGCATTGGCCAAAAATAATTCAGCCCATGACCAAATGTAGCAATACGAGTATCTTCAATAAAATATTGAGCTGCTGAAGGAGGCAACATGTCCCCAGCCTCATTTGAAACAAATAGGTCAACTCCTTGCAGGGTTAGGAAAGGGCCTGATGATCCTGAACCACCGTAAGCCCCTTGAGTCAAACTTTCAAAGCCAATATTTGGACTAGCTGCGGGAGCAGCGTCGTTGCATTCATATTTTAAATCAAATCCATAGAGAGAAGTAAGGCTTGCTGTTATTTGAACTTTGTCAAAAGTTAATCCACTAGTTTGAGCAGGGTTGGATCTATATACATTTGTGACTATGCCTTCTTCAAATACCACAGTATTGCCATCCAAATATCTAACGACTTGACAGCTACCAACAAATTCATTGATGAAAAATTTTAATTCATAAAAATTTGCAGGATCTGGGATGTTTACCTCAAGTGTTGCATTGGTGATATTCAAGAAATTGTATTGGTTAGCGTTCTCAACTATGAAGAAGTCACAACCAAATCCTGATCCACAGCTATTAGCACTTGTTGATGGAATCATTTGCATACTGATCCCATTCTCCGACCAGCTTTGATTGCAATCACTTGGTATATCGGTTATATTTTCAAATGACCAACTGGTAATACATTGAGCATTGATTTGCAGGCTGCAAATCACCAGGAAGAAGAACGTCAATAAGCGGGAGTAGTGGTATTTTCGATTCATTATGGTTCCTTTAAGATCAGAAGATTTTGTCATCATTACAAAAATGCTTCTTCAAAAGGCTAATTAAAAGAACTTTTGACACTGATTTCTGGATAAATTATACTGGTAAAATAGAATTATATTATTTTAAATAGCTGATAAGCAGTTAATAATGAATTTTATTTCATTTGAATTTCTGGATAAAAAATCTCATTTTTAACTATGCTTCGCTTATTATTTTGACCATTTTTTTCAATTAGCATCTATTATGGTCGAATTTTTCCTGTTTTGAGGCCATTTCAAGGCTAAAATGCAAGCAATACTGGATAAGAAAAGCTCTATTTTTAACAAAAAACGACCAAATAGTGATCTCAAGTCCGCTGGTAAGCTTGTTGAAGTCCTTTGATAAAAAGGAAATGACCCGTTTTAAGTCGTTTGTTTATTCGCCTTATCACAATAAGCATAAAGGAGTCCAAGGCTTGGTCGATTATCTTAATGAATGTTATCCATTATTTAGGAAAGAAGAGTTGTCTGAAAATTCTATCTGGGATGCAATAGGAATGAATGGGAACTTAGATAAAAAAGGGCTTAGTATGATTTTTACCTACACTCAAAAACTAGCCTTAGAGTTTTTAAGCATTGAACAGTTTAAATCAAAGAATCAATTAATTCATGAGCAGCAATTGATAGAACTAAGAGAACGTAAACAATTTAAACTTTATAAAAAGGTCAAAAGAAGTCAATCGTCCGCAATTGAAAACTTAGAAGTTATGGATGCCGCATACTTTTTATCTAAAAGTCGAATGTTTCATGAAGAAAATGCGTTGTTGAATCAGCAAGGAAAATATGATAGGGGAGAGTTGGTAGACAAGAAGCTCGGAATGTTAGATAGATTTTATTTAACGGAGAAGTTGAAAGATGCTTGCGAGTTATTTCAAAGAGCTAAGGGGCAAAAGCAAAAATTCATTTCGCCTCTAAACGATTTCGCACTAAATGAAATTAAAAGCAATATTGGTAATTATTCTGACGCTGCACCATTGGTTGCTTTTTTTCATATTTATCAAATGTTGATTGAAGATACGGATGAGTATTTTCAGGTTGCCAAAAAATCTATTCATCAATATAAATCTCAACTCACCTTTGAAGACAAAAACGATACTTATAATACCTTATTGAATTTTTGTATTCTAAGAATCAACAAAGGTCTTCGACAGTACTTGAGAGAAGCTTTTGAATTGTTTAAAATTCTTTTGGAGGAAAAACTATTAATAATTTCTGGAATCCTTCCAGAGTGGCATTATAAAAATATTGTAACTATCGGGCTATTGGTGAATGAAATAAAATGGACAAAATTATTTATTGAAGAATACAAAAATCTTTTAAGTAAAGAGTATCGAGAAAATGCCTACAATTATAATTTGGCCTCACTTTATTATAAAACTAAAAACTACCAGGAAATGTATCCCCTCTTGTTAAAAGTAGAATATACAGATTGGCGATATGCTCTTGCCGCGAAAGTGTTGCTGCTAAAGACCTACTACGATACCGCCGAATCGGAAGCACTAGAATCGCTTTATGATTCATTTCGACAATATGTCAAAAGGAATAAAGGGCTTTCAGAAAATCAAAAAAGAGGGTACAATAACTTAATCAAATTCACTCATCGTGTTTTCAATTTAAAAACAACTAAAAAATATAGTGTTCCAGAAAAATTCTCCGGGGATATTATCAGAGTTCAGGATCAAATCAAAAGTGCCGTCTACTGTCTTAATAAAAATTGGATACTCGAAAAACTTTCTGAAATGAAATAAAATTACATTTTCTTAATCTGGCGCCACTTGTTTGAGTGCCTTGAAAATTTCTCCTTTGGATATCAGGCAACCATTTTCCATCATACGAAATAACTCCTGCTTGCGATCACCTTTGTATTTTTTCTCCGCACTAAAAAATTGAATGGTTCCGCCTGAAGACTTCACCGCGGCCATCATGTCATTAGGATTGTTATTGTGTCGAAAATCAAATCCAATAGTATCTTTTGCGATCATTCCCATCATGATTATCAAATCCGATTGACAATGAAAACATCTAAGTTCAGTGGCTGTTCGATGCTGTAAGTATTCTACTTTTTCCAGCGTATCATCAAAAACCAAATCACTAAATATTTCTATTAATCCTTCTGCCTTCTCCGGGTTTTCTTTCTTGGTTTTTTCCCAATCTGGTCCGGTAACAGTATTCGCTGCAAGGAATTGAATGAATTTAGCTTCTAGCATTTCTAATTCCTTTGTGTTCAATCTTCTGTACTTCATCTTTGTAATTTACTCGAATGGAAAATTCCTTCTTTTAACCATTCAAATTTAGATGGACGAAGCTAGGGAAAAACGTGCAATTGCCATTACATTTTTGTAATCTTGCAGCAATTTTGCAATCCTAATCAATCAAACCAAGTTACTATGGATCTGAATGCCGTTTTATCCGTATCGCTTATCCTCTTTTCTGTTATTGATGTACCTGGAAATATTCCTGTGGTGATCTCCTTGAAAGAGCAAGGAAAGAAAATTGAACCTGAGAAAGCGACCTTCGCCGCAGGCCTATTGATGATCTTATTTCTTTTCTTCGGAGAAAGATTATTAGGATTATTTGGCGTTGATGTTCAATCTTTTGCCATTGCTGGGGCCATCTTGCTTTTCGTTATCGGAGCTGAAATGATTCTTAATATCACCATCATTAAAGAGGAAGAATCTTCAGGATCTACAACGGTATTTCCGCTGGCCTTTCCGATGATTGCCGGTGCAGGAACATTAACGACTATCCTTTCATTGAGAGCTGAATACGAAAGATTGGATATTGGTCTTGGCATTGCAGCCAACCTATTAGCCGTTTATATCATGCTCAGAACTGCCGGTTGGTTGAGGAAAAAAATTGGTCCATCAGGAGTGGTGATTTTGAGAAAAATATTTGGAATTATTTTACTTGCTATTTCCATTAAGTTGTTTAAATCAAATTGGGCGATTTAGTCTAAATTGGAGAGCAAATCTCGAGGACAAATCCATTGATATCTCTTACATAGCCCACAGTCTGACCCCAAGGTTTTACAACCGCTTTGGATATTTCCACAGCGCCATGTTCAATTGATTTTTTCATAAGTTCTCCAACATTGTCGGTGGTGAAGGCCAATTCAAATCCGAAAGGTTTACTACCCAACTGACTCTCAATAAATCCATCTTTTAAATTAGAACTTCCTAGTTCGAAGTTTGCAAAAGCCAATATGGTCTCACCTGATTTTATTTCGCCGTAATCTTCTTCAGGAGTTACTAATTTTTGTTCGAATCCAAATACATTTTTATAAAAGGAAATAGTCTGAGCGACATCCTTTACGTATAAGATGGTATAGGCAAATTTTATATTCATGATTCAATTAATATTTTTCATCTAATGCATCAAATCCATCTGGATATTCAACCCCAGCTAAATATAATCCTTGAGGATATGCAGATTTATATTCTGCTAATGTCGTTTGATTCATTAAATGATCTTCAAATTGTTCAAGGGGCATTTTTCCTATTCCAACTTCCAGCATAGTACCTACTAGGAGTCGTACCATTCCCCTCAAAAATCGATCACCTTGAACCGTATAACTTATGGCGTTTCTTTCTGGAAATTTGGACCAAAAAGATTGATCTATTCTACATCTTGTATGATTCATTAGATCTGGTCGCTTGCAGAAAGCCTTAAAGTCATTTCCATTCTTCACAAATACTGCAGCCTTTTCCAATTTTGTAAAATCTAATTCATGAATTGGAAATAAGGTACTTAAGTCAGCTTCAAACGGATTGTCATTTCCGTGGATTTTATAAACATAAGTTCTGGACAATGCACTGAGCTGCGCGTTCATTTTTCGAACTGGAAAGGTTCTTAAAATTCGAACATCTTTTGGAAGAATGTAATTCAATCTTTCGCGTAAATTGAAAGTTGGTTTTTCTTCCAGATAGCAATGGGCAAAAAATTGAGAAGCATGCACACCAGCATCTGTTCTTCCACAGCAATGCGTGGTGACTTTTCGTTTAAATATTTTGCTCAATGCGTTTTCTACTTCTTCCTGAACGGAGAAAACTTTGAGCTGACGTTGCCATCCCCGATACTTTGTTCCTTTATACTGTAGCTCTAGAAAAAACCGCATGCGGAAAGGTACTTTGATCAACAACGATATCCAAACATTAAAGAATTCAATTCAGTTGTGATCTCCCGCAATTGACTATCTTCGCATCATGAATCGTTGGTTTTTATTTGGGCTCTTAGTTTGTTTAATTTATGCATGTGAATCGTCAAGGGATAGACAGGATTATTTGCGATTTACAGGCCCGACTATGGGAACCAGTTATAATGTTACTTGTGGTCCAACACAGGATACCACCATCCGGCAAGAGATTGATCAATTGTTGATTGATATCAACCAAGAACTCTCCACTTACATTCCATCATCAACGATCTCTCAGTTTAATCAAAAGAATAAAAAGGTAAAGCTTTCAACAACGAGATTTTTTCAAGTCAATCTGGAAAAAAGTGCTGCAATATTTGAGGCAACTGATGGATATTTCGACCCGACGGTGATGCCTTTGGTTAATTATTGGGGCTTCGGATACACAGAGAAAAGGCCAGTAACGAGAATTGATTCTCCGAAAGTAGATTCCTTACTGACTTTTGTGGGTTTTGATAAGCTAAGTTGGGAGGAAGATTTGTTGGAAAAAAACTTGTCTCATTTACAGCTTGATTTTAGCGCAATAGCCAAAGGCTATGCCGTAGATGAAGTCGGAAAATATTTGAGGAGCAAAGGAATAAATAATTACCTGGTAGAAATTGGAGGCGAATTGGTAGCAAAAGGAGTAAACCCAGACAACAAAGTTTGGAATGTTGGCATAAATGTTCCACGAAAAGATGCAAAGTTGAATGAACTTGCAATGGCTATACCATTAGAAAATATGGGAATGGCTTCTTCAGGTAACTACAGAATATTTTACCAAGGAGATGGATATGATTATGCACATACGATTAATCCTAAAACCGGATTTCCAGAAAAATCAGATATTCTGAGTGCGACGGTTTTGGCTAAAACCTGTATGCAGGCCGATGGCTATGCCACGGCTTTTATGGCTATGGGATTGGATAAAGCATTTGAATTGGCCATCAATAGAACTGATTTGGAAGCCGTTTTTTTATATACGAATGAAACCGGTGAGCTTTTAGAAAAAGCAACACCCAATTTGCAGAAATTGATAAAACACTAAATAATGGAATTTGAATTACAGCGTGATCTTTGCTTTTTTGATGTGGAGTCTACAGGGCTTAATGTTGTCCGAGACAGAATTATTCAAATTGCATTTGTTAAGATACCAGCCAATGGTGGAAAAGAAATTGAGTTTGAAGCATTGATTAATCCAGGAGTTCCGATTTCTGCAGAATCAATGAGTGTACATGGGATTACTCCTGCTATGGTGGCAAATAAACCAACTTTTGAACAGTTGGCGAAAAAGATTCATGAATTCATAGGAGACGCAGACCTTGCAGGATACAACTCTAATCGATTTGATGTACCAATCTTACTAGAAGAATTTGCTAGAGTAGGAATGGACCTAGATATGAAGAATCGTAAGACAATCGATGTCCAGCGAATTTTTTACAAAATGGAACCTCGAACTTTGGCGGCAGCACATCTTTTCTTTACCGGAAAGAGAATGGAAAATGCGCATGATGCTTTGGCTGATGTAAAAGCTACCATTAACGTCATGAAAGGACAATTGGATAAATATAAAGGCGTTGACCTTTATGATGATAATGGTCTGGTCGCTAGCAATCCCGTACGCAACGATATGCAACAGTTGCACGATTTTACTAATGACAGTGGAATGATCGATGCGACTCAACGATTGAAATACAATCACGAAGGAGTAATCGTTTTTAACTTTGGAAAATATGTTGGTCAACCAGCAGCTGAAGTTTTGGCAAGAGATCGACACTATTACCAATGGATTCTTAACAAAGAATTTTCAACTCAAGTAAAAAATTTAGTTAGAAAACTAGTGGATGATTACGATAAAGCAAATAAATAATCTCTTTCTTATTTTAAGCATCGCAATAGGAGTATCTTCCTGCTATAAGAATGTGAAAGGTTGTTTGGATCCTTTTTCTCGTAATTATACTGCTAATGCTGATGAAGAATGTGATGACTGTTGTACTTATCCTGAGGTCAAAGTCAAAATGACTTATTCATTGGGTGACGAAGGTTACAGAAGTACAAGGTTGGCTACCAATAACATCAACTCTTTTTTTGTTATAAATGCCGGTTTTTACTTGCATCAAGTAGAATTTCAAACCAAAGATGCAAGCATTAGCGTTACAGAGGAAATTGAACTCGTCAATCAGGATGGTTCGAAGTCAAGACAAAAAGATGATTTTGTAAAGATTAGTCCTTCGGATGGTACTAATTTTTCGCTAGGAACTCATCAATCTAGAGATTCTATCCAATCTGTTCGTTTCACTTTGGGGTTGCCGGTTGACTTCAATCAACTGGATAGTGCAGAAATTTCTGAAGCTAGCGAATTGAGTCAAGTTAATAATGTGTTATATGATAAGTCTAAAGGATATCTTTCAGCATATATGGATATTCTTTACGACACGAAAGCGTTGGACACAGTAAGGTATCAAGTGCCAATTGGGGATCTTTTACAAACCAAGATGCTGGATACGATCTTCTTATTGGAGTACGGTGATGAATTGTCTTTAAATTTAAATGTCGATTTTTTGGAATGGACTAAAGGCATAAATTTTGCAAATGATGGTTCAGATACTGCACTAGTAAAATCGATTTTTGTCCAAAATATTCCAAATTCGCTTTCTTTGGACTAAAATGTAAAGAACTGAGCAGATTGTTCGTTAATTTTAAACCTAAGCTCTCAAACGCTGTTCTTTTTTAAATGAACTCTAATATGAAGTATTTGAATATGTTTTTTGTGGCGATCATGGTGATCGCGTTTTACGGATGTCCATCAGATCCTATAGAAGGAGCTGGAGATTTAGAGCTGCAATTTCAAGCAGAGTTCGATGGTCAACCATTTTTCATCAATGAAGAGTACACATTTCCTTCAGGAAGGAAAGTTCGCTTTTCGCAATTTGATTTTTTCGTAAGTAATTTGTCGACTAGATTAAATGGAGATGGTGCTGGAACTACCGATCTTTCTGAGGTTGATTTTGTAGACTTCACAGGTTCAATGCTAAATCCAATAGATGCATCAGAATCTCAAGTTAATTCGATTAATCTGCCTATCGGTGATTATGAGAATATCAGTTTTATGCTTGGTCTTTCTGAGGAACTAAATGCAAAAACGCCCAATGATAGTGATCTTGGAGAGAGTAATCCACTTCGAAAAGCTTCGCACTACTGGACAGACTGGAATGGTTATATCTTTATGAAAATCCAAGGTAGTGCAGATTTCAATGACGATGGAGTTATTGAGGCGGATGAAAGCTTTATTTATCATACTGGCAAAACGGAGAATGCGCAAAGCGTTAGTTTGGCCGCTAATTTTAGTATTACAAAGGATCAAAAGACCAGTCAATCCTTGAATGTTGACCTTTCGGATGTTTTCTTTTCGGAAGGCGGTGAAGAACGATTTGATATGAATGGAATTCGCTCAGTCCACGCGGATGGGACAATTATTGCCAAAATTATGGAAGGAGCTGCTGCTTCTATCAAAATGAATTAGAACCAATCATGAAAAATAAGGTCCTCCTTTTTAGCTTTTTTAGCCTATTGTTATTCTTTGGCGCTTGTGGACCTGATAACGAGCCAGAGGATGAAATGCCGGTTGCTGGCGATTTAGAGAATATTGAATACAATCCTCAAGACTTCAACATTGTTGTCCCCGACAGTTTTCCTACAATTCTAGGGATCGGGGCTGGAGATATTACTGTCGATGGAGTAAATCTAGGACGACATCTTTTTTATGACCCAATCTTAAGTGAAGACTTGTCTCAATCATGTAGTTCTTGTCATTTACCAATGGGAAGTTTTACGGATAACCTGGCAGTGAGCACTGGCATAGATGGAATAGCTGGAAAAAGAAGTTCAATGAGTTTGCTCAATCTGGTTTACAATGACCAAGCGTTGTTCTGGGATGGAAGATCAGCCACGCTGGAGGAACAAGCATTGCTTCCTGTGGAAGATGTTGTAGAGCTCCACAATACTTGGCCGGAAGTTATTGATCGGTTGCAAAACCACGATGACTATCCAGAAATGTTTAGAAAAGCGTATGGGATTCTTGATCGTTCAGAAATAACAAAAGAATTAGCCGCAGATGCGATTGCTCAATTCGAGAAAACACTAGTCTCTAGTGGAAAATCAAAATATGACCGGATATTAAGAGGGGCTTCGTTTTATTCAGATGACGAGGTTGCTGGTCGAGATATGTATTTTGATAAAGAATCAGACGATTTGCCAGATGCTGAATGTGCTCATTGTCATGGTGGTATGTTATTTACTACAGATGAATTTTTTAACAATGGCCTGGATGGGGTTCAATCAGTTTTGGACTTTGATGATATAGGCTTAGGGATGGTTACTCAAGATACTTTTGATTATGGCAAATTTCGGGCTCCAACACTTAGAAATATAGCTAACACCGCCCCATATATGCATGATGGCCGATTTGAAACATTAGAAGAAGTGGTAGATCATTACTTTTCTGGTGGACACTTGAATCCGACTATAGATCCACTTATGAATGACTTGCGGGCAAAATCAGGTGACTTTACTGAAGACCACAAAAGGCAATTAATCGCCTTTCTCAAGACCTTGAATGATCCTGCATTTATGGAAAATCCAGATTATCAGTCACCATTTTAGTCGAAATTCTCAATTTTTTTAACGGACGCAGTGTTGAATATCAAAGTCTAATTCCCGTTTTTAGATTTTCAAAATTGCATCAATTTATGGTCTTTTCTTATATTTTAACAATGGGTTTACAGCCTAACGTCTTGACATTATTTTTTTACTAAAAGTTTAGTTTAGTTAAATGAATAATGGGATGAAACGCTTTGTCACTCAAGGCTTTGAAAGTTTTCTTTTCTTTTCTTTTCTTTTCTTTTTGCTCTAATTGTTTTAAATCAATCTGTTTTGCATAAGGAAAATTTATATTCAAATAATACATGCTTTTCGGCATAGTGATTGCCTTTTCTTATGTGAGCTTTTAAGATGAGAACTTAAACCCGTCTAATCTTTACATCCCCCTCTGGCTCATTCCCCCAGTCTCAATTGAGGCACCCCTATAATAATCGATCCGAATATTAGAGAAAATCTAAAGTCTGATACTTTATGGAAAAGCTGCATCTTAAAGTGCTAGCGCTCCTGCTGCTAATTGGCATCACGGCGACTGGTCAAACATTGTCTGAGGGTAAACAAAATTACTCACCAAAAGAATTCTTTAAAAGCAAAAAGGATTTTCAAAATACAAGATATCAATCTGATTATTTTGTCAATTTAAATTTCAACAAATCATTAAGCATAGAAGATCAACAGCGTTTAGAAAAAGCTGGTGTTCAACTCATTCAAGCTACTGCTGAAGGTGAATATTTAGTTGCACTAAATAAATCTTTGAAAGAAGAGGACTTGATTGATCTAGGTGTCGAGACAATCATTAAGAAAAATTCAAAGGAAAAGTTAAGTAAAGATATTCGCGACTTTAATATTCCAACATGGGCAGCAAAGTCAGGAACTCAGGTTAAAGTTGGAATTGTTTTTAATAAATCTGTTTCACCTTATAGAATACAAACAATATTAGAAGAGTACGATGCGCAGATAGAACCTAAGGAAAATTTTAATGGTTTTATTCAGTTGGCTACTTTACAAATGGATCAGCTTTCCGATTTAGCGAATCATCCACTGGTAATGAACATAGATTTTTTACAAGAACCTGAATCAAATCTTAACTTCGAAAACAGATCCATCACTAAAGTAAATGCGATTCAGTCTAGCCTTTCAGGTCAAACTAATCTAAGAGGTAAAGGAGTTTGTATAGGAATCGGAGATGGTGGAGAATTAGGGAATCACTGGGATTTTGGATCAAGAGTTAACAATAAAGCAGATGGAACTTATTCTAGTTTCGGATCTCATGGAGATCACGTGACTGGTATCATTGGTTCTTCTGGAAATGTCAATCCGCGTCACAGAGGAATTGCTCCAGAAGCAACTTTGGTTACTCAAAAAACTTCTTTGATTACCTATTATCTGGAAGATTATTATGATCAGCATGGAATGGTAATCACTAATAATTCTTACGGTACATCAGCCAATTGCGCTACTAATGGAACATACAACTATACAAGTATTGGATTGGATAATCAATTAAATGATTTCGAAGATGTACTGCACATTTTTGCTGCAGGAAATAGTGGAGGAGGTACATGCGGAGACTATCCAAAAGGTTTTAGAACTGTATTGAGATATTATCAAGCAGCTAAAAATGTTCTTACAGTTGGTAATGTAACCGAGAGTAGAGTTGTAAACAATAGTTCTTCAAGAGGTCCAGTTTTAGATGGACGATTGAAACCAGAACTTGTTGCTGTTGGAACTTCGGTCATGTCAACAGGTCGTGAATTTAACTATTACAATAGCTCGGGTACATCGATGGCTGCACCGGCGACTGCAGGAATTGTGGGATTGATGTATGAGCAATATAAATTGTTGAATAATGAGGTTAATCCTTCCGGAGCATTAATGAAAGCTATTGCCTGTAATACTGCGGAAGATTTAGGAAATGCAGGTCCAGATTTTACCTATGGATTTGGATTGATTAACGCTCGAAGAGCAATCAACGTAATTGAAAACGAACAATATTATGGTGGCAATATTAGCAACGGCGGAACAGCTTCTCAAGTAATCACAGTACCGAACAATACAGCACAATTAAAGGTAATGCTTTACTGGTCTGATGTTGAAGGAAGTTTGGACGCTGATGTAGCATTGGTAAATGATCTTGATCTTTCTGTTGGAACTGCAGGTGGTGTTAGGCTTCCTTTGATATTGGATCCGACAGCTGCTAGAGTAGAAGAGCTGGCGGTAGAAGGAGTAGATAGATTGAATAATATAGAACAAGTTGTTATTCAAAATCCATCCTCGGGGTTGTATACAGTAAATGTTTCTGCTTTTAACATTCCGATTGGAGCTCAGGACTTTTGGGTGACTTACGAGTTTGTTAAAGAGGAAACAAAATTAACTCATCCAATTGGTGGAGAAGTATTTAATTCGGCGTCTTCTATTCTAGTGCAATGGGAAGCGCCTAAATCAAATACCAGTGAATTTAAAATCGAATGGTCTTTGAACAATGGAGGGTCATGGGAATTGATTGAAGATGATATAGCTGCAACGGAAAGATCGCACAGATGGACTTTACCAGCAACTTATACTGAACAAGCTTTGGTTCGTATCGTGAACAAGGCTACGGGCGAAGGAGTAACATCAGTGGCACCTTTCAAAGTAATTAGTTCTCCAGGACCGCTAGTAATAAATTCAGGATGCGCGCATACTTTAGATTTATCTTGGGAAGATATTCCTGAAATAGATAAATATAAAGTCTTAATGTTGACAGAAGCGGGATATGAAGAAGTCGCGGAGGTTACAGAGAATTCTTACAATGCAGCAGGTGCATATTTTCCTGGTGAGACTTATTGGTTTGCAATTCAAGGTATTACCAGTACCGGATCAAAATCCAATAGAACAATTGCAAAGAGCGGAAGAGTAATTTCTGGAATTGTGTGTGATTGGAAAAATGATGGAGTTACATTTTTGCCAGTTCACGAAGAGGTAAGGGCTCATACTTCTGATTCGCTGACCAGTTCACATCCCATTAAAGTTAAAGTATTCAATGCGGGGATCAATGAGTTAACACAATTCGAGTTAAAATACAGCATCAATGGAAATCCGGCAGTTTCTGAAACCTTCAATTTAGTAATTCCTTCAGGAGATTCATTAGAAGTTGAGTTTACTCAAACCGCTGATCTTTCTGCTGCTGATGAATACTTCATTGAGACATGGATGATTGTACCTGAAGATACCCATACAGAGAATGATTATCTCCCGTCTGTTCCATATGCAACTCAATTAAATAATGATCAATTAGAGATTCCTTACAGCGAAGATTTTGAAAATTATAATACTGTAACATATCAAGAATCTCAGTTTGCTGTGGATCAGAAAATTAACATGGATGTGTTTACTGGAGAAAAGGGAGAAGTTTCTATCGGAAAGCATAGTGATAGATTTGTACTGACACTAAAGCCTAAATCAATTTGGCAAGATGGAATTACCTATTCGAAAGCTAGAATGACTTATAATCTATCTGACTATTTGAGGGCAGTTGATCCAGTTTTATTAAGCTTTGATTACAAAGGACACAGTTATATTAATGTTCCTGATTGGGGATCGAATGATAGCCAGTTATTAATGAGAGGATCTGACCAAGATGAGTGGGTTGTACTTTATGACTTCGAATATGAAGCAGATTGGATAAGCATTCCTGCAATAGACATCTCAGCTAAACTTGCTGATGCAGGTCAATTATTTTCTTCTTCGTTTCAAATTCAATTCGTTCAAGACGGTTTGTTCGGGATGGATATTGATAATATAAACATCACTACTGGAAGTCGTTTAGCAGTAAGTTGGGGAGGCTTCGAAGTAAAAGGTAACGAAGATGGACATGTTGATGTGGATTGGTCAACTGTTGAAGAAATTGATAACAATCACTTTGAAGTACAAGTAGCTTCAGGAAATGCAAATGATTTAGATTTTAAAACTATAGGAATTGTTTCCGGTCAAGGAAACTCAGATAATACTAACCATTACCAATATGTCGATACTACTCCTAATAAAACAGGTATTCGGTACTACCGAATTAAACAAGTAGACTTCGACGGCACAACAACATATACCGAAATACAACAATTGCGATTTAATGAATCAACAGCTTCAGTATCGGCTTATCCGAATCCAATGATGGATGATCTGTTTGTTCATATTGAGTTGCAAGAGGATGAAGACATCACGCTTCAGTTAGTAGATCTAACTGGACGTGTGCTTCATACACAACCAATGTATCTGTTAGCTGGAAACCATGACTTCCCGCTAGAGATTGAAAGTGATCTAGCTGCTGGATTTTATAGTCTTCGGATTGTAAAAGCCGGTAGAGATCCTGAATCAATTCGAATACAGAAAATACGTGACTAATATCGCTGTTCGTACGCTGAGGGTTTTCTCTTTGAAGGGATGCACTCAGCATGCATCTCGACATCGATTATTATTGTTTAAGGTGTCTCTGCTTGCAGGGGCATCTTTTCAATTTTAGGCAAATTATGCTCTAAATATTATTTCTAGGAATGTTTTCATCATTATTTTACTGAATCCGGTTGTCTTATTTAACGGTTATGCGTTAAAATTGACCAGTTATAGTCCCTTATTTAAGCCGAAAAGGTCATTTTTTACTCTTTTTTGCACATTTCTGACTGGAAACTTTGTTGCTCATTGAATCCTTTATTTCACAAAATCTGATAAAAATCCTTTATTTAATTGATTTACTGGGTGAAAAACGTTTGTTTTAATTTCACAAAGGCGTAATTTTGTAATTTTTTTAAGCCTTTTGATGATGCATCTTTGAACTGTGAGGAAAACGAAAATGAATGTTTCGCAGAGTACTCCCCCTAATTCGGATATGTTCATGGGATTATAATTTGTTGTAGTGAGTCGCGTTAACTTTAAAGTCAACGCGACTTCTTACTTTCTAGGAATATCATTTCGATTGTTATCATCGCTTCTCCGCAATAGTTATTGCTCTCGATTAACATACCTCGGACACCATTTTAAATCCTCAATATCTTCAGATATTTTTTCGAAAAAGTATAGCGTATAAAAGATTCCTCGGCCCGCTCGTTCCAAGACGACCATTTGACATTCACTTTTAAGGGATAAGACTTTCTTCGGTTTGAAATAATATACCGCGCCCCAATCTGCACCAAAGTCATTCCGGATATAAGCAGCGCTCAAGCTATGCATAGCAATGTGACTATCCTCCGCATTAGAGGCAAAGTGTGTAGCTTTCATCATAGATCTAACTGCCGCGTTTTCCTCTCCATTGTAAGTACTATGAGGAACGAAGAATGTCATTACTGAATAGTTTTCTTTTTTGTCCAAAACCAATACATCAAATTGTTGATTAAATTGCTTTGGACCCAAATGAATTTCAATACCCTTATCCTGATGTTCTGGAAAAGTTAATCCCCAAGTTTGACAAATGCTTTTTAAATCTTCTGGCAATAGCTCTTGTCCAAAACTCAAATTACTGATGAGTAAAAAGGATACAATTAGCCAGGCATTCTTAATTGTCATTTATAAAAATTGCTGAAGATTATTTTTGAAATAGGTTGCACTATCTTTTGCGCTCTGCATGGAGTTGGTCGCATAGTTTCCACCTTGTTCAATATAGTAATATTCGAGACCAGATAAGGCGGGATCAGGTAAAAGATCAATATAGTTGATTGAACCATTACCCAGTTCTGTATAATCTCTGGTCACCTTGTCCATATCTTTGATATGCCACATTACATATCGTGTTGGTTGAGACCTAATTAATTCTTTCGGTGTGTAATTTGAAGAGTGCATGACCCAATACATGTCAATTTCTAATTTGACCAAAGCCGCATCAGTTTCTTTTAGTATAATATCAAATCCGTTTTCTCCCTTATGATCTTCAAATTCAAATCCATGATTGTGATAGGCGAACCCTAAGCCAGCTTTTATTACTTGTTCTCCAATAATATTTAACTTGCGAGACATCAATTTGAAATTGTCAATGGTCCTTTGCTCAGGAGCGATCCAAGGCCAAGTGATGTATTTACTGTCTAATTTTTTTGCCCCAATGATGCAGCTGTCTACAAATCTTTCTAATGATTCTTCGCTTTCATTTAGATATGGAGAAAATCCATAGTGACCACTGGTAACCGTTAGTCCTAAATCATCAAGAATTTTTTTAAATGCCGAAGATTGAAATCCGTAATACATGCCTTTTTTATCATCATAACCGTAGATTTCAAAATCTTGATAGCCAAATGACTTTAATGCCTTGAGCGTAGCAATTGGATCTTTGGACATCTCATCTCTAATGGAATAGAGTTGATAACCCATTTTATATTTAGGTAATGCTGCCGATGAAAAACTTGAAAGGCCTAAAGTTGAACCAGCAGCTACCAATCCTGATTTTTTAATAAATCTTCTTCTGTTCATGTTATAAAAATAGTCAATTGTATTAACTCTTTTTATACAAGAAATTTTATTTAGTTAATGTAATATCTCCATTGAAGACTTGGCGATCTCCATCTTTGAATGTGACTTCTACAGATACGACGTAAACGCCCATGCCTGATTGCTGATTTTTAAAGTTACCATTCCAGCCAGCTTGCTCTTCATTTAGACTAACATCAGATGCTTGAAAAACCGTAGCCCCCCATCTGTTGAATATTGTAATTTTATCCACACTGGCTACTTCATCTCCAACAAATACATTCCAGAAATCATTATTGCCATCGCCATTAGGGGAAAAAGCATTTGGTAAATAAACGTCATAATTTTTTCTAACCTTTACCAAATAAGTAACTGTATTCGAACAGCCAGTCTCGTTAGTAATAGTTACTTGATATCGACCAGATTCTACAGGAGAAATATTTAAACTTGCACAATCAATACAATCTACAGTTTGGTTTCCTTCCCAGCTATAAGTTAAATCCGATCCGCCAGAAACAGCGTTGGGGTTTAGCTCTAAATTTTCTCCCAATGAAACTAAAAATTCTTGATCTCCTGTAGTAAATACTGGAACTACATTTTCAATAGCAAATTCTTCTCTTGAAATACAGCCATAATCATCCATAACTTCAACTAAATAAATTCCAGGATCTAAATCTGGTGCATTTCTTCCAGTGGCAACTTCATCTGCATTTTCATTCATCCAATAGATAGAAACATCATTGGCATTACTGACGGAAACAAAACCAGCGCCAGTTGTTTGATTATCGCAGTTTGGTTGCAAAATGTTTAATTCTTCAATACTAGGCCCCAGTTCTTCTGGAATAGTTAGCCTATGATCTATCCTACATCCCAGACTATCTGTGAGATCAAGAATGATTTCACCAGCTTCGAGATTTTCAAGTGCTAAGTTATTTTGATTTATAGAAAAAGAGGAGGTAATCAAGCCAAAGCCGCCATCAATGTCTAAACTTACTGCGCCGTCTTTTTGTCCGCAATGTTCTGGACTAATTGTTTCATTCTGAACCTTCATTGGCGCAGTTGCTATTTCTAAAGTTTCACTATATGCTTCTGTTTGACTAATACATTCTTCGTTACTTTCTACCATCAATTCTACTGTAGTCAATTCTTCATTTGCAACTACTGCGAAAGTGCCGTTTTGGACATTTTGTAAATCGCCATTGACATACCAGTTGTAAACTGGATTATCTCCCAAGAAGTCGCCACTAGATTGGAGATTAACCTCCGTTCCAGGGCACACTTTTGAGAAATCAGCATCGATTATTATGTAGGGTGTTTCAATTTCGTTTATTGTTACCGTGATGGGATCCAGGCTTAGAATTGGTGCAGTGTAACAAGCTTCTGTGCTACTGATAACTGCATGAACAGTTTGGCCATTTGTTAAAGTGGATGATTGATATTCAAGTCCCGAAAAATTTGCATTTTGACCATCAACAAACCATTCTATCGTTGGATTGTCTCCAATGAATATTGGATCAATACTAAATGTTGCCATTTCACCAGCACAAATTTCTGAGTCGCTAGAAGTCAACGTCGCATCCAAAGTTCTTAATTCATTAATTTCTATTACAATAGGAGAAGTTGATGCCTCGCTGTTTACCACACATAATTCTGAACTCTCAACGACTGCTTGAATATTGTAAGTCCCCGCAGAAAGTTGTGTTGCATCAAAATTGGTAGTAGTACTAGCAGTAGTTAATCCGTTAACCAACCAAGTAATACTCGGATTTGTTCCCCAGTGATCACCACTGATTGAATAATTGATTTGATCTCCTTCACAGAATTCTAAAGTAGGATTATTTAAATTTACTGTTGGAGTTACTGCTTGTTCTATGACCACTGAAAGATCATCAGAATCGACCCAAGTCAATCCATAGCAAGGGTCAACAATAGAATATCTAATTGATAATTGATCTCCATTTGTCAAATCATTCATTGTTAAGCTACTGCTCGCGCTATTGCTTAATACAATGTTATTCCATGTCCATTCTATAGAATTTATACTAATGCCGTCTGGATTTGAAATAATTATTTCAAATTCGTTGGATCCCGTAGCGCATGTATTGAGCTGAGAAATTTCCATGTTTACAGAGGCTGTATTAATCGGGAAAATTGGAGCCATCAATATTGGATTGGACAGATTATCATATTGCTTACAACCATAAGCTACTGACAATTGACATTCAACGACGTCACCATCTTGAAGTATATCTGTAGTGAAAATATCGCTATTGGCTCCATTGGCAGGAATACCATTTATTGTCCATTGAAATGTTGGAGTAGGAGCATTTGGAAACGTAAAATTTAAATTTGCTTCAAATTGAGCCATTGCACCTAAGCAGAAATTTTGATCATTAGTGGTTACAACAACTTCTTGAAAGGGAGTGGGATTGACTTGAAAAATCGCTGCGATATTTTCAATTACTTTTTGTCCAAAATCCAATCGAATCCAATCTTGATCTGTAGTACAAATTATTTTGCCATTATATGGTCCTTCTGGTTCATAGAGATAACCATAATTTCTAGTGTCTTTTGACAACAGAGAAGTGAAAGGTCCTGTGCCTGTTCCATCAAGACCGTACCAAAAATATTCTAGAGAGTCTACTGAATTGTAATTATTGCTGATGATGCTACCAACTCCTAGTGGACCAATATCTTCATTGCCAGAAACACCCCAAGTGAAATTATCTCCAAAATGTCCCACCATTTCTTTGAATACTCTATTTCCAGGAAAGGTGTCAAGAAATTCTCCTTGCAAGTAAAGAGAACCTCCACTTTCTACAAAAGTATTCAAGTTTAAAACCTGCGATGGTTCAATTGCTAATACTGCTGATGATATAATTAATATATCTGTTTGATCTATTATGCAAGGTTGATCGAGAAAGTCATAGCTGACTATGGATGTTGTGTATCCAATTTCATTGCAGGCAGATTCCCAGCGAGCATCCATATCTTGAAGCGGATGTATAATTTGACTTTCTAAGATGGTAACAGTTTGGGATTGTACTAGAGTAGAACATAGCAGTACAACCACAAAACCCATCAAGGCTTTGTTCATTAAAGACATACTTCCGGAGAACTGTTGGGGGAAGTTAGTTAATGTAAGATCGTAATTTTGGTAAGGTAGGTAGTCTGAGAATATGTTCTATCTGGGGGTAAAGATAGTGTAAAAGAACATTGAACTCAATACCCAAAACTTCAAAGCAAACGTGTTTGTTGATTTTTCGTGACAGCATGCAGTCTTCAAATATTTTTTATTTCAGATGTGTAAGTATAACATTTTTAGAAAATTACTAACCGTTTACTGCCGTATTTTGATCCAATTCTGTTACAAAAGAATGATTAAAATAAATCAAATAAAAAACAAAATGTTGCAAATAGATAAATTTATATGTTTATTTGTGTTTCACCTCCATTTTTTGATAAATAATAAATGGACAACTCATGAATAATTTTCGCTTTATACAAAATATCAAATGGATCAACCAGTATTTGCTCAAACATAAGAAAGTCAGTTTATCTGAATTCTTAGAATGGCCTAGGGAAGTCATACAATCCTTTCAAGAAGGTGCTACACCAACACTCGATCAATTGAGTAAGCTTCATAAAGAATTAAATGTAAGTTTTCAAGAATTGATAGAAAATGACTTGAGTTTGAAACCGTCGTTAAGATGGCTGAAATTCAATAACAACGAAGCGAATAGTAATCTTCAAGAAATTAATTTTTTTGAAATTCCGCTAAACATTGGAAAAGCTGGTGCCAGTAGTTTTTCTGCAGTAAAATCAGTAAAAAAAACTGTTCGACACTTAGCAAAAATTTGTGTTCCGATTAAGCTTTTTGAACATCAAAATCCTGATAAATTAAAAGCATTTGAAATTGAGGGATTCAGCATGCACCCAATGGTGAAGTCTGGAGATGTCGTTATTGCCGAGCAATTGAATAGAATATTAAATTTTAGAGAAGGGGAACCTCATATCCTTTTGCTTAAAGATGGAAGCTTATTTTTCAAGCGATTATTTAAAGTTCGAAACGAACCGGGAAAAATCCAATTGCTTTCTGATAATCCAGACTTTCCACAAATAACACTTGGCGTTGGCCTAATTGCAGAATGTTGGAAGATGTGTCATAAGATTAAAAGCACTGAAATTTAGGCTACCATAGACATGTGTTCACATAAACCATTCATTTGTCGAAGAACACTGATTATTTACCTAAATCCTACATGATTTATTCGAACTTCAACTAATATTGCAGTACCAATCAAATGGGAAGAAATTTATGGCTGAAGAGATCGAGAAAAAACGCCCAAAAGTATCTAAAGAACAGTTTCGAGATGCTTTAAAGATATTTGAGTTTATACGTCCGTATAAGTGGTATCTCATTTTTGGGATGGTGTTACTTTTTCTTTCTTCGCTAGTGTTCATGGTTTTTCCATACTTAGCTGGAGAGATGATCGATATTGCCCAAGGTAATTCCAAATACAATATGGAACTGAAAGACATCGGTTTGATCTTACTTGGAATATTGGTCATACAAGGTGTTGTGAGTTATACGCGAGTTGTATTTTTTGCCATAGCCAGTGAAAAGGGAATTGCGGATGTTCGAAATGCGGTCTTTCAGCAAATGATCACCTTGCCAATAACATTTTTTGAAAAAAATAGAACTGGAGACTTGGTGAGTAGGATTACTGCTGATGTTGAAAAGTTGTACAGTGCTTTTTCGATAACCCTTGCTGAATTCGTTAGGCAAATAATTATTCTAATAACTGGCGTTATTTTTTTAGCCTTCACTACTCCTAATTTGGCGCTTATCATGCTGGGAACATTTCCTATTATCGTTGTAGCGGCAATATTTTTTGGCAGATACATTCGGAAATTATCTAAGCAGAGACAAGATGCCTTAGCCGAGACCAATGTAATTGTAAATGAAAGCGTTCAGAACATCAATGTTGTAAAATCATTTACGAGTGAAAATTTTGAAATAGGCCGCTATGGAAGCTCCTTGAAAGATGTGGTTAAAATTGCGCTTAAATTTGCTCAAGGTCGTGCGATCTTTTCTGTTTTCATTGTGACAGTTTTATTCGGAGCTATCTTTTTTATCTTATGGCAAGGAGCCACACTTTTGCAGTCTGGTGATATGACAGCAGGAGAATTGGTATCATTTGTTTTTTACACTGGTATCATTGGAGCCTCGATTGCTGGTCTAGGAAATTTCTACACCCAGTTGCTTGGAGCAATTGGAGCAACAGAAAGAATTCGAGATATACTTGGAACTGCAGGGGAGTTATCTCCCTCGAAACATATCGAACCAAAAGTCAAATTCAAAGGAGAAGTCACTTTCGAAAATGTACAGTTTAGTTATCCTACGAGAACAGATGTTCCTGTTTTGAAGGGAGTAGACCTTCAAGTGAAACCAGGAGAAAAAGTGGCCTTGGTAGGGACTTCTGGAGCTGGTAAATCAACCATTATGCAATTGCTGCTAAGGTTATATGGCTTGGAAGGAGGAACCATTAAGATTGATGGAAAAAATGCGAATGATTATGAGCTAAGTGATTATAGAAAAAATTTCGCACTGGTACCTCAGGAAGTGCTCCTTTTTGGAGGAACAATCAGAGAGAATATTATATATGGTCGTCCCAGTGCAACCGACGACGAAATAATAAAGGCTGCAAAGCAATCCAATGCCTGGGATTTCATTAGCAGTTTTCCAGAAGGATTAAATACCATCGTTGGAGAACGAGGGATTAAATTATCAGGAGGACAGCGCCAACGAATCGCG
Source organism: uncultured Saprospiraceae bacterium (assembly GCA_937928045.1). Lineage (GTDB taxonomy): Bacteria > Bacteroidota > Bacteroidia > Chitinophagales > Saprospiraceae > JABDJM01. The sequence continues at coordinate 124,750 of CALFWO010000032.1, read as the reverse complement.
ATTGCGAGAGCCCTTCTTAGAAATCCAGCGATCTTACTATTAGATGAAGCCACATCCAGTTTGGATGCTGAATCCGAAAAAGAAGTTCAAGCAGCTTTGGATCAATTGATGATAGGTCGTAGCTCAATTATTATTGCGCATCGCTTGGCAACAATCCGGGAAGTTGATCGCATCTATGTTTTAGACGAAGGAAAAATTGTAGAGATCGGAACCCATGAAGAACTTATTGCCAAATCAGAAGGGTTGTACGCAGGATTGGCTAAATTACAATTTGAGTCTATTTAAATCGTTCTGGAATTAAACATATGACTATGTTGCCAAATTGGCTCCAATCTGATCGAAACAAAATCCTTCTAGGAATATTCATTGTTTTCTCCTTGATCTCTGGATATGTTTATCAATTTGCTTTTTTTCAAAATTGTATCAATATCAAAGTACATGTTATTACCTATATTTTACTAGGTGGCATTTTAGGAATAGTTGTAGCTTATTTCTTAGGCAAAGAATTGCATTTCTTGATTGAAAAAGTTCAGCTCTTTGTTGGTTGTGCTTTTGTAGGAATGATTTTGTTGCCTTTGATGCTTACCTTGATTAATCGGATTGTTCAAATAAATTCTACAGTAGAAAAAGAAGTGGTTATCCAAAGAATAGATGAATATTCCCAAAGTCGTTTTGGTGAGTTAGAATTGTCTAAGACATTAGATGGATATTATGTTTATTTTATAGTTGACAAAGCGCCTTTCCGTTTAAGTGCGTCGCCTGATTTTAATGTAATTGAATATTACAAAGGAGAAATTTTACCAATAAATATTCATACTGGGCTACTTGGCTTAAAGTGGGTAAGTCTTCAAGAGGAAAATCTATAATTCGCTGGCTTTTCTATACCTTCGTTCATATGCAGATTTCAAACAATATTAATTTAAAGTCTTACAATACGATGGGCATCGCGGTCAATGCTCAAAAATTTCTGGAGGTCAATACCCTTGATGATTTGAATTCTGTAAATTTAGATCAGAAGATTTTGATATTGGGCGGAGGAAGTAATATTCTTTTTGGAGGTGACTTTAATGGATTGGTTTTAAAAATAAATATTCTGGGCAAACAGATTGTAAAAGAAGATGACCATCATGTTTGGATAAAATTTGGGGCCGGTGAGAACTGGCACGAATCCGTACTTTATGCCGTAGAAAACAACTATGGTGGAATTGAAAACATGTCTCTAATTCCAGGGACAGTTGGCGCAGCTCCTATTCAGAATATCGGAGCTTATGGAGTTGAATTGAAAGATGTATTCCATCAGGTAGATGGTATTATGCTCGATGACCTTCAACGTTTTTCCCTAAATACTGAAGCGTGTAATTTTGGATATAGAGATTCTATATTTAAAAATGAATTGAAGTCTAAAATAATTATTACGCATGTGACTTTGCGCTTGACAAAGCAGCATCAAATCAATGCTACTTATGGCGCGATTTCTGACGTGTTAAAAAGTAAAAACATTATTGAACCGACTATAAAAGATATTTCTGATGCGGTAATTGAAATTCGTCAATCCAAACTTCCAGATCCTAAAGAGTTGGGCAACGCAGGTTCTTTTTTTAAAAACCCAACAATTTCCAATCCTCATTTTCGTGAATTAAAAATGGCTTATCCAGAATGTCCGGGATATCCACAACCGAATGATCGCACTAAAGTGCCAGCTGGTTGGTTGATTGAGCAATGTGGTTGGAAAGGGAAAAGGGTAGGGGAAACCGGGGCTCATGCTAAACAAGCATTAGTCTTGGTGAACTATGGAAATGCCACTGGACAAGAAATCCTGAATCTGTCAAAGCAAATTCAGGATTCCGTGTATGTAAAATTTGGAATAAAAATCGAACGAGAAGTGACGCTACTTTAATTGTTCTTAGCCGGATCATTTACCGGAGCTTCATAGGGCGTTTCCTTTTTACTCAAGATTCTAGTGTAGCGCTTTGGATTCAATCTGAAATCTTGCATCAGCAACTCAACTTCTTTAAGCGTGGCATCCAGTTTTTCATACAAAGCCTTGTCTTTTGCTAGCTTTCCAATAGTACCTTCCCCAGCTTCAATTCCAGCTAATAGTTTATTGAAACCATCAAAGGTGGTATTGGCTTTTTCCAATGTTATTCTTAGTTCGTCCATTGTTTTTTTAGCGCTTTCAATTGTACCATTGGTTTTATCAATAGTCGGCTTTAATTCCAAATCTTTCAACTTGCCGGTCATTGTTTCTGTATTTGCTAACACTGCGGTGATCTTGTCGTTGTTGTTGTTTAAGTTTGCTGTCAGTCCTTCAACATTTTGCAAAGTTCGTTTCAATGGTCCCGCCGATCCTGCCATTAAATTATTAAGTTCCTCAGTTGTCTTCGATAGATTTGCCAAAGTATTGGAAAGGTTGTTGACAATTTTCACCATTGGTTCATTGGCGGAATTAGGATCTCCTAAAGCAGCATTCAGTTGTTTCAACATATCTTTAGCTCCAGAACTCAATTGATCAATATAAGCTGGAATTTCATTTGGATCCAATAAAGATCCAAGTAGACCTTTTCCGACTGCATTCAAATAATCACCGCTCTGTGCGCAGTCATCTCCAGAGCATGGTTTTGAAAAATTCAAATAAACACCACGACCACCCATGACACCCATGTATACCAAGTCAGCGGTTGCCGTTTTTGGAACTTTTAAATCCCCATCAACATCTAAAGTGACGATTACTTTTTCCATATCATCACCTTTGAAACTGATGTCAGCTACAGTTCCAATTTGTAATCCATTTTTAAATATTGGAGCAGAAGCTTGTAACTCAGATACATCATCATACTCAACATAAAAAATGTTGTTCTGAGAAAAGAGATTTTTTCCTTGGATAAATTTAAAGCCCCAAATAAATGCAGCAATAATAATTGTGGCCATCAGGCCTATTTTAGTCTCGTTTGACATTTGATTTCTTTTATTCTTTATTCAAAACCTTATTACAGACCAAAGGTTAACTCAATGAACAATTTTAACACGCTGATCACCTTTATAGGCTACCAAAAATGCGGCATCAAATCCACGCTCTTGCATCCTTTTCAAAAGTTTTTTGCCATCAGCAACGGTCGATCTGGGAGCACTTAAATACTTATAAAATTTGCCTTCCTTTTTTACCTGAATGGAGGCAGCAATGTTCTCCCATTTTCCTTTGAACTGTTCAATAGGTTTGGTGCTAGCCGCCAATTGAACACGATATACAATGGTTTGATCTAAAAGTGCGCTAATATTATTAGATTGCTCCGTTGCAAAAGTAGGTTCCTTTTGAACAGGATTGGTTGGAATTTCTCTTTCTTTTGAAATTTTTTCTAAAGATTCTGCTTGTTTAACCAATTTGGCCGCAGGAACATTTTTATCTACCACATCATTATCAACACTCAATGGTATTCCTTGGTTGGTCTTATATATTCTGAAAGCTTCAAAAATTGCAAAGGCAATATCGTTTTGACCAGACTCTTTTTGCAAATATTCATTATCATCTGTATTTGTCAAATAGCCAGCTTCAATTAAAACAGATGGCATATTGGTGGCACGCAATACCAGAAAACCCGCTTGCTTTACCCCTCGACTCAATCCATGTCCATATTTTTCTATTGATTCTTCGACTAACGAGGCGAAGTAAATACTTTTCTCCAAGTGAATATTTTGAAACATGGAAAGCAAAATGTGTCCTTCGTTCGAATTCGGATCATAACCTTGATAATTGTTCTGATAGTTATCTTCCATCACAATAGATGCATTTTCTCGCTTCGCTACGGCAAGATTGGCTTTGGCTTCCCCTAATCCCATTACATAAGTTTCTGAGCCTCTTAGTGATTTTAATGCAGGAAGACTATTGGCATGTATGGAAATAAAAAGATCAGCCTTGGCATCATTGGCAATCTTTGCTCGATTATTCAGTGTAATGAATTCGTCCTCTTCTCGGGTGTAAATTACCTCAACGTCAGAAAGTTGAGTCTCAATCAAGCGTCCCAATTCTAAGGCTATTGGCAGTACAATGTCTTTCTCATTGTGTGGAGCTCCTATGCATCCGCCGTCTCGACCACCATGACCAGCATCAATAACAACTTTCATTGTAACGGTCGAATACTGATTCGAAATGTTAAAGTAATTGGAAGATGATGGCAAAAGTGTCCATGCAATCGTTAGAATAAGCGATAAGCTAAAATGCATGGTATTTTAGATTTGATAGTGTTTCAATTTAATTTGTTGCTAAGTGATGTACACAAATTCAGGTAATACCGTATTACCTTTAGCAAAAATATGAATTGTCTGGCTTTTATTGCCTCAATTAGGCTAATAATCTTCGAATCAATACATTACATCTTGCTTTTGAGTAAAATACGTAGGTGAAGCAACTTTTAGAAACATATAGTAAACTGATTTTCCCACTATTTCTGCTTTTGGGTAGTAATATTGAGCTGTATGCTCAGGTAGATACTTCACTCAATCTTTCCGATATGAAAGATTCTTTGTCATTGACAACTCGACAGGATACACTTAAGCCATGGGAAACCAATTACCAATTGGACAGTATCGGAAGAGATAGTCTGAGTGGAATGCGATCTGAAGGAGCAAATGTCAAAAATCCGTTGAATCAGGTTAAAATTTCAGATGATGGCCTAACTTCTCAATTAGATTACTCTGCAAAAGATTCGTCTATTTATGACTTGAAAAATCAAACGGTCCATTTGTATGGCGAGGCAAAAATCAAATATGAGGAGTTTAATTTAACAGCTGGATATCTATCCTTCAATTGGAATACCAACGAAGTTGTTGCGAGTGGAATTCGTGATACGAGTGATCGTTTGGCGCAGTTGCCAGTTTTTAAGGATCAGACACAAACTTTTGAGGCGAAAAAAATCAGATTTAATTTTAAATCTAGAAAAGGAATCGTTGAAAATGTAGTGACCAAGCAGGGAGCAGATTTATTTGTCTTAGGGGCCAAGGCGAAGATTAGTTCAGTAAAAGAAGATAGCACAACAAGCAATGTGGTCTACAGTCAAGATGCAATATTTACAACTTGTGATCACCCGGAGCCCCACTTTGGAATTCGCTCTCAGAAGCAAAAAGTAATCCCCAATAAAATAGTTGTAGTTGGACCTTCGAATTTAGAATTGGGGGGAGTAGCTACACCATTATGGTTGCCTTTCGGATTCTATCCTATTAGTAATGCGGGTAGCACTGGATTAATATTTCCAAAAGATATTGAGAATGATGGCCAATTAGGATTTGGTATCAAAGGTGTTGGATGGTATTTCCCAATAGGAAAAACATTGAATCTACAGTTGACGGCGGACTATTATTTGAGAGGGACTTGGGGTTTAAATTTAAGAGCAGATTATCGGAAACGATATAAATACAATGGAGGATTGACATTGAATTATTCCAGTTTGCTGCAAGAAGATGAATTTGCAAGAAATTTTAGAACAACTCCGATTAGTATCAATTGGAACCATAGCCAAGATGGAAAAGCACATCCGACACGTAAATTTTCAGGAAATGTAAATATCAATACTAATGGGTTTAATCAAAGGTTGAGAAATGATGTTGGAAGTGTTCAAAATAATCAACTGGGTTCTTCGGTAAATTTTACTCAAACATTTAGAAATAAGCCTTGGAGATTTACTGCAGCTTTTACACACCGCCAGAATTCAAGTACAAACTCTTTTAATTTTACTTTCCCTGATCTCCTTTTTACTACAGGTAATTTTAAGCCTTTTCAATCTAAGGGGTCTAAGAAAAAATGGTATGATAACTTTACCATGTCTTATCGGGCAGAATCCAAGTCGAATTTTACAACTACAGATACAACCTTATTTACGCAGCAGACTCTGCAATCTGCAAATACAGGAATGCGACATTCTGTGACTGCAGGTTTCAGTACCGCTATTCTCAAGTATTTTAATTTTAACTTCAATACTTCTTTTTCTGAAAATTTATATTTAAAAACATATCAACGAATTTTTGATCCGACTTTAGATACTACTCAGGTTTTTGAAACTTTAAATCCAGGAGATGACCCTGTCTTGGTTAGAATCGATACCACAGGATATGGGTCTATACAAGATACTTTAATAAGAGATTTTACGGCCTTCCACAATCTTAAGCCGATTACTGCTGGTATACAATTTAAAGTATTTAGTACCATGCTTTTTAAGAAAGGAAGGTTGAGAGGATTGAGAAATGTAACAACTCCCAATTTCGGAGTTAGCTACACACCAGGCTATAGTCAATTTTTTAGGGAAGTAGATACGGATACTAGAGCAGATGTAAATGATCCAAGGGAATATTCAATACTGAGTCGATCCATCTACGATAAACCTTCCAGTCCGGATCGGAATTTCTCAATGACTTATGGTTTTCGAGGAGTGATAGAGGCAAAAGTATATTCTAGAAAGGAAAAGAAAACCAAGAATATTAAACTTGTCGAAAGTTATAACTTGACGGGTAATTATAATTTTGAAGCCGATTCTTTAAACTTTAGTACATCATCATTTCGAGCAAGAACTTCTTTTTTTAAGAAAGCTATTAGCGTAAACTTTAATTCAACTTTGAATTTTTATCAATTCGATACTGAACTGAATAGACGAGTAGACAAGTTGTTGTGGAAGGAAGAAAAAAGATTGTTTGAAACAACGAATACCACTTTGGGAATTAATGGCCGAACTACAGTTCGTCAGATCATTGATATTGCACAGCGCAATGAAAAACCAGGCAAACCTGCAGAGGGAACTTTGGAAGATTTGCTTGATAATTTTTCTCTGAATTATAATGTGACGATGAGATGGGATAAGCCAATGGGCAGAGATACTTTCTTTATTTCTGCAAATGCATTAAGTATCAACGGTCGATTAGATATTACAGACAAATGGGCTGTTAGAGTGGGGCAGATAGGATATAACTTTATTCAAAATAGAGTGACTTATCCGGATTTTGGATTTACAAGAGATCTGCATTGTTGGCAAATGGCGGTAAATTGGTATCCAAATGCAAATGCATTCACCTTTACGCTCGGCGTAAAACCAGGAACCTTAGAATTTATTAAAGCGCCATACAAACGGTCGCAGTTTGAAGGGAATAGGCGGTTTTAGCGCAAAAAATGTCCCTTAGTACTTGATTGAAGTACTTTAATTTTCAAGATATTTATCTATTTGAAGTAAACAGTCTTTGTATTTTTTAAGGCGTTGTTGACTTGTTCGATAATAGGCTACTAGGATATTTTTGAACAGCTTTGAATTGTATACATCATCGGATTGTATGGAACTGGCGACCAAGTCAAAATTTTCTTTCAAGTATGGATAGAAATCGGAATTGTATAAGTTCATTGAAATTTCATCAAAAGCTTCAACCCAAATGTAATATTCATACAAGTTGATGATTTTGCTTTTTTGTTCAAAATCTTTCATGAATCGAATATCAGCGGATTGTGTTAAATTGGAATAGGCGTTTTTACGAATATAAACTCCTCCTAAGTTTAGTAATTCAATAGCAAGACGGTTAATCTTTTTGCGATTATTATTTGTTGCCATCAATTGAAAAATAGTGTCCAGTTTGGACAAATTGCTTTGGCAATGTTCGATTGCCTTCGTAAAATTTAATCTATTGAATTCAGTTTCCTTTATAATTTGTGTTAGGTGGGTGTCGACCAGTTCATCTTGTTCTTTTTCTGTGCTACATGTATTCAGCTGAAAAGCAATCAAAATACCTATAATTACCACGAAGAATTCTAGTCCATGATTTAACCAATCAATTTTGTTTTTCATTTTTTTGAAAACTATTGAGAATTCTTTTTGCCAGTGAGCTTTTACAAGCTTAAAACAACTTTGAGCCTACAGCTCCCCACCAAGGATGTACTTCAACCAGAAGTCTTCCTGCTTTTACCGCCGGATCTGCTTTGGCCAAAGCTTTTGCTTCAGCAACAGTTGGGGTATTGAATATAATAATGCCTTTGATGTTGTCATCATCACCCATTGGTCCCACCATACAAATTTTGTTATCTGCGGCCAACTGTTCTAAATGCGCCAAATGCGCTGCTTGAATTACATCTGCTTCGTCTTCAGGATGATCTCGATTTGGTCCTTCTATTAGTAAGCAAAGGACATACTGTTTCATCGTATAAGTAGTATCTCCTTCCTGATAGCTAAATATTTGAAAGCCTTCGGCGTTTTTAGATTCTTGAGCTATTGCTCCAAATTGTAGTGCGATGAAAAGAAGAAGTATAAATTTTTTCATTAGTTATTTCTTTGATCTGCTTGTTGATTAAATTGAGCTTCAGCAACCATTGGATGTTTTTTTAACAAAGCCAATAGTCTACCCGCATTTTGACTTTCATCGAACGTTAATACATATAACGAAAGTGCCGGAGAAACTTTTTTCTTCACTTTTAATCCATATTCTACAAAGGATTCACAAATTGCTTCAGGAGTTCCATTGGCTTTAACATTGACTATTGTTTCGCCAGGTACGATACTCCTTGGTACATTGGCTTCGTATAATTCAAATGCTGGAACTGTTTGGTGGCACAAAGAATCTAAAAGCTTCATGGCATCTTTTAATTCATCCGGCATTGCAAAATCTCCGACAATCACTTGAACAGAATCTCTTCTGCCGATTTTCAAGGAAGATATCGGTGCATCCATTGCTCCGGATTTATAAGAAGACTCATATTTTTCTAGTCCCAAACTATTGCAATATTCCCACAACTCTTGTAACCTAACATTTGGAATTTGTCCTTTCCATACGCCAAGTTGATCAACAAAACGTTGTCCGTTATAAGTGGCTGCTCCAGTTTTGTCAACTGTAAATTCAAATGCCGGACATCGACCATAACAGGCATTTCGTTTTACAGCGAGGCTCGTGATGTCTCCAGCCATCATTTCTTTTTCTTCAATCTCATCAGTGACTTCGGTAACCGTTTCGGTAACCACTTCTTTTTTTTCCTCTGTTGATTTCTTAGATCCTTTACAGGCCACTAAACTCAAGGTTATAACGGCTAATAAAATTGTGCTTAATTTCATAGTTGAAAGTTGTGAAGGCAAGATAACACAAAATTATTTGATCGTAAACAGATTTGTTCAGCTCAACTAATCCAAGGAAATAACGATGAATACTAAAGGAAGATTACCATCAATTTTTTTCCTCAAATCCATAAATCACAGTTTGCATACCTGCAATTTTCCATTTTCCATTTGACTTTTCCATTAAACGAGATTCTCTTTTAAGTCCAAGGTTGGAATCTATTTGCTCATATTCTACCCAAGCTCCATTGCCATAAATTCTTACATCAACATCAGCCAATGGTTCAGGTATTGGAGCAGGTTCGGGATGGTTTTCGATGTATGTTCTAACAAAATTATCAACTTCAGCCCAACCCAAAGTTTCAGACAAAGTGCTGTCGACAAAATTCATATAAGATTTGGCTACATATTTTTCATGAATCCAATTGTCTTTCCAACCTTCATAATCTCTAGTGAAAGCAGATTTGGTTTCGTTGTTTAATGTTTGCAAGATCAATACTTTTTCTGAAGCTAATTGGACGGATGGATCCGATTCAATTTTGGCTTCAGGACTTACTGATTCTTGGCAGCTGGAAAATAAAAGTATTCCTGCAATGCAGGCAAGGAGCAAAGGAACATGATGCATATATTGGGGTTTGACTAATTAAAGATAATAAATTTGCCTTGATACTTTTGATCCACAGATTCGAAAAAATATACACCATTGGCCCAATCCCAAACATCTACCCAACGTGCTCCTTCATTTTTAAATTGAGCATTAAAAATGTATCGACCTGCACTATCAAAAATATTTAATTCGATAGGCCCAGGTTCTCCATTAAATTGAAAATATAAAATGTCTCGAGCAGGGTTGGGATATACCAAAAGTGCTGAGTTAGAAATGATTTCGTCGCATCCCAAATCTCTAAGAAGAGTAGGGCGGAAAGCAGCGATAGAGTTCCAGACTCTTTGACGTTGTCCTCTAGTAAACATTGTCATACAGTTATCATCAGAGTAGTCCATAAAGTTGAAGAAAAAATCAGGGGAACCGCAACTTGAGGATGGATACAGCGGACATCCTAAATAAAAATTTTCCTGGTTGGGGGTGTCCTCAACTAAGTCGTCACCATCACAGCCAGTATTTCCCCAGATATGAATTAAGTTGAAATAATGTCCAACTTCATGGGTCAAAGTTCGGCCCAAATTATAAGGAGGGATTGGACCGCTAGCAGTACTTCTACCAAAGTATTTCGGGTCAATGATGATTCCATCTTCTGCGGGAATAGCTGTTCCTGGGAATGTAGAAAATCCCAAATAAATTCCGCAAGTATTGGTTACCCAGATGTTTAGATAACGGTCGGGATCCCATGCTTGAGAACCTCCAAGGTCCTCATAATACAACCTAGGTCGATCCCCAACTTTGACTTGGCTAATATTCCCCAGGCAATCAAAATCAGTCACTGTTCTAATAATTCCGCTGGTAGGCATGCCATCGGGATCGCTAGTTGCAAGACAAAAACGAAGGCCCATGTCGACGGCTAAGTTTTCTACTTCTAATGGAGTTTGATCTTTGTTTGCATTTTGAAAACCATAGTCTTCATTCAAAACATCTAATTGGGATAACACCAATTGATCAGATGGAAAATAACTGCCCGAGATTCCAACCAAATGAAATACAACGGGAATTGTCAATGCTCCATTCCTAGCAAATGCATTGGATTGTCTTGCCAATATTGCTTCTCGATTTGCTTGATCTAAAAGAAAGTTGGGATCTGATAACGAAAGCGCTTCTTGGTGAGTTGGCACATAGCAACGTTCTTGACTCATCCCGTAAAAGGAAAAACATAGAAAGTATAAGATCCACCAATTCTCCATATGGTATTAACGCTAAGAATTGGCCAAATGATGAGTAATCACTTGACTAATTGATACAATTCATTTAATCTCGGAGCCAAAATGATTTCTGTTCTTCTATTTTTCGCTCGACCTTCAGCGGATTCATTTTCTGATAATGGATCATACAAAGCTCTTCCAGATGCAGTGATCGTTTTAGGGTCTAGCCCAGCAGTGGTTAAAATTTTGACAACAGAAGTTGCTCTTCGAACACTTAAGTCCCAGTTTTTATCGACTGCCCCTTGAGCATCAGTATGTCCTTCCACATTGATTAAAAAATCTTTGTTTCCTTTTAATGCTCCAGCCAATTTACTGATGGCATCTTTTCCTTTGGTATCGATTTGATCAGAGCCGCTGGCAAACAGTAAATCTTGAGAGAGCGAAACATAGATTTTCCCATTTCTTTCCGCAACTGATAAGTCTGAAGCTTGAAATCCGGTCAAAGCACTAATAACATTAGCTTTCAAAGCATCAAGTTGCGCTTGATTTTTGGCCAGTGTTGCTTCCAAATTTTGAATCTTTCCTTCGTATGTTTTATAGTTGTCGTTTACTTGGCTTAGTGTAGCTTCTTTTTGTTTGAGACTAAAAGCCAGTCTTTGCAATTCTTTTTCTCGTTTGTCTAGCTCGGATTCTTTACTGGATAAGGCTGAACTAAGCGCTTGTACTTGAGTACTGGAGTTTTCCAATACCTTTTTATTTTGATCTAAAAGGTCGTTGTATCTTCTTTCGATATCAGCATAATTCCCAGTTAGCGCATCATGGCGAGTTTTCAAATCATTCAGGTGCTCTTGGGTAGCTAGTAATTGTTGACGAGCAGTTGCTAAATTGTTTTGGGCACCAGGAAGTTTACCGGCGAGCTCATTGAGCGAATCTCTTTGCATTTGAGTTTTGCCATTTTGCAAGAGCAGTGCATCAAATTTATTTTTAGGAACGCAGCCAAAGAAAAGCAAAATCCCCAGAGTGCAGAGTAGTGTGTATTTCATAGTATCACAGTATTTCTGCAAAAATAATGTAAAAAGTGTGAAAAATGGCTACATGATCTCTCCGCCGCAAGAACTCCCAGCACCTGCAGTGCATCCGTAGCAATGTTGATTCAAAACGATCGGACGTTCATGAAGCGCCTCTAGGTCAAAATCATCCAAGTGTTGACTTTTCTGACTAGAAACTTTTAGATCTAACATCTGATTAAAATCACAATCATATAGGAATCCATCCCAACTTACTGAAAGTGTATTCCTACACATGAGACCTTCTACAGTATTAGGGTTGAAAGCTTCGATAAGCAACTGCATATAGTCTTCGTAGTTTTCAGTTTGGATTAAATAATCCAAAAATCTGCTTACTGGAAGATTTGTAATTGCAAAAAGGGAATTGAATTCGATATCGAATTTGCGTTTTAATTGTCTCTTGAATTCTGATTGGAGATTGGCCTGGTCATCTGGTAAAAAAGCGCCGTTTGGATTGTAAACCAAGTCTAGAATCAAACCAGATCCCTTTTTACCGTATCCAATGGTATTTAATTTTTTTAGTGCAGCGATTGAATCTTCAAATACACCATCACCTCTTTGACTATCTGTTCTTTTCTTAGAAAAGTAAGGCAAAGAAGAAACGACATGAACTTTATTTTTTGCTAAGAATTCAGGAATGTCGTGATACTTTGGGTTGGCCATGATAATCGTCAAATTGCATCGATCAATGACTTGTTTACCCAATGCAGTGCATTCTTCAACGAACCATCTAAAATGGGGATTCATTTCTGGTGCACCTCCCGTGATATCAACGGTATGAATTGTTGGAACCGCTGCAATTATTTTAAGACATTTTTCTAGAGTCGACCTGTCCATGTTTTCTTCCTTTCGATCTGGCCCGGCATCTACATGGCAATGCGCACAAGTCTGGTTGCAAAGTTTTCCAATGTTAATTTGAAAAATCTCTAGTGCTGAAGTTTTCAAAGGTTTATGACCCAAATCAGCCAATTTTCCAGCGAATTTTTCATGATTCGCATCAACCAATGCTTTTCCATTCAATACTTCTAATTGGAAAAATGAATCTGAAAGATTCGCTGATTGTGATTTTAAAGATTTACCTTTTTGCTTTATAGCCATAGTGCCTTTTCTTTCTATATTACATACTAATTTTATCCACCTTGTTCATCATTTGGACGCCGTATACCAATGTAGCTCCGCTTTTAATAGCAGCAGCTACATGAACAGCCTCCATCATTTGCTCTTCATCAGCCCCTTTTTTCAAAGCATCGCCGGAATAAGCATCAATACAATATGGGCATTGAACTGCATGAGCAACGGCCAGTGCGATTAAAGATTTTTCTCGTGCGGTAAGTGCTCCTTCTTTGAAGACTTCACCATAATAGTCGAAAAATTTCTTACCCAAGGGTTCTTGCCAATCTGTGATGTTGCCAAATTTTTTTAGGTCAGCTGGATCAAAATAGCTTTTTTCACTCATAGTAGCAGAATGTTAAAGTACAGTCAATTGTTTTCAAACACCCCAATTAATCTTTCAAAATAACTTCTAATGAATATCTACGGACAAAGAGGGTAGTTCGGTTTTACAGTGGCCAAGATAATGTTTTTTGCTACCTTTCCTTTTTAAATATTCTTTCAGTATTTGTCAATATGTTTCGATCAATCTTCTGCTTATTTATTGGACTAATTTGTCTATTACCGGCTTGTAAGCTAGGCAAAGGTCCTAAAGAGCCTACCAATAGTAAAACAGGCGAGATTCAAGCGGTTATTGAAATTCCTGCTGGGACAAATATTAAGTACGAGCTGAATACTTCTAGCAATAAGATTGAAATTGATCAAAAGGATGGAAAGGACAGAGTAATTGATTTTTTGCCGTATCCTGCAAACTATGGATACATACCAGGGACTAAAATGGATGAAAACAAAGGTGGTGACGGCGACGCATTGGATGTATTTGTACTCTCTGAACATTTAGCTTCCGGAACCCAATTGGATATTAAGCCCATTGGAGTAATCAATCTGAAAGATAATGGGCAATTGGATTCAAAAATCATCGCCATTCCCGTAGATAAATCGCAGCGTATAATGAGGCTCGATAAGTTTTCTGATTTAGTTACCGAATATCATATGGCACAACAAATTCTTCAAACTTGGGTTCTAGGGTATAAAGGAATGGGGAAAACCGAATTGCTTGGATGGGAAGATGAAAAAGCGGCCAAACAGCTCATTAGAAAGTGGACTTCAAATTAGTCTGGATCCAATTTAGTCTTCAAAATTTGACTTCTCCTCGAAATTCTTGAATTTTAGTCAACGAATAAATCATTTTTGCAGAACATTTTAATCTGCCAATTTGTACTAGACCTTATCAATGGTTCATTGTAAAAACAAATCTAGAAACGGAAATATCATCAGTATCAATCAGATACCTGACGTGACCGTAGAATTTGCAAAGACAATCAGTGAAATCAGTGATCTATGGATTGACATTATGCCGCAATCCAATCTTTTTTTCCAACCAGATTACCTTAATGCACTGGAAAAATCCCCACCTATCGGTGTAAAATTGGGATATCTACTTTTTAAGCAGGGGGAGGACCTTGTAGGTGGAGCAATATTGCAAGTGCAATATTTTCGAGCGAATCAAAACATAAGATATGATGATTCTGAAAAAGTAGGATTCTTTGGAACTATGAGTAAGTTTTTTAGAAATCTTGTGGCCAGCAGAGTAGAATTTCATACCCTAGTGTGTGGATCGATGTTGCTGACTGGCGAACATGGTTTTTATTTCAAAGAAGGTTTGTTTTCTGACAAGGATCAATTGGAAATATTAGACAACGGATTAACCTTTGCCCAAAGTGAATATGAAAAACAAGGTATTCAGATCGCTGGAAATTTGCTCAAAGATTTTTTTCAAACCAATCATTCATTCAGTAGCAAATTAACCAATTTTGGTTACCATGAATTTCAAGTGCAACCCAATATGATTTTACATCAAGTGGCATCACGCTGGGATAATTTTGATGCCTACTTGACTGGATTAACCTCTAAGTATAGAGTGCGATACAAGCGAGCCAGAAAAAAATCTAAGGAACTTTCTAAACGAGAATTGTCTTTGGAGGAAATGATGTCCTATCGTGATCGTATGTATGAATTGTATAACGAGGTAGCCGATAATTCAGGATTTAATTTAGTTAATCTGAATAGGGAATATCTTATTTCCCTGAAAAGAAGTATGCCGAATAAATTCAAAGTTGTTGGTTACTTTGAGGCCGAAAAATTAGTTGGATTTATTACCACGTTGAACAATGGGGAAGAGTTGGAAGCTCACTTTTTAGGTTTTGAAAAAAGATTGAATAGAACCGCCCAACTTTATCTAAATATGCTTTATGATATTCTAGCGGAAGGGATAGCCGGGAGATACGAGAGTATTGTATATGCTAGGACCGCTATGGAGATAAAGTCATCTTTAGGCGCTGAAGGTTTTGACATGCATTGCTATTTAAAGCACCAGAATACCTTTACCAATCGCCTATTACCTTCGATACTAAATGTTCTTAAACCTGAGAAAGCGTGGGAGCCTAGAAATCCTTTTAAGAATCCTTTGGACAGCTAGTCTTTCTGAGTTTTTACAAAATTAAATGTTGCGTTAGAAGCCCCAGGGAATTGGCTCATTTGTAAGGCCCCTGAAGGCGTGTTCTGCTGGCTAAAATTATTGAACGTATTTAGTTTTATACTGAATTCATCTTTAATGATCGTATTGCTAAATACCGCCGTGTCGTTTTTTAAACTGGTCAAGCTGTATTTAATTACTTCGCCAGATTGAGTGTCCACTCTAAGAAAATATAATTGATCGTCGATTTTTTTGATCTCCATTCTTTCTACTAAAATCTCGGCTCCATTAATTGTTAATATAGCGTTTCCACTAAGTGTAAATTGATCCTTTTGTTCCCAAGTTTGAATATTATTGCTTTGGTCGTCATATGTCGCTTCCCAGTTTCCAATTAACCATTTAAAATAATCAACATTAACATCGGATGGCGCTAGACTTTCGAAGGCAATAGCATTGCTGTGGGCACTGATTTTTTCATAACCTGATGCGTCAAGGTTTTCTTCTGCCACTTCTGAGTAATGTTGAACAGCTCTTTTCTTAGATTTTGAATAGCTTTTTTGCACTGCTTTTGCCGAAGAAGTAGATACACTAGGTAAAGATTCAGTATCCGTGACAGCATCGTTAAAAGTAACTTTGGACGCATCATCGAACTCCACATTTGCCTCGACAATAGCTGTGTTTTCAACTTCAGTATTACTTAAATCATTTTCATCAACATCAACTTCTTGAATTTCTAATTTTTCAGTTGCTGAAGCTACTTTATAATCCTCCGAAACTATTCCATTTGAGGAATTCATTTTTTTTGACGCCACAGTTTCTAAAGTATTGGCATCTTTTGCCAAGCTTTCATTCATTGCCAATGTTGTTCTATTTGGCATTCTTGTTTTGCGATTCGTGATTTGTAATCTTTGTTCATGTCGACCTTCTGCTAATTTACTTGGCTGTGTCGCATAGTATTTTGATGATTGTATGGCAAGTGCATAGAATCCACTGGGCTGAGAATATTCTAAATCTTCTATGACAAATGATTCGCTATCGTTTGATGCCATTTGTGTTGGATTAAGGGCATCTTTCAATTGAGGCCTCAATATGGCAACTGTTCCTAAAAGTATGGCAAGACCGGCTGCTATTTTTAACCATTGAAACTTTGGCCTTAATGGAACCACTGGGGCTTGATTTTCTGCATTATGATCATCAAGCTTCGCTTCCAATTTATTCCAAGCGCGCTCAGAAGGCTGCTCTCTTGAGCTGTGATCCTTATTTCTAAATCGGTTAAATAAATCTTTTTCTTCTTTCATCAGAATTACATTGAATCGGTTGCCCGAATTCCCGGGTAATTATTTTTTACTAATAGCTCTCGCATTTTCTTTTTTGCAAGAATCAATTGTGACTTCGATGTGTTGATACTGATCGATAACTTCTCAGCAATTTCACGATGCTTAAATCCTTCAATCACATAAAGATTAAATATCGTTCGATAGCCATTTGGCAATTGGTTTAACAGCTTTAAAATATCTCTCGCCTCTAGATCATCTTGAATGTTCAGTGTCTGTTGCGCATCACTTTCTCTGGGTTCAAAAGCATTTTCAGTTGGCTTGCGTTTTCTTAAAAACATCAAGGATTCGTTCACCATTATTTTTCGAACCCAGCCCTCAAAACTCCCCTTGTCGCCATATTGCTCAATCTTAGTAAAGACTTTGAAAAAAGCCTCAACCATGACATCTTCTGCGTTTTGAGTCGATTTGACATATCGCTTACAGACCGAAAGCATGCGAGGTGACAATTGCTCATAAAGCATTTGTTGCGCCTTTCGATCTTGTTTAAGACAGCCTTTTATGAGTTCCTTTTCTGTCACAAGCTTAGTTTTCGATTAGTACTTCCTTGAGGAAGATGATAGCGGGATTTCCCTTTTTTAGCTAATTGTGCACCTTTTTACCTTTTCAATTTATAAGAAAGATGCAGGATTTTAAAATATTGGTGTCTAGCGATCTTGATAAAGGCAAAAAACAACCAGAATTTGGACACTTACCTTAGTAAACAACTATCTTTGCCGCATTTTATATTAAAGGTAATTTTCATATAGATTACTCAAAAGATTTTAATATGGCTATTCAAGATGCTATCCAAAAGCTGGATCCCGTTTCGTTAGTTGAAAAGTACGGTGCTCCATTATACGTTTATAACGCTGAAAGGATCGAATTTCAATATAAACGGATGTTAACTGCTTTCAAAGTGCCAAAGATTAGAATCAATTATGCTTGTAAAGCTCTAACGAATGTAAATATCCTTCGTTATTTAAAGCAACTGGGAAGTGGATTGGATACCGTAAGTATTCAGGAGGTTCATTTGGGATTACATGCCGGATTCGCTCCTCAAGATATCATGTACACACCGAATTGTGTTTCGATGGAGGAAATTACTGAAGCCGTTCAGTTAGGGGTAAAAATAAATATTGACAACATATCGATTCTCGAGCAATTTGGACATTTACATCCAGAAATTCCAGTTTGCATAAGGGTCAATCCTCACATTATGGCAGGAGGATCTTCAAAAATATCTGTTGGTCATATCGATTCTAAATTCGGAATTTCGATTCATCAAATTCCACATGTAGTCAGAGTGGTAAAAACGACCGGCATTAATGTAGAAGGATTGCACATGCATACAGGTTCTAATATTTTAGATGCCGAAGTATTTCTTAGGGGAGCAGAAATATTACTGTCTGCCGCGGATAACTTCAAGGAACTTTCCTTCATCGATTTTGGTTCAGGATTTAAGGTTCCATATCGAGAATCGGATATATCAACGGATGTTGAAGACTTAGGGGAAAAATTGTCAAAGCGATTTAATGATTTTTGTGAAAAATATGGAAAGGAATTAACCCTAATTTTTGAACCTGGTAAATTTCTTGTAAGTGAATCTGGACATTTTTTGGTAAAAACTAATGTGGTCAAACAGACGACCTCTAATGTTTTTATTGGAGTTGATTCTGGTTTGAATCATTTAATTCGCCCGATGTTCTATAATGCGCATCACGAAATATTTAATGTTTCAAATCCAAATGGTAAGCCAAGGATTTATAGCATCGTTGGGTACATTTGTGAGACAGATACTTTTGGAGTAAATAGAAAGTTGCCAGAAGTTCGTGAGGGAGACATTATCGCATTCGCAAATGCTGGTGCTTATTGTTTCTCAATGGCCTCAAATTATAACTCTCGGTTTAGACCAGCTGAGGTATTGATATTAAATGGGGAAGATCATTTGATTAGAGAACGAGAAGAAATGAAGGATTTGCTACATCATCAGGTGGAAATAGATTCCTTAAAACCTGCAATTGCAGAAAAGAACTAAGCTTGGCAACGTCAAGTCAATTATATCGTAAGTATTAAAAAAGGAAGTTTTATGGAATTAGCGGCAAGGTATCAACCACAGGAGAAAGAAAGTAAGTGGTATAAGCATTGGGAATCTAAGCAGTATTTCAAATCTGTCCCAGATGAGCGTGAGCCTTTTTCTATTGTGATCCCTCCGCCTAATGTAACCGGTGTCCTGCATATGGGACATATGCTTAATATTACAATTCAAGACATTTTGATGAGACATGCTCGTCAGAATGGGAAAAATGCCTGTTGGGTTCCTGGAACTGACCATGCTTCTATTGCTACAGAAGCCAAAGTTGTCAAGTTGCTAAGAGAGCAAGGAATCAAAAAAACGGATATTGGTCGAGAAGCATTTTTGAAACATGCTTTTGATTGGAAGGACAAATACGGTGGAATCATTCTAGACCAATTGAAAAAGCTTGGTGCTTCATGCGATTGGGATAGAACCAAATTTACGATGGATGAAAGTCTTTCAAAAGCGGTAGTTAAGGTTTTTGTTGACTTACATAAAAAAGGAAAGATTTATCGTGGTCTAAGAATGACAAACTGGGATCCAGTTGCGCTTACCGCTTTATCAAATGAGGAAGTGATTCATCGTGAAGCCAATTCAAACCTTTTTCATATTCAATATAAAATAGAAGGAACAGAAGATCAATATTTGGTAATTGCCACTACAAGACCTGAAACGATTATGGCGGATTCAGCGATTGCTGTCCATCCCGATGATGATCGCTATAAGGATTTGGTTGGAAAAAATGTATTGATACCAATTATCAATAGATCAATTCCTATCATTGCTGATAGCTATGTTGATATTGAATTCGGAACTGGCGCGTTGAAAATTACTCCTGCACATGATCAAAATGATAATGAAGTAGGCGAGCGACATAATTTGGAAGTAATCGACATTTTAAATGCTGATGCAACGCTAAATGAAAAGGCCCAAATATTAGTTGGCCAAGATAGATTCGAAGCTCGAAAGAATATTAAGATATTATTAAAGGAAGCCGGAGCATTGGTTGAAATTGAACAATACAGAACCAGTGTTGGATATTCTGAGCGTACAGACGCAGTCGTTGAACCAAGGTTAACTAATCAATGGTTTTTGGATATGAAAGACTTTTCGGCAACAGCCTTAAAAGCTGTGGAAGATGGAGAAGTTAAGTTCTATCCAGATCATATGCGTAACATGTATCACAATTGGTTGAATGAAGATAATGTTCGTGATTGGTGTATCTCTCGCCAACTTTGGTGGGGACAGCAAATTCCCGCATGGTTCTTCAAAGATGAAATTTTCGTTGCTGAGACCGAGGCGGAAGCACTGACTCAAGCCCAAGAAAAATTTGGCGCTGAAATTTCTATGTCAGATTTGAAAAGAGATGAGGATGTAGTCGATACTTGGTTCTCTAGTTGGCTTTGGCCGATTTCTGTATTTGATGGTTTTGAAAATCAGGATGAACTGAATTATTATTATCCGACAAATGTTTTAGTTACTGGATGGGACATCATGTTCTTTTGGGTAGCTAGAATGATTATGGCTGGATATGAATGGGCGCCGGAATTGTTGAGTGATGCTAAAAAGGGTGTTCAACCTTTTAACGAAGTTTACTTTACGGGGATGGTTCGAGATGCCCAGCGCAGAAAAATGAGTAAGTCATTAGGAAATAGTCCTGATGCTTTAGCCTTGATAGAACGCTATGGAGCAGACGGAGTTCGTTTCGGAATGCTAAGTTCGGGTGCTGCAGGGAATGACATTATTTTCGATGCGCCTATTGACAAAGTAACTAAACAAGTTTTAAATGAATCTAAACTTTGTGACCAAGGATTGAACTTTGGAAATAAGATGTGGAATGCTTTGCGTTTGCTAAAAGGGTGGGAGGTAGTTCCTGAAGCAATTAGTGAAGAAGTTGCTGCGATCAATACTTTAGCAGGACAGTGGTTTGAAAATAAACTAAGCAAAGTCTTGGGAGAAATAGAACACCATCTTGCACAGTACCGATTGTCAGACGCCTTGATGGAAATGTATAAATTTATCTGGGGAGATTTTTGTTCAGAGTATTTGGAAATGATCAAGCCAGAATATGGTAAGCCAATCGATCAACCAACTTTGGATCGTAGTATAGAATTCTTCAGTACATTGGTAACAGCACTTCATCCTTTTATGCCATTCGTAACAGAAGAAATTTGGCACAACTTAAAAGAAAGAAAAGAAGGGGAAGATTGTTGTATTGCTCCTTATCCTAAGACAACTGACTATAACAAAGAATTGATTGCAAGTGTCGATTCTGCGATTGCTTTGGTTTCAAAGATTAGAAAAACTAGAAACGAAAAAGGACTTAAGCAAAAGGATCCGTTACAATTATTGGTTCAAAAATCGGTAGGCTCGGAAGCAATGATGAATATTTCCGGGTTGAAGCATATTATTTCTAAAATGGCTTTTGTTGAAGAATTGACTTTCTTGAAAGGCGATGCTCCACAGAATGGTATTCCTATCGTTATTGGTCAAGAAAAGTTTTTCTTACTGATCAATCAAACGATCAATGTTGAGGAAGAAAAAGCAAGACTTGAAGAAGATTTGAAATACCAGAAAGGATTCATCAAAGGCGTTGAGAAGAAATTAAGCAATGAACGATTTGTTCAAAATGCTCCGCCAAAAGTTATTGAAATGGAAAGAAAAAAATTAGCAGATGGAATGGCTAAGATTCAGCATCTGGAAGAATCTTTAGCTAATCTTAAATAATCAAAAAGTTTGGAGGCCTTTGCTTAGTAGACCAATCAATAAATTATTGAAAAGCGCGCAATAACAGGTCTCCAAACTTCTTCTCCGAATTACTCTACGACTAAAGATTTACTAAATATATCCGTCTTTTGATCCCCAACTACAACTTGGTAAATGCCTGAAGCCAAATCGTCAATATTTATAGTAGCACTTTGGTTTGGCTGATTTCCCCAGTTTTTTACCAAAACCAACTTCCCGTCCATTGAATAAATCTTTAATTGAATGTTATCGATTTGATCAAATTCAAATCCCTTGTTTTCAATTCGGAAATAATTTGAACTGGGATTAGGAATTAATTCCAATAAGTTTTGATCTACCGCAAGATGATCCTCGGTATTTGATAATTGATCAATATGCAATCTTACAGTTGGAACAATATCATAACCAAAACCAAGCATGTCAAATTCAGTTTCATTATTGTCGCTAATCCAAAGTGCCGACAAAAATCTTCTATTTTCTAGCAGCTCAGATCTTAATAATGTGCTGCCATACCTCGTTCCAATATATGCACCAAATTCAATATCCGCCGCATCCACTTGACTTTTGAATTTAACCAACGCGATGTAATGCGTATTATTTTTTAACTCAAGACTTGGGTCGTCAAAAAAGGATTGATAAGTAAAAGAAAATGGAGATTCCTCACCGGTAACTTTATAGTCTCCCACACCAATTAATGTTCGTTCCGTGCTTTGACAAATTCCATCTGGAGGGTCATTATTTTGGCCAGGAGCATCTTCCCATTCGTATAACAACACTTGAAGCGCAAGCCCAGTTATTTCTGCATAATTGAAGGTAGCATCCTTTCTAAAAGAAAATGAAATTCCAGTTGCTTTAAACCCTTTCCCATTTGGAACATAAAAAACATTTCCCCAAGCCCAGTCATGCGGTGCATTAGGATCCCATCTAAAATCAGGTGGTCTTGCATATGCTTGTATATCGGCATCTTTGGCAAATACATCTTGTGTTACTTCAAAACCATACAAGAATTTGTTATTAGAAGGTGTCTCGTCATTTGGGTTATTAACGATATATTCTCCCATGTAAAAACCTTGCTGATTAAACACGGGAGTTTCGTTAGGGAAAAGTATGTTCTCTGCAATAGAATTTGGTCCGACACTATCTACAATTACACTGTCCTGAAAAATAGTTTCTCCATTATAAACTATTTTACCTGAAAAATTTATGTCAGTTGCTGGGTTATGCGATCTATTGATGAAATCACCAAAGAAGCCAAATGATTCAGTTTGAGAAAAAGGGGTTTTACTATTTGTATTTACTGACGTAAATTGAGTGGCCTCTAAATCATTATCTGGGAGCCAAAGTGATGCTGGATTTTTATCATAAATAACAACATCATCAATTGCCCAAAAATATTCTCCAAATCCAGTCCAACGCCATTTTATTTTTAAACTTGATTCGCCTTGGGCTATTGCTGTAGCATTAATAAAAAACACTTCAGGATTTTTTGACCAGCGAATAAATTCTGGATAAGGATTATCACCAAGACTCAGGGGCTTAAGTTGAAATCGTTTTAATGTTGGTCCAGCAATGACTTCAACAAATGCGTTGTTAAAGGTTGGGTTAATGTAAACGCCTATTTGGTATTCAAATTTAATCCAGACTTCCTCAGCGCCATCAATAGAGATTGGATTTGTTTGAATAAATATATCATGATTTTGTGTCGGGTTTTCTATCCAGTATTGATCAGAATCGAATGTTAAAAATCCGTTTGAAGCAGTAGTAGACGCAAATGCTCCTTGTTCATTTTGATCGTCATCCCAAATCTTTGGACAATTTTCCGTTGGATCTTCCCCTTGATTAGTGCATACTGTCCATTGTGCATCGCCAGAGGTTAAATCGTCTTGACTCCAACCAGCAGGAATTCCATTTTCAAATTGTTCTTGCCACAGAATATTTTGTCCAAAGCAGATCAGAACACTAAAAAGTATCATCAATGTCAGCAGCGATTTTTTTAACATAGCTTTATAATCTAAAAAGGCCGAGCCAAAATGGCTCGGCCTTAATATGAACTAATTTCTTAAAAATTATTTGATCACTTGGAATGGTTTTGTGATTCTACCATTCTCAGTAGTAAGTCTTATGTAGTAAGTACCTGAAGAAAGCGACTCAATTTGGAAGCTTTTTGATTCTTGCTGTACATTATTCATGTCTATCATGTTGTAAGTCTTTCCATTCATGTCTAGAACTTCAAGAATAGCTCCTTTAGCCATTTCTTCAAGATCTAAAGCAACATTTACGAAATCAACAGCCGGGTTAGGACTGATCAACATGCTATTGTCTGCAAGTGTTGGTAACTTAACCGAAGAAGGAATCAAAGCCTCATCTCCAATATTCATTCTAACAATCGGCACAAGTGAGCTACCAAATGTTTGAACAGCGGAGTAGTCTCCAGTATCCAACTCATCACCAATAATTAATACAGAAGCATAATTGGTTAAAGTAGAATCAGTGAACTGATCTTGGAAGATTCTAGCTCCATAGTTCGCAGTTCTAGCACCTCCCATTGAAAGTGTAGTCATATCATCATTTGAACGATATTCAACCATAGCTAAATAAGCTCCGTTATCTTTTAATGGTATCGCTTCTAAACTTCCATCAGGTTGTCTTAGATCAACAGTGATAAGTTTAGTCAAGTCATCATCCGCTTGTACTTGATAGATAGCAGAACCGAGCTCAACTTTTTCAGTTGTTGATGCCAAGCCATCATAGTCAGCTTCTTCATTCCATTCATATAGTTTTATGAATATAAATTCATCAGAAATATCAGTATCAGTTCCCGGATCAACATCAAGAACAAAACTAAGTGTTCTTGCAAATTTACCTTCTCCATTAGGAACCAAGTAATGGTTTCCATAAGCCCAAGTCCAGTTTTCACCAGTATCCCAGTTAGCTCTTGCTGGAGAAATTCCTCTAGTTGCACCAACATCTTTAGAGAAAGTAGAATCAGAAACTATAAAATCAAAAGATTGACTATTGTCATTTGGATTGGCTTCAGTACTATCACCGCTAACAGTATAAGTACCTGTATAGCCTCCAACTGGTAAGTCATTTGGAAAAACACCAGGGAATGGTTGGTTTTCAGCTAATGAATCAGCTGTCAACGTTCCGTAGTTCAATGTGTTTTCATAAACATTTACTCCACCACCATCTGTAATTGTGAAAGTAGCATCCACATTGTCCATCTCGGTAGATCCTGTATTTTCAACATCAATCAAGAACCCAGAAGGGAACATCTGTCCTTCAGGAGTAACCAAATTCGGAGTGATAGAGTAAAAATCATTTGCTCTTAATTCATATGGAGGTCTAACAACTAGTGTTACATCATCAATACCCCAGAAATAGAAATCTCCAGACCAACTAAATCTAACTTGTAATGGTTGAGTCAAGTCAACTAGATCTGTTGGGATGTTAATGTTTACTTGGCTGATCGTAGATGCGTCGTTGGCAGCAGCCGTAGGATTACAATCGATTCCACCATCTGGTAACCAAGTTAATCCTCCGTCACTACTGAAAGACAAACTTGAAATCGGCACTCCAGGAGCTGGATTCAATCTTCGGAATGCCTGGTAAAAGTTAACCGCAATGAATTCTGAAGGTGCGCCACTAATATCAATAGCCGGACTGATCAAATGTGTGATCATGTCAGGATAAGGAAACACTGGATCTGGTGCACCAGGATATGTTGTTAATGCATCATAGTGAATCAACGCAGCTCCATTGGAAGCCGTTGGCGATGCGATTTGGTCAGTAGCAGCTGAAAAAGAACCAATTGAGCAATCTCCATCTGGAGACCATTGCCAAGTTGAGTCTGTGTCAACATTTTCAATTGCAGTAGTCCATCCATTGAATCCACCGCTAAAATCTCCTTCTCCTTCTTGAGTTCCCCAAATAACTACTTGGGCCATTGCAAGTTGAGAGATTAATGCCATTCCTACTAGTAGGGTAAATTTTCTAATCATCTGTATAACTATTGTTTTAATAAATTGTGCTTAAGATTACCAAAAGTAAGCAATATCGGTACAGTTTTAGAATGATATGGACAGCTTTACGACGATCCGTACAACTTTATTGGAAACTGGGATGCAATTCTTCGATTTCGGCTTGTAATTTCTGGAACTCTAAGGGTACTACTCCCATTGATTCGCATACTATTCCACCCGATATGTTGGCCAGTTGACCGATTTGAGCCAAGGATAGGCCCAACGCTGTTCCTATTGCGCAAGTAGCGATTACAGCATCTCCAGCCCCACAAACATCTACAATTTCCCTGGATTTTACGGGTAAAACTGATCCTTCACCATTTTCAAAGGTGAAAACGCCATATTCGGAAAGCGTAATGAGTAATTGTTTCGCTTGAATTTTATCCTCCAAGGCTTGACATGCAGCTTTCAAAACCTCCAATTCCGGCTTAATTTTCTTACCTAATCCCTCTGAAAGTTCTTTGAGGTTTGGTTTAAAAATTGTGCATTTCTTGAATTCGAAGAAATGGTCAAATTTTGGGTCAACAACTGATGGAATATTTGCTTTATTAGCAATTTCGATAATTTTGACAATGAGATTTTTAGCCAAGACGCCTTTATTGTAATCCTGAAAAATGATGGCTTTTGGTGGATCTTTGTCGATTAATTGCTCAAGCGAATAGAGTATTTCGTTTTGAATAGCAGAACCAATTGGATGAGTTTCTTCTTCATCGACTCTCAGCATTTGTTGATAGCCCGCTGAGATTCTAGTTTTACGAGTAGTTGGTCGGGAATCATCTGTGAAAATATAGCTGGATTCCATTCCCGCTTCTTTCAACAAATCTTTTAGGATCATTCCATGTTTGTCTTTTCCTACTACGCTAAAAATAACTGGGATGGCATCAAAGGCCTGAACATTTGCAGCGACATTTGCTGCTCCTCCCAGCCGGTATTCGCTAGAATTTAATTTCACAATAGGTACAGGAGCTTCAGGAGAAATTCGATTGACTGTTCCATTGAGATAATGATCTAGCATAACATCCCCAATAATCAATATTTTTTGATTTTTTATTGGATCGAATAACTCCTTGTTCTTGTTCATGTTTCAAAGTTAATATAAACGATTGTCTAACCAATTTCTTCTAAGTACTGAAGAATTTTTGAAGTTGCTCCAGCCTTAGATTTAATAAATTTTTGGCATTCGTTCTGAGCTTGTAATAAAGCATTAGGTTGAACAAATATTTTACAAATATTTTTGAATTCTTGCACATTATTTATACTAAAGACAATATTATTTTTAATCCCTTCAATTGCCTCAGGAAATTTAAAATATTTTGGACCGATAATGACTGGGCATGATGCGGCCATTGGCTCTAAAGTATTGTGAATTCCATTGCCAAATCCTCCACCGATATACGATGCGGAACCGTATTTATAGAGACTAGATAGTTGACCAATTGAGTCTACAATAATGACCTGAGTTTTTGAATTGATCGGTTCACTAAAGAGCTGAAAATTCAAAGGACAATTTTCTTCAATCCCATTAATATTTTTAATATTGGGTTCATGTGGAGCAATAATATGTTTCCAATCTTTTAAAGGCCCGATAAGTGCCGACTTCAGAATAAATAGATCATGATCCCAAACTGATCCCCAAATCATCACTTTATTTTCTGCGACCCAATGGGCTAAGGCTTTATTTGAAGAATTCTCTTCTTGAATTTTAAGGACTCTATCCACGCGCGTATCTCCAACTATTTCGATTAAAATTGACTTTTCAATCGGGAAAGCCGGTTCTTTTTGAAAGAAAATTGCTTGAAAAGCTGACAAGGTATATTTAAAATATTTACCAATCCAAGAATCGAAAAAGTGATTTTTATTAAAAAGCGCAGAGATTAATATTGCCTTAGTAGGGCTATTTTTAATGGCAAGAAGAAAATGAAACCAAAAGTCATATTTAACAATAATAGTTTGCTTTGGTGCGGCGATACTCAGCCATTTTTTTGCATTGCTTTTTGTGTCAAGAGGTAGGTAGCAAATGTAGTCTACAACTTCATAATTTTTTCTGATTTCATATCCAGATGGGGAAAAAAAACTTAAGAGAATTTTTGCAGAGGAATGTGATTTTCTATACGCTTCAAGGACTGGTCTTCCTTGCTCAAATTCACCCAAAGAACTGCAGTGCATCCAAAGATCAAATCCGCCTGGGGGAGTATTTTTTTGAAGATTATTTTTCCAGTTTTTTCTGCCAAAGATCCAAAGCTTTGCTTTATCGGAAAACAGCGACGCAATTCGAATAAAAAGACCGTAAAAAAAGATGACAATGGAATAGAAAAAAAGCATATGTTATTTCTGACTAATAAAATATTTCGTCAGGATTTGCTTTGAAATATAATGGCAGTATCCACGATACTTTTAAACTGTTTAATAAATCTAGTCGAGGTTCATCTTTTACCCGATTTTCTTTAAAATCCCAAGATCTTCGATTCTTAGTAAAACCTTGTATGAACTCAACTCCGATTTTGAAATTCACCAAGCCGTCATTACTGAGATATTGATATCCAATAAATTCTGTGAGAGAGAGTCCATTGGTCAGTTGATCGTATCCTGCTCGGTAATCATTGTTGAGCTGAGGAACTTCAGCCTGGAAATCATTTTGTATTCTCACCTTGTGTTGCAAAAGACCAACTCCAGCAGTTGCTCGTATTCCTGACCGACTGCCCTTGTTATCAAATTGAAATAGCTTTCCGATTTGTACAGCTGCATTGAATCCGCGCTCTTTTAACTGGATATCTGCCAACCCTCTATTTATCCCAATAATGAATCCATCACTGGCTCTTAGATCCGAAATAACATCATTTTTAACCTTATCTCCGAAAATGATCCCGCCATCTAGGCCAAAAATTAAGTTATTTGGCGTTAAATATTCAACAGTACTTCCCATAGAGAAGCCGGTACCAAAATCTTTGGCCAAATCGGCACCAGGTACTTGGAACCCATAACTAAAATGAATCAATATTGCAGGATCTACTTCAGCTTTTTTCTGACTAAAAGATTGATTTGCAAGGAGTAAGATGAACAATGCACCTAAAATGGTTCTCATAATTGTAAATTGGTGTGACCTGCTACGTCATAAAGGTAAGGCCTTATTACTAGCTGCCCAATTTTAACGATTTACAATAACACTTTGCTGTTCTTAAATCAATTGCAATTGAGCTTTCAAGCCTGTATCTTTGCGCCCGATTTAGAATTGGCAAGAAGTCTGCATTGTATACCTCTGCAATCTAAATTTCACCAAGAACAGTCTTACCAAGTAGGACAAAACCTAACAGTAAATGAAAAAACGCGTACTAATCACAGGAGCTGCAGGCTTCCTAGGTTCTCACCTTTGTGATAGATTTATTAAAGAAGGATTCCATGTTATTGGAATGGATAATCTAATTACTGGATCATTGGACAATATTGCTCATCTTTTCCCAAGAGAAGATTTTGAGTACTATCATCATGATGTTTCTAAGTTTGTCCATGTTCCAGGAGAATTAGATTACATTCTTCATTTTGCATCACCTGCAAGTCCTATTGACTACTTAAAGATGCCAATTCAAACAATGAAGGTTGGTTCCTTAGGAACACACAATTTGCTTGGTTTGGCTAAAGCGAAAAAAGCAAGAATGATTATCGCTTCAACTTCTGAAGTTTATGGTGATCCTTTGGTACACCCACAAACAGAGGAATATTGGGGAAATGTCAATCCTATCGGACCAAGAGGAGTATACGATGAAGCAAAACGTTTCCAAGAAGCCATAACAATGGCCTACAATACTTTCCACGGACTAGAAACTAGAATTGTTAGAATATTTAATACCTACGGACCTCGAATGAGAGTCAATGATGGTCGAGTATTGCCAGCTTTTTTCTCTCAAGCTATTCGTGGAGAAGGATTAACAGTCTTCGGTGACGGATCACAGACAAGAGCATTTTGCTATGTTGATGATTTAGTAGACGGAATTTATAGATTGTTATTTTCAGATTACGACCAACCAGTGAATATTGGAAATCCAGATGAAATCACTATCAAACAATTTGGTGAAGAAGTTTTGGAAATGGTTGGAAACCCGAAGGCAAAGTTGATCTATAAGGAGTTGCCTACGGATGATCCAAAACAACGTAAACCTTATATCGAGAAGGCAAAAAGAATTCTTGGTTGGGAACCTAAAGTTAATCGTGCTGATGGAATGAAAATTACCTACGAATACTTTAAGAAAGTTGTAAAAGTAGATTAAAAAATAACTGGATAACTAAATACTCATTTACTATGTCTTTTGATAAAACAATACTAATTACTGGGGGCGCAGGATTCATTGGATCTCATTTGGTCCGCCTGATGGTTAATAAATATCCTAACTACCGAATAGTCAATTTGGATAAATTGACCTATGCCGGTAATTTGGAAAATCTTTCTGATATCGAGTCAAACGATAACTATAGTTTTGTTAAGGGAGACATAGTGGATGAGCAGTTTATTGATACACTGTTTGCGGATTACCAATTTGATGGAGTCATTCATTTGGCAGCTGAATCACATGTTGATCGGTCTATTGAAGATCCAATGAGTTTTATTAAAACCAACATTGTTGGTACGGTGAATTTGTTGAATGCCGCTAGAAAGTATTGGACAGATTTTAGTGGAAAAAGGTTTTATCACGTTTCCACTGATGAAGTTTATGGTTCTCTAGGTGAAACTGGATTCTTTGTTGAAACTACCGCCTATGATCCGCGATCACCATACTCTTCTTCAAAAGCAAGTTCGGATCATTTGGTAAGAGCTTATCACCATACTTATGGTTTACCAATCGTCATTTCGAATTGTTCGAATAACTATGGTCCAAATCAGTTTCCTGAAAAATTGTTACCACTTTTTATTCACAACATCAAGAATGAAAAGCCATTGCCGGTATATGGCGATGGTAAGTACACTCGTGATTGGCTTTGGGTTATCGATCATGCAATTGCAATCGATTTAATCTATGAGAAGGGTAGAGACGGAGAAACCTATAACATTGGTGGAAACAACGAATGGAAAAATATTGACCTTATTAATTCATTGTGCAAAGTGATGGATGAGTTGTTAGATCGTCCAGCTGGAAGTTCTGAGCAATTAATCACTTATGTCAAAGATCGACCAGGTCATGATCGTAGATATGCAATTGATGCTTCGAAGCTAATGAATGAACTAGGTTGGGAACCAACAGTATTTGCAGAAGAAGGATTGCGTAAAACTGCCGAGTGGTATTTGTCTAATTCGGAGTGGTTAGAAAACGTAACTTCAGGTGCTTACCAAAAATATTATACTAAGCAATACGGAGAATAATTGCATTTCTTCGTTTGATCATTGAATCTGTTGTCTATTTCAGAGAAATACTGGCGATAGAATTCAAGCTGTTGATAAAATTTTGATAATCAGCTGTCTTCATTGTTAGAGATCGTTAATCAAGTGGGAATATTGCTATCTTTGTGGTCCCACCGTTTTATTGCTTAATAAAATAAGCTATCAGTATGAGAGCACTTCCCCTATTACTTCTGACAGTAATACTTACTATATTTTCTTTGTCGTTAAATGCACAAGTTGTTATCAACGAGTGGATGGCTTCGAATGAATCCTTTTTGGCTGATGATTTTGGAGAGTTTGACGATTGGATAGAATTGCATAATACTTCTGGGTCTTCATTCGACCTGTCTGAGCATTATTTAACTGATGACGAGAATGATTTAACCAAGTGGCAAATTCCGGCAAATTCTGGCAGTGAAGTTATAATTCCTGCAAATGGTTACTTGATACTTTGGGCCGATAATGATGGGGGACAAGGGCCTACTCATTTAGAATTTAAATTATCGGGCGGTGGAGAATCCGTTCTTATTGTTGGACCTGATGGTTCAACAATAATTGACCAAGTTGGATTTCCTGCACAAGGTTCGGATGTTTCCTATGGGCGATTTCCTGATGCTAATCCTAATCTAGAATTTTTTCCAACTCCCACACCAGGATCTACAAATATCTCCGGTGGAAGCATAGCTGTGCCTTTCGAAATTACCAGTCCAATCAATCAAGGATCTGATGATGCCAATGAGTTTTTTGGTACGATGGGATTGACAAAGCCTCTTTTAAATTTAGGACAAGATTCTGGAACACCACTTTCTGCAGGATTAAGATTTACGAATATTGGTTTAGATAAAAATGCAACTGTTACAGAAGCATTTATTCAATTCTCGGCGTATAATGATCAAAGTAGTCCTGCGAATTATACGGTAAAAATGGGAAGCGATATTTTCGCTGAAACTTTTACAACGACAGCGAATAATATTACCAACAGAAATTATCTTTTGAATACAGTTGACTGGCAAGTTGATCCTTGGTTAACCGGAGAAGTCACTGAAAAGCAAAGGACTCCTAATTTAGCTCCTTTGGTATCAACTTGGATTAATCAAGCCAACTGGGTTTCTGGTAGCAACGCTTATTTTAACATTGAAGGAACTGGTCAGAGGGATGCAGAATCCTTCGAAGGAAATCCTGACGCAAGCGCAAAGTTTATCATAAGAGGAACAGTTGAAATTCCTGATACGGAAGTCAATGATCTTTTCATTAATGAAATAGCAGCGGCAGGAACAAACTTCCTTGACGAATCTGGAGATCCAGAAGATTGGGTAGAATTATACAATAGTTCTAACGATGTAATTAATACAACAGGTTTATATTTAACAGATGACAAGGGAGATCTAGACAAATGGAATTTACCATTTGGAAGAGATATACAACCTGGAGGTTATATTACATTTTTTCTAGATGACGATACTGAAGAGGGCTCTGATCATGCTAACTTTAAAATCCAAGGAAGCGGAGATTGGTTAGGATTGGTCCAGCAGACTACAACAGGATTTAGAATAATTGATTCTTTGGCTTGGGATGAAATCCCTTTTCAATCTACTTACGGTCGTTTGCCGGATGGAACTAACAATCTTCAACTATTTGGAGAAATAACACCGAAAGCTACCAATTCTGGAGCATTGGGATATCTAGAGAAACCAATCATTGAATTGGAGTCTGGACATTATACTGGAATGCAAATGACCACGATTACGCACAATGATTCTGGCGTTGATATATACTACACATTGAATGGAGATATTCCGACTTCGTCGAGTACATCATACACTGGACCAGTTTCAATAACTGCAAATTCTGCACTTCGAGCGGTTGCAGTAAAAAGTGGTTTTGCCGTTTCTCAAGATGCGAATAAAGCTTATCTGATTGATGAAGATTTGAATATTCCAGCTTTGTTCATGACAACAGCGCCGGACAATTTCTTTGATGATGAAATCGGAATTTATGTAGTTGGAACCAATGGAATTATTGACGGCTGTGTAGCCTTTCCTGCTAACTATGCTCAGGATTGGGAACGCCCGGCCAATTTAAAAATGATATTGCCAGATGGTGAAATAGCTTTTGATGAAAATGTTGGTGTGAAAGTTACCGGTGCCTGTTCAAGAAATTTTCCAATGAAAAGTTTGGCCGTTAATTTACGCGAGCAAATGTATGGCGATGGAAAAATTGAATATCCTATTTTTTCAAATAGGGAAAACAATGATGACTTCTTTAGATTGAAATTAAGAAACTCAGGACAAGATTTTTCTAGACTTGGTTTTAGAGACTTATTGAATCAGAAGTTATTGACGGGAAAATTGGATGTTGAAACTCAGGCTGGTCAGCCCACTTTGTTGTTTTTAAATGGAGAATTTTGGGGTATTTACAATATCCGAGAAAAATATACAAAGTACTACTTCAATGAAAATAAGGGGACAAGTCTTAACAAAGTAAATATCGTCAAGTCACCAGGGTTGACTTATGCGGATGTAAAGGAAGGAACAGATGCTGAATATAATGTTCTTTTTAATTGGATGCAGACAGCAGATTTAAGTAATCAAAGCCAATATGACAACTTTGCGGATCAAGTTGACATTAACAATTTCATTAACTATTGGTCTGTCATGACTTTTATGGCTAATTGTGATTTTCCCAATAATAACATTACAGTGTGGAAAGAACAAAAGGCTGGAGAAAAATGGAGATATGGAATTGCTGATACCGATTGTAGTACGCACATTGACTTCACTACAGCTCAATTATCCTATCAGCATTTTAATACACTCGAAGCAATCACAGATCCAGTGAATATGACTCCTCCGTATAATTCTGATGCGGTGTTGTTCTTAAGGAAGGCTTTTGAGAACGAAGCATTTTATCAAGAATTTGCACAAAGGACATGTTCTATTATGGATATCACTTACGATAGTGATTCAGTAACAGCTGCAATCGATGAAACGGTTGCGCTTTTTTCTCCAAATGCACCGCGACATATCGCAAGATGGGATGGAGTTGATCCAGCCTTTTCCGTAATGGGCGGTAGTATGATTGCTTGGAATGCTTGGACAGATGAATATCTTGGTTTTTACTTGGAGCGTCCTTCATTTATGAGAGAACATCTAGCTGATCAATTTGGATTGGGTGACAATTATGAATTGACTTTTAATGTGGATTCAGAAACTAGAGGAAAGGTTGTTGTGAATTGGAATGAAATGGAAGTTCCATTAAATCATAAAGGAACTTATTTTCAAAATATTCCTTTAACAGTAAAAGCTATTCCCAATCAAGGATTTGAGTTCATTCGTTGGGAAGAAACAGGAGTAACTGATGCTGAGATACAATTTATTTCTGGAGTCGATGCTTCGTTAACCCCAATTTTTGAGGCCACTTGTATTGCAGGTGATGCTTGCGATGATGGTGATAATTGTACAGAGGATGATGCCTTTAATGCAAACTGCGATTGTGTTGGCGTATTTGCAGATGAGGATAATGATACAGTTTGTGATGCAGACGACGTTTGTCCTGGATTTGATGATTTGTTAGATGATGACGGCGATGGAATCCCAAATGGCTGTGAAGATGTATCAACTTTGACGATCAATTCTTTGGAATTTGAACTTTTTCCAAATCCTTCAAATGGCCAAGCAATAATTACTTTGAAAGCGGCCAAAGACTTCCCTAAAACGATGGAATTGAGAAATGCTTTGGGCCAAAGGGTAGAAGATGTTGAGTTTATTAGCATTGGAGATAAAAATATTCAAGTAAACTGCAGATCATGCGAGCAAGGACTTTATTTCTTACAGCTTGAAAATGAGAAGGCTATGAGCGGAACAAGCAGATGGCTTATATTGAAGTAGGATATTAGTTAGAAAAAAATGATCGTTCTTTTGATTTTGAATTTAGAACGCCATATATTTGCGTTGCTTTTGAAAGAAGGGTATTGGAAAAGTCCAAAATTTACTCTTTTTCTTAGTCAAATTGGCCCATTCGTCTAGTGGTTAGGACGTCAGGTTTTCATCCTGGTAACAGGAGTTCGATTCTCCTATGGGCTGCATAATCACAACCTTGTTCATATTTTATATGAGCAAGGTTTTTTTTTGCCCTAAATTGAAAATAGACCCTTATCGGATTATTTCCAATAGATATTAAACTTTACTCCTATTTATTGGTTTTAATTTTGTTTCTTTGTACAATTATTGTCCATTTTACACTAACTAGGCAAGATATTCGTTCTTTCATAGTTCTAGGACTTAATTATTGATTCACTTTCTAATAGAACACACATGGCAGCCAAAAGAATAGCTATTAATGGTTTCGGAAGAATCGGTCGATTGACTTTCCGAGCATTGATGAAAAGCAGAAATGTTGAAGTTGTTGCAATCAACGATTTGACAGACAATGCAACATTAGCACATTTGTTAAAATACGATTCGGCCCAAGGTCAACTAACAGATAAAGTATCTTCTACTGATTCTCATATTATTGTCGGGCGAAAAAAGATTGCCGCTTTGACAGAGCGTAATCCGGCAAACTTGCCTTGGAAAAAAATGAAAGTTGATTTGGTACTTGAGTGTACAGGGATTTTTAGAACAGAGGAAAGTGCCGGTCTTCATGTTAAGGCAGGAGCAAAGAAGGTAATTATATCAGCTCCAGCAAAAGGTGGTGATATTCAAACGGTTGTTCTAGGAGTGAACGATCATGAGGTGAATTTCAATAAGAAGATTTTTTCAAATGCTTCTTGTACTACCAATTGTTTGGCGCCTGTTGTCAAAATAATTGACGAAAATTTTGGATTGGTTCAAGGATCAATGACTACAACTCACGCTTACACTGCGGACCAGAGAATCCAGGATGCTCCTCATAGTGATTTACGAAGAGCCAGAGCTGCAGCATTTAATATAGTGCCTACCAGTACTGGAGCTGCAAGTGCAGTTTCAAAAGTATATCCTGCTGTTTCAGGTAAGTTATCTGCCATGGCGGTTAGAGTTCCTGTAATTACTGGATCCCTGATTGAGATGAACGTAATTATTAAGAAAAAAACGACAGCAGAAGCCGTAAATAAAAAATTTGCAGCAGCAGCTAAAGGTGCAATGAAGGGAATCCTTCAATATGAAACAGCGCCAATCGTTTCAAGTGATATCATTGGAAATCCATACAGTTCTATTTTTGATAGCCAAATTACAGAAGTGAATGGCCAACTTTTAAAAGTAGTGAGTTGGTATGACAACGAAGCTGGATATTCTGCAAGATTGGCTGGTTTAGCGATTAAAATCGCTGGTCATAAACCAACAAAGAAATCTGCTGTTAAGAAAGTGACGTCAAAGAAAAAATCGACTAAGAAGTCTGCTAAGAAAAAGGCAACAAAGAAGACAACTAAGAAAAAGTAATTCTCATACTACAATTTTATAAAACACTGTCGGAAATTTCGACAGTGTTTTTTTATTTTCGTCAAAAATTAAATATGA
The DNA here is from genome assembly GCA_937928045.1 of uncultured Saprospiraceae bacterium. Taxonomy (GTDB): domain Bacteria; phylum Bacteroidota; class Bacteroidia; order Chitinophagales; family Saprospiraceae; genus JABDJM01. Next base: position 88,200 of record CALFWO010000032.1, on the reverse strand, counting down.
ACATTAAGGTAACCAATAAGCGTGTTTTAATTCGAGTGGACTTTAATGTACCGCTCGATAAGAATAATAAAATAACGGATGACACCAGAATCCAAAGAGCCTTGCCTACTATAAAGTATCTACTAAAGAGCGGAGCTGCTGTCGTGATCATGTCTCACTTAGGACGTCCTCAGAAAAAATTGAATGAAGACGGATCTATTAATGTTAAGAAATTTACCCTTGAACATCTTAGAGGTCACCTTTCTAAAAAGCTTAGGAAGAAAGTTCAATTCTGTCCAGAGACAGTTGGCAAGGTTGCCAATAAAATGGCCAAAGCGTTAAAGCCAGGCGAGATTTTACTTGTAGAAAACACAAGATTTAACAAAGGGGAAACAAAAGGTGATGAAGCCTTAGCAAAGGAAATGTCAAAGCTTGGACAGATCTATATCAATGATGCCTTCGGAACAGCGCACAGAGCACACTCCAGTACTGCTACAGTTGCCAAGTACTTTGGCGCAAGAAGTAAGTCTTTTGGGTTTTTAATGTCTGCAGAAATTGAAAATGCAAACAAGGTTATCAATGATCCTGAAAGACCAGTAACTGCAATTGTGGGTGGAGCAAAAGTCTCTGACAAGATTTTATTATTGGATCGACTCATTGAATTCGCTGACAATATTATAGTAGGTGGTGGAATGGCTTATACTTTTATCAAAGCCAAAGGTGGAAGAACCGGAAATAGCTTAGTGGAAGAAGATAAACTTAAACTGGCTTTGAGATTGCTGAAGAAGGCAGAAAAAAGAAAAGTAAATATTTACTTGCCAAAAGATTCTACCATCGCAGATCAATTCAGTGCAAAAGCTAAAAGGGAAGTCAAAGATTCGAATAAGATTAATAAAGGGTGGATGGGACTTGACATAGGTCCAGATGCGCAGAAAGCTTTTTCAAAAGTAATATTGGAAAGTAAGACCTTGTTATGGAATGGTCCAATGGGCGTATTTGAAATGAAACCTTATGCAAAAGGAACCAAGGCCATTGCGAAAGCAGTAGCAAAGGCAACAAAAAAAGGCGCATTCTCATTAGTAGGTGGAGGAGACTCAGTTGCAGCAGTTAATCAAATGGGACTGGCAGATGAAGTGAGTTACGTATCAACCGGTGGTGGAGCAATGCTCGAATTTTTAGAAGGCAAAACTTTGCCTGGGATCGCTGCTATGCAGAAATAACTATTCTTAAAATTATAAAAAGGCTTCCAATGATATTTTATTGGAAGCCTTTTTTATTGCTGTTCGCTTATTTCTTAATCAAGAACTTGATATTTTCTGATCTCCAATTTATGTTGGATGGGCCCTGGAGGATCTGGCATTAAAAATGGGAAGTCATTGTCGTAAAATATTCCGCTGACTTCAATCTTAAGACCTTCAACTTCCAACTTAGAATCAGGGTTAATAATGATTGCTTGAAGACTGTCAGCGTCAAAGGTAATGGACCATTTGTCATAACAATTCGTAAAACTAATGATGCCAGTGGCATCTGTTTTAGTAAATAAACATTCTCCTGTACAATCAATTGGCGGATCAATAGGTTCTTCACATGAAATAACAAAAAGCATGATGGTTAAACCTAGCATTAATATTCTCATGGCTAAAAATTTTAGTTGTTGAATTCTATTTGTTGTTTTAATTTTTCTACTGGATAATCAATTTATTCGAAATGCTTGAACTTGTTGTTCTATTTTGCAAAGTGATAAAATATATTCCTTTTGAAAAGTTTGAGGTTTCAATTCTTGTCTTGTTACTTACATTCAGAAGGCGTTGAATCAATTTTCCTTGGGAATTGTAAAAGCTAAGATCTAAACTGCACTCCTCACAATTTGTATGTACCCAAAAATCTTCATCTGCCGGATTAGGGTAAACTTCCAGGCGTAGTTGATCGTCAGGTAAATTGAGTGCACTAAGTTTGTTCGAAAAATTTAGATTGTCGAAAAAAACATGACCACATTCCAAGCATGCTGGAGGTACATCAAACCCAAATCTTTCTTTTGCTAAAATTATTATTACGGTATCGGGAGTTTTAAGATCGTTGGAATAGTTAATATCAACTTCAAATTGCTGATACTCCTTTGAAGTTTCGGATAAAATTATTTTTCCAACTCCGATTGTATCTCTTGAATTATTTAGCTCATTAAATTTCGTTAGGAATACATCGACATAGGCTCTTAGAGAATCGCAGCTTCCTAGAAGAATAGACTTGTAATCTCCATGAAGACTTAGTGGTCTGGAGCTTATAGGCCATCCTGGGTTATCATCAGATTCACCAGAAATAATTCTCATAACTTGATATTGATAGAATCCGGATAATGCGATTGCGTAGTCTCCTTTTGTGGCATCTGTTGTTCTTCCAAGGCCAGTTCCCTCTGGAATATGATCTGATCTATAATGCCATCTGGGCGGAAATAAGCCTACGCGATTTTCTACTATAGTCGTATCAAACCAAAGGTCAGGAGTAGTATTATAGTAGTCCCAAATTTCAAAATCTAAGTTCCATTGATCTGACTGTCCAAAGGATAGAAAGGGAGTTGAAGCCCAAATCAAGATGAAGTATAACCAGCCTTTAAAAGTAATTCCTGACATATACCTCTTGAACGAAGTCTTTGAAGTATGGGATGCCTTGGGTGCTAATGAAAACAAGAAGGGCGACCTTGATAACAAAGTCGCCCTTCTTAGTGAAACCGGTTTTTCCCTAAATCTTCACTACCTTTTTAATAGCAAGTTTGCGATCACCAGCCATCAGAATCAATTGATAAACCCCGTTAGACAGATGATTGATATCGATAGTCTTTCTTTCATTTAAATCGTTTTGCAAAACAATTCTTCCAGAGACATCAATTAATTGAAAGCTCATTGTACTTGATTCAGTCAACGCTTCATCGAAGACTATGCTAAAGTTGTCCTTCGTTGGATTAGGCGCTATAGAAATTGCATTGCTAAACACAAAGTTATCAGTATCAGTATCAGTATCTAAAATAATTTCTAATTCTAAATCGTCGAAGTAAAAGCCATCTCCGTTTACAAATCCGTCGCTGATAAATCTAAATCCAAAGTATACATTTTCTTCTCCTAAGAAATCTGCCAAACTAATCTTTTCTGCCACCCATTCGGCTTGAGTACCATCGTAGAGTGGTGCACCTTCTATTTGATCACTACTTCCAGGATTTGTAAAAATCCCACATTGAGCGGTCATTAAATTAATATTCGGTTGAGTACCTACCAAGACTTGTACGAAGTCAAAATCGTCTTCAATATCCCACTGCGCTTTGTAATTTAAAGTTGCAGATACTGCCTCTGATAAATCTATCGGTTCTGTGAATAAAACATGGTCATTACGATTAGAAGTATAATCACTCCCAGGACTATCAGTATAACTTGTTGGTGCCGAAACAAATTCTTCATTTGTAATTCCCCAATTGTCATTAGCATTAAAATTTTCATCATTGCTAATTTCATCTAAGACCAATATGGTTGGAGATCCTTGAGCAATACTTTTTTTGATTTCTTGACTTTGAGAAAGCTGTCCATTATCAATCGTAATTGTAAATGTAACATCGATTGTTGTGGTAACCGTAGGAGCAATTGAAAAGTCAATGTTAAAAACTTCTTCTTCTAAATGTTCGAAATTGGTAGTGATTGGAGGTCCAATGGAAATCACATTAGGATCAGATGAAGTCACAGTTACAGTGTTCGTTCCAGACGCCAATCCAGCTTGCTTTAATTTTATATTCAATTGGTTGTCATATCCAGTGTAAAGAAGCGGGGATTCATCTATCGCAATCAATGTATTGTGGGTTAGCAAACCAAGATTAATGTTCATTCGAACATTTGATTTATTTAAATTATCAATCTCACTGGGTTGAGGCCAAAAGCCTGGACCTACCTCTGGGGTATAAGAGTAAATTTTGTTTTTATCAACTTGCTCTCCATACATATAATCATCTGAATCTCCATTAACTGTATAGCCTACAGTCTCCGTGCCGGTTCCAAGCTTATAATTATTTTCAATATTTAAAAATCGCCCCATAGTCTTAAAGCTCTCATCTTCAGCTGTTGGCATGTCGCTAAATCCCCATGGGTGAATTAATAAATTTCCAAAGGTGTGATAATTTAAAGCCAGTTGAAAGTTATGGGCTTCACAAAGCATTTTTACCGCTTGAGTTTCCGGCTCAGAAAAAGCCGATAAACCTCTGAAAGTTCCAGAACCGGGATTTGGAGAGGATCCTTGATTGTCATAAGCCCACTCAAAACCATAGTTTCTATTTAGATCAACACCAAAAGCTTCTCCGTTTGAATCTTTCCATCGGTTCTTTCTCCAAAAACCACCTCCGTTGGGATCAGTAGATTGATTGTAAGCATAACCATCCGGATTCACCATGGGAATAAAATACAGTTCCGTATTGTCGAGTAAAAATTTAATTTCTGGATCTGTCTCATAATTTTCTAACACATACCACATGAAGAAAATTAATTGAGACATAGAATTTGGTTCGCGTGCATGATGAAGTGCATTGTACAAGACCTCCGGTTCATCTTCATCCATGTTAGGATTGTCAGAAATTTTCAACCAATAAATGGATCTACCTTCTTCAGTCTGTAAATTTCCAATCGGTTGCTTCTGGGTGATTAGATTAGGATACTTTGAAGACATATCATCAAGCACCGTTAGGTATTCATCCATGGTCAGATAACCACCCATGGAACCATTGGTGTAATTTTCCGGAGTGTCATAATCATAAATTGGAGCTCCACCAGAACTATTGCACTCATTTACCCGAGCCGTTGATGGGCCGTGATCGTGACCATGTGCGGACTCTGCCACAGTTCTCAAGTAATGTTCAGTAGCATCAGCTATTTCCACCTTGTACGGAATCCCTGCGGCCTTTACTTCGGCTATTTCGTTTTCACTAAGAATGCTTACAAAGTGTTTACCACGATGATATGCACCGTGATCTATTTCCAAGCCAAGTACGCCAAGTTCTGAAATTTCATGATTGGTCAGATCAATACGGACCTTTGAATAAGTGGTCGATTCTTGCGCCTGAAGACCAAGGCTTGCAAAAAGTAATAGAAGCGGAAGTATATATTTCATTTGTTATAATTTCTTATTGATATGGTAAGGTATTGTAAAGATAATTTTTACCATAGACCTGTACTTAAATATCGATCTCCTCTGTCGCAAACAATACTAACAATAAGCCCTTCTGTAAGCTCATTTGCAATTTGTAAGGCCGCATGCATGGCGCCGCCACTTGATAAGCCGCAAAATATACTTTCTTGGGTTCCCAATTGTTTCATTTGATCAATAGCTTGCGCTCTACTAACATCAATTATTCTATCAACCCTCTCTGGTTCATATATTTTCGGTAAAAATGCTGGACTCCATCTTCGAATTCCTGGGATTCTTGATCCGTCGGTAGGTTGAACACCAATGATTTGAATGTTAGGATTTTTCTCTTTTAAAAATCTACTTACGCCCATAATGGTTCCGGTTGTTCCCATAGAAGATACAAAATGGGTGATCTTTCCTTTGGTGGCATTCCATATTTCTGGACCGGTGGTTTTGTAATGCATCCCATAATTATTGGGATTTGCAAATTGATTGAGCAAATGAAAACCTCCTTGCTGCACCAATTCAGCCGCATGTTTTCGCGAATATTCAATCGTTCCTTCTGCTGGAGTCAATATCACTTCGGCGCCATAAGCTTTCATTGTTCCAACTCTTTCGGCTGTGGCACTTTCAGGCATAACTAAGGTGATTGGGATTTTATAATGAGCGGCAATCATAGATAGTGCGATTCCGGTATTTCCACTGGTCGCTTCCACAAGTCTAATTCCAGAGGCTAATTTGCCAGATTCAATAGCAGCTTGAATCATGCCAAGTGCTGCGCGATCTTTTACAGAACCTCCCGGATTTTGGCCTTCTAGTTTTCCCATTAGGGTCACCTGATTGTTTGTATTCAAGTGTTGAATTGGGACAAGTGGGGTGTTCCCAATTAATTCTATAATGCTCGGCATATTTATGAATTTAGAGTTGAGCTATGTTGAGCAATATTTCCTTTGTAATATATTCTAGATTTGCTGGGAACAGATTTTGTTAACCATACATTTCCTCCGATGATACTTTCTTTTCCGATCACAGTTTTTCCACCCAAGATAGTCGCTCCTGAATAGATGACAACATTATCTTCTATAGTTGGATGTCTTTTAACTTTTGCCAATTCTTTTTTGACAGAAAGAGCTCCCAATGTCACTCCTTGATAAACTTTAACATCATCTCCGATTATTGTAGTCCCACCAATGACTACCCCTGTTCCGTGGTCAATGCAAAATCTTTTTCCAATGCTTGCACCGGGATGAATATCAATTCCCGTTTTTTCATGCGCATATTCTGTAAGAATTCGTGGAATCAATGGGACTTCAAATGAGTGAAATATATTTGCTATTCGATAAATGGCAATGGCGTAAAATCCGGGGTAGGTTCTAAGTACTTCTATTTTGTTGGTTGCCGCAGGGTCTCCTTTTGTGATGGCCTCCGCATCCATTAAAAGCAATTCGTAGATCTTTGGAATTTCCTGATAAAATCCATTGCAGCAGAAATCAATTCCTTTGGGAATATTAGCTGCCGCAGGCTGCATCAATTCTTTTAGAATGATTTGATTTTTGTAAATGGCATCATCCAAATCTCCGAAAAGTGGATAGTCCTCGTCAGACATTTCAGGAAACAGAATTCCCAATAATTGTTCTACCCATTCACTTGTTTTTTGAGTAGAGGGAATAGGATCACTTAATTTGTGTCTTTCAAATAATCGCTGCTTAAATTCGGTGTTCATGATGATCAGATTTTCCTAATAGTTAAACTGATTTTGAAGCAATTAGGTTGCTGAAATGGCATGGCTAATGACGAAATAGTGGTTTAATTATTTGGGGAAAACATTGATTGTAATTAAAACAGGGCTGACATTATGCCAACCCTGCCTGAACTCATGAAAAATCTATCACTTATTGTTTGTGCATTTAATCTCATTCTGCACAATAGAAAATTTATTTACTAGCGCTTGGAACTTCTTCTCCTTTTATTGATTTCTCTTTTTTCAATGGTGCTCTAAATACCAACTGACTTTCAAAGGCATCAAGGACGATTGTTTGTCCAGCTTGTACTTTTTGTAATAACATTTCTTTCGACAATACATTCATTACCCTTTTTTGAATAACCCTTTTGATGGGCCGTGCCCCGTATTCTGGATCGTAGCCTTCCATAGCCAATTGATCTAAAGCTTGTTTTGTCACAATCAATTCAATCTGCTTATCGTTCAATTTTGCTTGCAATTGCTTAACCTGAATATCTACAATTGTGCGAAGATTTTTTCTTGTCAATGGATGGAACATAACCACTTCGTCAATTCTATTAATAAATTCTGGCCTCAGTTGCTGCTTAAGCATATTGGTGATTTGCTTTTTGGCATTTTCTGCTGGGTTACGATCATTGTTTTCAAATTGATCTTGGATAATTTCAGCGCCAAGATTTGAAGTCATGATCACGATACAATTTTTGAAATTTGCAATCCTACCTTTGGAATCTGTCAACCTTCCTTCATCCAATACTTGGAGCAGTATATTGAAAACATCGGGATGCGCTTTTTCTATTTCGTCAAGAAGAATCACGGAGTAAGGTTTTCTTCTCACTGCTTCTGTAAGTTGACCGCCGGCATCGTATCCAACATAACCTGGAGGAGCACCGACTAGTCTTGCGACCGCATGCCTTTCCTGATATTCGCTCATGTCAATTCTTGTCAATAAATTTTCATCATTGAATAAGTATTGCGCCAATGCCTTAGCCAATTCTGTTTTTCCAACACCTGTACTCCCTAGGAATAAAAAGGATCCGACTGGTTTTTTATCATCTCCCAATCCTGTTCTCGATCTTCGAATCGCATCACTGATGGCTTCAATAGCATCTTCCTGACCAACTACCCGTTTGTGCAATTCATCTTCTAAATACACCAGTTTTTCCCGTTCGCTTTGGAGCATCTTAGTAACAGGAATTCCTGTCCACTTTCCTACGATTTGAGCAATGTCTTCCGCAGTTACTTCTTCCCTGAGTAGCAACTCTGTTGTTTCTGAACGCGCCGCAATTTCCTTTTGAAGCGAAACAAGTTTTTCTTGAGCGGAAGGAATTTTTCCATATCTAATTTCGGCTGCTTTACTAAAATCTCCTGCTCGTTCTGCTTGTGCAGATTGTATTTTGAATTGTTCTAATTCCTCCTTTGTCTGTTGCAATTCAAGAATTAAACTGCGCTCATTTTCCCATTGCTTACGATATCTATTTTTCGATTCTTCGAGATTTGCCAATTCTTCAGTTATTTGCAGCAGTTGTTCCCGATCGGCCTCTCTTTTGATAGCCTCCCGCTTTATTTCAAGCTGCCTAATTTTTCGTTCCAATTCATCCAATTCTTGTGGAACAGAGTTCATCTCAAGTCGCAATTTAGCCGCCGCCTCGTCAATAAGATCAATTGCCTTGTCTGGTAAGAATCGATCAGTAATATATCTTGTAGACAATTGTACCGCGGCTACCACGGCTTCATCTTTTATATTTATTTTATGATGGGCTTCGTACCGATCCTTTAATCCTCGAAGAATAGAGATGGCATCTTCTTCCATAGGTTCATCTACAATCACGGTTTGGAATCTTCTTTCCAATGCTTTATCTGATTCAAAGTATTTTTGATATTCGTCTAAAGTTGTGGCTCCTATAGTTCTGAGTTCTCCTCTAGCTAATGCTGGTTTTAAAATGTTCGCAGCATCCATTGCTCCTGCATTTTTTCCGGCACCAACCAAAGTGTGAATTTCATCAATGAATAAGATGATCTCACCATTAGATTGAACGACTTCATTGACAACAGCTTTCAATCGCTCTTCAAATTCACCTTGGAATTTTGCACCGGCAATCAGTGCGCCCATGTCCAATGCAAAGATTTTTTTATTTAGTAAATCTTCAGGTACATCTCCTTCTACTATTCTATGAGCAAGACCTTCAGCAATAGCCGTTTTTCCAACTCCCGGTTGTCCAATTAGAATCGGATTATTTTTTGTTCTTCTAGCGAGAATATGCAGTAGTCTTCGGATCTCTTCATCACGACCAATCACTGGATCTAATTTTCCAGCTTTGGCTTTATCAATTAAATCAACAGCATATTTTGCCAACGCGTTGTAGTTATTCTCTGCAGTGGAGGTTATGGATCTTTGCCCTTTTCTCAAATTTTCTATTGAAGTTTTTAACGCGGATTCGTTGACACCTGCATCTTTTAAGATTTGGCTGATGCTATCTTGAGTCCTGAATATTCCTAAGAACAGATGTTCCAAAGTGATGTATTCATCTTTTAATTCTCTAGCTGCAATTGCCGCCTTTTGCATAATCTCATTTCCTGCTCTGGAAAGATTTTGCGCAGGATTTCCGTTGGATATTTTTGGATATCCCAGCACAACTTGTTCCGCAGATTTCTTGATCATTTCAAAATTCGCTCCTACCTCTTTGATCATAGCAGGAGTAACATGCTGATCAACCTCTAATAACCCTAAAAATATATGTCCCGGTTCGATTGCAACATGCTGGGATTGCATGGCCAATTGCTGACCGCGTTGCAATGCCTCTTGTGTTTTTATAGTTAATTTATTCATGTTCAATTTTCTTTAAATTCACTTTGGTCTATACATTGGAATGCATCAAGCGATATGCCATTGCCTTTTTGCTGAAAAAATGGCTGGAAATTTAGGAGAGCGCCTGAAATATTGTCAGTAATTTTTGGTTAACCTGTAATATTGACACGATATCTAATAGATTTAGCAGTTCGAAAGCCTATATTGAGTTCATAACTTTGAATCCAATATGAATGCTCTTCAGAAAAAATGGTACGAACGAATTCCTCATGCTGTAACTATTCTTTTCATAATAATCATTATAGTTACTGTGTTGACTTATTTACTTCCTGCAGGAAGTTATGAACGGGAGATCATAGATGGTCGCCAACGGGTAATTTCTGGATCATACAAAGTAATGCCATCGAGTCCGGTCGGGCTTCTTGGGATGTTCAAGTCCATACCATTGGGTTTCGAAGCTGCGGCTAATATTATTTTTATTGTTTTGGCAGGTTCTATAATGTTTGGAATGATGGAAAAGTCCAAAGCTGTTGAGAATAGTATTGGAACATTAGTTCGTAAGTTAGGTCAAGAAAAAAAATATTTTATTGTTGTCTTGATGACTTTTGTTTTTGGTGCACTTGGTGTTGCAGTAGGTTATGAAAATAATATTGCAATGGTTCCGATTGCTGCGGTTCTCAGTTTGGCATTGGGGGGAGATTTAATTTTGGCAGCTGGAATTTCTGTTGGTGCAATGACAGTGGGATTCGGTTTGTCTCCAATAAATCCATATACAGTAGGGACCGGTCATAATATAGCGGAGCTTCCAATGTTTTCTGGCGCAGGATTGAGAAGTATTCTTTGCTTCACAGGCTTGGCTTTGATGGCTTTTTATAATGTTCGTTATTTGAGAAAAATATTAAATGATCCTAGCAAAGGTATGGGTCATGGTTTGGATGAATCGGGCATAGCTTTGTCCAAACCGATTCAGGAATACAGGATGGATGGTAAAAGTTGGATGGTACTTGGAATATTTTTAGCGGGTCTTGTGGTGATGATTTATGGGGTCTTCAATCATCATTGGTATATTAATGAATTGTCAGCTATATTTCTAATGGTGGCGTTGGCTACGGCAATAGTCTCCAGATTGAATCCAACTACGGTATCGGAAACAGTATTGAAGTCTATCGCCATTGCCGCTCCAGGTGCATTCATGGTTGGATACGCAACCTCAATAAAAGTGCTAATGGAAATGGGAAATATTGGCGACACAATTTCCTATAACTTGGCTGAAATATTACAAGGATTTTCTTTGTATGGATCAGCAATTGGAATGTCAATTTCACAATGCTTAATCAATTTATTTATTCCTTCCGGTTCAGGACAAGCGCTGGCAACATTGCCGGTAATGATTCCGCTTGGAGAAGTTTTAGGACTGACGAGGCAAACTACCATATTGGCGTTCCAAATCGGTGATGGCGTTACTAATTTGGTAAATCCAACTTTGGGTGGATTAATCGCTATGCTAAGCATGTGCCGTGTTCCTCTTGATAGATGGTTGCGATTTATATTGCCTATGGTTGGATTAATATTGGTAATATCTTGGGTAGTGTTAATTGTAGCTGTGGCAATTGGATATAGCTAAATTTAAAATTGAAGAAATACAAATTTATGTCAAATAATGTTGAAAGGATTTTGGAAAAACTAGTTTCATTTCCTTGCTTGGGCGGAGATTCTAATCTGCCGATTATCTTATGGATTGATGAATATATTCGAGACCTAGGTGTTGATACTCAATTGGTTTATAATGAAGAAAAAAATAAGGCAGGGCTGCATTGTAGAATTGGTCCCGCTGTAGATGGAGGAATTATCTTATCAGGTCATACTGATGTTGTTCCTGTGGAGGGACAAGCTTGGGATACTGATCCTTTCGTTTTGACAGACAAAAATGACGGCAAATTATATGCAAGAGGATCTTGCGATATGAAGGGATTTGTTGCATGTTGTTTGGGGGCCTTACCGGATATGATAGCCGCGGACTTAAAGCATCCTTTGTACTTTGCCTTTTCTTATGACGAGGAAGTTGGATGCCTTGGCGCGCCATACTTAATTGATGCTTTTAAAAATTTCTACAAGGAAAAACCTGCTTACGCCATTATTGGAGAACCTTCCTTGATGCAACCGATGATCGGGCAGAAAGGTATTTATGTAGTCGATACGTACATAAATGGATCTGCTGGGCATAGTAGTCGGATCAAAGATGAAGTTAGTGCGATTCATGAGGGAACAAGATTGATTCTTTGGTTAGAGAACAAGATGAATCAATTGATTGAAAGCGGACACATTGATGACCGTTTTTATCCTCCGCATAGCACCTTGCACGTTGGCGTTGCTAAAGGAGGAATAGCTTTTAATGTAATCGCAGATCAGTTTCATTTTCAGTGGGACATGCGGACCATACCGCAAGATAAGGCCTATGAGATAATGGCGGAATTTGAGGCGTTTTGTAAAGCGAGAGAAACTGAATTAAAAATGAAGTTTGCAGGATTCGAAATTAGAAATGTGGAATTGCATCCGCCAGTTCCGGCTTTGGATACTGCTCCAGATATGCCAATTGTAGATTTGGTAAAAAAATTGAGTGGAATCAAACAATGGGATACCGTTTCTTATGCAGCTGAAGCTGGTCAATTTTCGGAAGCTGGATTTCAAAGTATTATTTGCGGACCGGGGTCAATTGCCCAGGCGCATCGTGCAAATGAATTCATTTCGAAGTCTGAATTAGTTAAAGGGATGGAATTTATGGCAAAATTAATTGAAGAGATGTAATCCCCAACTTTCCCTTATAGGTTTTTGTAACAGGGTAGTGACGATTTTAGGAAATTGATTACATTTACTTAAAGATATTTTACTAGAATGAAAAAACCAGTAATGGGATTTGGAAAAACATTGGATGCCGACTACTCAAATAATTCAGATTTAATTATTTCATCGGAGATATAGTCATCTTTAAGTGAAACTGCGAAATGTGCTGAATCGTTTGAATATCTGAAATCTCATTACAAGTTCTACGGAATATTTATGGCAATAATGCTAGGTATTTATATTCTAATATTTCTATTTGCGGTAGTGATGGGTTTGTCTTTGTGAGCTTGAAAAAAAAAAGGAAAGGGCAATCAATAGGAGTATTGATTGCCCCTTTTTTTATGAAATATTTCAGCTTTTAACACCCCCCGTCCCAAAAGCTTAATACTATTCGACTTCCGTTTTCTTCTTTTTTGATGACCAAAGTGCAATTGAATTCATTTTCAATAAAGAGACCAATTTGCTTAGAGTTGATTGTTTTTATTCCTTGTACTGGAAATAACTTAGTTGTAAGCATTAAGGCTTCTTCCATACTAACTCCTTTTAACTTTAGTTCATGCGTAGCCGAATAGTCATCTTGTGAAAATCTGTAGTCCATTTTTTCATCCGGAGAAAAAATGCGATCAACTCCTTCGTCTTCAATGTATTCTTCTATCGATCCAGGATACTTTTTGCTGATAAAGTTTTCCATTACTTCCCAGTTTTCTTCTTGAGACTTTTTTCTATAGGGTCTAATAGTCGAAAGGTATCCATCAAAAACGTATCCGTCAAATCCTTCATAACTTACTCGTAACCAATTTCCATCTACAGACTTCCCCGGATACACGACATTCTCCGTTTCGAATGGTCTGTAATCAGGAACAAGTTCTGATGCAAAAATTCTACTACTCGGTTGATTATTTGCCACCGTCAAAGTTGTTCCGAATGGAAGTAATGCTAGGACTGTTGCATCTGCATGCGGAGCTTCTCGGAGGTTTAAAAAACTTGCCCAGTTGAAAATTTTCTGACCTGATGTGTAAGACAATCTTTTGTCAGAAGGAGATGGACTTGTATTTGCGAAATTGATGTTTGCTAATAGTCCAATTGCCAAGAAAAAACAAATTACCTTTTTCATAATCTTTTATTTTTTAAGTGAATAATTGATTTAAACATTTGATTATGATAGCAAGATGCGGCCCTTTTGATGTTCAATTATAGGCAAACTCGAATTCGTGGTAAGTCAATTAGAATTCGTAGGAAATAAGTATTTAGGTTAGAAAATAGGACCAATGGATTTTTACGAAATCCGCTGTGTAATTAACTTTACAGGAAAATAATTGAACAATAAAGGGATAATCGTAAGAAAGGAATAGCTCTAAGTTGTTGAAAGTCAGGCCTACGAATTTTTAAAAATCCAATTTGAAGCTTTGAAACGCAAATTTGAGCCTACTAAAATTAGGATCAACCCTGAGACAAAAATATATACAGGTTGATCTACGACCTAACGGGTATACCAAGCCAAGTAGTCTTTGGCCGTACGCTCTACAGTTTGCTCGAAGTTACGATATTGCATATCTAACATTTCTTTGGAAAGGGTATTATCGAATTCGAATTTGGTCATGGCAGCATGTGCTGTTTCTTTGGTTAAAAAGGGAGCTACATTAAACAGTTTTGATCGGATGGCCTCCGTTCTCCATGCCACTCCAGCTAAGAAAGAGTTTACCTTAAAACTTGGTCCTGGTACATTCATTTTTTTCGCCAACAAATTGAAGAATTCAAGGAAGTTCAAATTTACCGCATTTGCAATTACCCTTTTTCCAGAATCTGGTTGATTCATCAACCTTATGGATAACTCCGCAACATCCTTTACATCTACAAATCCTGTGGCTCCAGCTGGATATAATTTCTGGCCATGATGAACTCTTGGGAAAAACCTACTGGTACCTCGATCCCAATATCCACTACCAATGATTACCGATGGATTGATCATATTGGCATGCAATCCTTCAGCAATGCCACGAAATACTTCTATTTCTGCTTTGTGCTTAGTCATTCCATAGCTGCTAGTTCCAGCCCAGGTATTCCACTTGTTTTTTTCACTAACCAAAGATTGACCATTAATTCTGCCAATAGCAGCAATAGAACTAATGTGCAAGAGTTTACCCACCTTTTTTTCTAAACATGCATTAACCACATTTGCAGTTCCTTCAATATTGACATTTTCCATTTCAGATTTTAAGGAAGGGTGATAACTCACGATCGCAGCGGTATGATATACCTCGTCCACACCTTCCATTGCGTCTTCAAGTGAAAAGATGTCTAAGATATCACCATCAATCCATTTTACTTGATCTTGAAAATCTGTTACCAAATGCATTGGGCTATTGCTCCTTTTGAAGCCAATTACCTTTCCTTCATTTTTTCTAAGCAAAGCGGCTATAACGTGTGCACCTAGAAATCCTGTAGCTCCAGTGACCAATATTTTTTTCATAGTAATAAAAGAGATTTTGGAACACAAAGGTTGCCGGCACAATGATTTATTTTACTGCCGGTCGAATGTCCAAAAATATTATTCGAGCCGGTTATATTCAAGTATCCCATCAAAGCCATAAGGGAAGCTTCTTTGTAATTAATCGTGTCATCATCGGGAATGACTAAATGGTTTTTCTTTGAATGAATAGCCGATTGCATGTTTTTGATTAATGCATTATTGTATGCACCTCCGCCAGTGATTAAAATATTTTTTTCCGATAAGTTTAATTGGTTTAATGCATTTTCCAATGTCCAAGCAATCATAGCTATTGCCGTTGCCATCCTATCTGATAAAGTATGATTGGAATTCTTAAATATTGGAATTACTTCTTCTTGAACCCATTGATTAGATAGGGATTTTGGAAAAGCCTGATGATAAAACTGATTTTTTTTACCTTCATTCAAAAGTGATTCGATTACCGTCCCTTGCATTGCTATTGCTCCATTTTCATCATAAGGTTTTCCAATTTCCATTGAAAGGGCATTAAGCAATTGATTCCCCGGCCCAATATCAAAGGCCGAAATACCATTTGATCCATGTACACTAATATTGACAATTCCCCCTATGTTTAAAAATACTTTGTGGTCCGGATATAACCAATGCTCAACAGTTGGAGCAATAGGAGCACCTTGCCCCCCTAGAATAATGTCTTGTGTCCGAAAATCGTCCATGGCTGGAATGCCCGTATAATTAGCGATAGATTGCGCTGCACCTAGTTGAACTGAAATTCCTTCGGAAGGAGCATGGTACATTGTATGACCATGGACAGCTATTAATTCCGGTTGACGATGAAAAGATTTTAAAAATGGAGAAATCAATTCTCCCAGATATGATCCAAAATTTTGATCAATTATACTGTATTGGTCCGCTTTCGACGACAATTTTAACTTTTTTATCCAATCTTCGGAATATGAAATTGTTTCAGACTTGATAAGTTGCCATGATTTGGATTCGTAAAAATTTGTGGGAAAATGGAGCAAGGCAATATCTAAGCCATCAAGTGAGCTCCCCGACATTAAACCCATTACAAATTTACCAGAATTCAAGTATTACTTTTTTAGATTCAAAGTGAATTGAGCGACCTGTTCTATTTCAGATTCAGAAAGAATTCCTTTAAATGGCGTCATGGCTCCGCGACCATTAGTAATCAGCGTAACGCGTTGGTCAAAGCCTAATGGACAAGCTGTCAAATCTTTGGCTCCGTTTAATCCTAACTTTCCGTCCATGCCATGGCAAACCATGCAATACTTTTTAAACAACGTTTTTGCTTGAACGGCATCATAATTTGCAGGCCCTTCTTTTCCACCACCACAAGCATAAAGAACAATGATGATAAAAATACTAACAATTGTGATTTTCATATTATTATTTTTCATGCTAAAGGTACATTATTATGGCATAAGCATAGATCTAGAGGTCCTGCTTGATTGAGGGGAATAAAACATTCTCAAAACTGTTAAAACCTAGGAAACTATGAACATAAAAATAGTTTCCTGTGTTTATTTGGCCTATATTTGCACCAATGACAGAAAAACAAACCATACTTACTTCTTCGGAAAAACTTTTCATGCGATACGGCTTGAAGAGCGTATCTATGGATGATATTGCCCGGGATCTTGGCATGTCTAAGAAAACGATTTATCAGTTTGTTCAGAATAAGGAAGTTTTGATTAAAGAAATAGTGGTCGCACGGATAGAGCGTGAAATGAAAATAATTGAAGGAATATTTGAAAAAGGACAAAGTGCCTTAGAAGAGATCCTATCTATCGCTCGATTTATTACAAAGGATTTAAGAGATATGTCTCCCAAGGTTTTGTTTGATATGCAAAAGTACTACCGAGATATTTTTCAAATGATCGAATCATTCCATAATGAGTTCATATACAAAACCATTAAGGACAATTTAGTAAGAGGAATTGAAGAGGGACTTTATCGAAAAGATATTAATGCAGAAGTGATTGCAAGATTGTATGTCGGTAAAACTGTGATGCTGGTCGATGAGTCTGCTTTCTCATTAAGAGAATATCATCCAGATGAGTTATTTATCCAACATATTAGATATCATATTCATGGAGTCGCATCTCCTAAAGGAATTAAATTATTAGAAAAATATACCAAGGCAAATGAAAAATAATTTTTTACTCATACTATTCTGCCTGAGCTTGCAATTTGTTGTTGCGCAAAATGCGAAAACTTTCACTTTGGAAGAGGCGGTGGCTTATGCAATGAAAAATTCAAACGCCATTAAGAATAGTCAAATTAATATTGCGGATGCTGAACAACAAATTATTGAAAGAAGAGCGGTGGGAATACCTCAAGTAAATGCCACTGTTGGTTATAACTATTTTATAGATTTACCTACTTCCTTAATTCCAGCTCAATTTTTTGATCCAACTGCTATGGAAGGAGATTTTGCTGAAGTTCAATTCGGAACAACCAATTCTTTTGAAGCAAAGATTCAAGCCTCTGCTTTGATTTTTGACGGTTCTTACTTTGTAGGTTTGAAAGCAGCGAGAGAAGCCAAGTCTTATGCTTCTGAGCAAATGGCTCAAACCAAACAAGAGTTGGCACAGAATGTTAAAGACGCTTATTATCCGGCACTAATCATTCAGTCAAATCAGTCGACCTTAGAAAAAAATATTGTTAATCTAAATAAACTAAGGGTTGAAACAAAAGCCTTGGTAGAGGCAGGATTTGCAGAACAATTAGACATTGACAGATTGGACCTGAGTATTGCAAACTTAGAAACAGAGCAAGAAAATCTTAGCCGTCAACTAGAACTTTCGTTCAATTTTCTAAAATTTCAAATGGGATATCCTATTGAGGAAGCATTAGCGATTTCAGACAATGTTCAAGATTTGTTGAAAGAAGTGGAAGCCGACGATTTACTTGGTGCTGTAAATTTCCAAAGTAGAGCAGATTTTAGAGTTTTTGAAAAAGTCATTGCATTGAATGAGCTAAATGTTGATTTGCAAAAGCAAGCTTATTTGCCAAGCGTAGGGGGATTTGCTTCTTATTCTTACAGTGCACAAGGCAACAATTTATTCAAAGATCCATTCTGGTTTCCAACTGCTATTGCCGGTCTTCAATTGAATGTACCAATATTTAGTGGCTTGCAAAGAAATGCAAAACTCAGAAGAGCTGAACTGCAATTAGAAACTTACAATAATCAGAAGAATGATCTGCAAAGAGCAATTTTATTAGAAGTGAACAATGCTCGTGGAAATTATCGAAATGCTGCAAAGCGCGTCGAATTACAGCAGAGAAATATTGAATTGGCCCAAAAAATATACGATACAGCTCAAATTAAATACAAAGAAGGAGTTGGATCAAGCCTCGAAATAACCCAGGCCGAAACTAGCTTATTTAATACCCAACAAAATTACAACCAAGCACTTTTTGATTTGCTAACTGCGAAGTCTGCATTAGACAAGTCTTTAGGTAAATAAACTGAATTTAAAATTCTATCAATATGAAAACCAAGTTGATATACTTATCTGTATTTGCAGTTATTGCATTTGGATGTCAACCTCAATCTAATCTTTCTCCATTAGAACAAAAAAGAGCAGATGTTAAAGAGAAAAAAGCTGAATTGGCGACCTTAAAAAGTGAAATTAAAACACTTGAAGAAGAAATTCTAAAATTAGATCCACCAAAGGAAAAGCCGCGAAGATTGGTAACCACCAAAATTTTGGAAGCAAGAGACTTTGAGCGATATGCAGAGGTTCAAGGTTCTGTAGTTTCGGATGAAGTTGTTTTCGCGAGTAGTGAAACCGGAGGAAGATTGACAAAAGTAACCCCCAAAGAAGGGCAGTATGTCAAAAGAGGCCAATTGGTTGCTTCAGTTGATTTGGAATCTTTAACCAAGCAACGTTCAGAGGTAGAAATTTCATTAGGGCTTGCTGAAGACTTATTTGCCAGGCAAAAGCGTTTATGGGATCAAAAAATTGGTACAGAGATTCAATTCGTCCAAGCAAAGAATAGTGTAGACCGTTTAAAACAAAGTTTAGAAACTATAGATTTTCAATTAACCAAATCATCCGTATTTGCACCGATTAGCGGGGTTGTTGAAAAAGTATTTTTGAAAACTGGAGAATTGGCTGGACCTGGTACACCAATAATTCAAGTGCTTAATACTTCCAAAGTAAAAGTCAAGGTAGATGTCCCAGAAAGATATTTGAAATCCGTACGCGCTGGACAATTAGTAAAGGTTGAATTTCCAGCCTTAGAAGAAAGTCGAAATGCACGGATCACTAGAATTAGCCCTACCATTAATCCAGGAAATAGAACTTTCGAAGTTGTCATCAATTTAAACAATGCAAACAGAGTATTGAAACCAAACTTGTTGGCCTCTGTTTTTTTCAAGGACTATTCTGAAAAAGCAGCTGTACTTGTTCCATTAGATTTGGTTCAGCAAGAAATCAGCGGAGACAGTTATGTGTATATAAAAGGAACAAATGAGACTGGGGAATTTGCGCAAAAAGTAATTATTGAAACTGGTGAAGCAGACAAAGGAGAAATAATTGTTACCGATGGTTTGAAAGGAGGGGAAGAATTAATTATGGATGGTGCAATTGGACTAGGAGATCAGGAACTTATTAAAGTAGAAAAGTAACCTTTTATTTAGGTTTAAAATATAACAAAATGGCTAACCCACTAGCAAAAATAAAAGAGTCTTTGCGGGAGTTTTCGATTACAACATTGGCAGTAGATAATGCAACAAGCGTTTTTCTTTTGACAATAATGATCTTGCTTTTTGGTTTGAATTCCTATGACAAAATGCCTAAGGAACAATTTCCAGAGGCAGTTTTCCCAACAATATTTGTCAATACTCCTTACCCAGGAAATTCCGCTCAGGATATTGAAAATCTTATTACTAGACCAATAGAAAAAGAGCTTCAAGGAATCACTGGTATCAAAGATATCAAGTCAACTTCAATTCAAGATTTTTCAATTATCACTGCGGAGTTTACAACAGATTCAGATCCTGAGATCGTTAAGCGCAAAGTTAAAGATGCAGTTGATAAATCTAAAAGCGAATTGCCAAATGATTTACCTGCTGATCCAGCAGTGGTTGATGTAAACTTGGCAGATATTCCGATCATGACAGTAAACCTCTCTGGAGATTACAGCATGGACAACTTGAAATCGATATCAGACGAATTAAAAGATAGACTAGAAGAAATTTCTGAAGTTAATAAAGTTGACATCAAAGGAGCTATGGAACGTGAGGTACAAATCGACGTAGATTTGACTGCCATACAAGCAAGGCAAATAAGCTTTGGAGATATTGAAAATGCCATTCGTTCTGAAAACATGAACATGTCCGGAGGGGAAATTGTAAATAATGAATTTCGAAGAGCGATAAGAGTAGTTGGAGAGTTTGAATCCATTGATGAATTGCGAGATATGATTGTTAAATCAGAAGCTCAAACTCCAGTATATCTTCGAGATATCGCAGACGTTACTTTTGGTTACAAGGATAGAACAAGTATTGCGCGTTCAAATGGATTCCCAGTTATTTCCTTAGATGTCATAAAACGAAAAGGAGAGAATTTATTGAATTGTGCAGATGCGGTAAACAAAGTGGTCGAAGAGTCAAAAATAAATTTATTTCCAGGTGGTCTTAGAGTAAGTGTATTTAATGATCAATCTATTAATACAAGAAATCAAGTATCCAATCTTGAGAATTCTATAATATCAGGAGTAATTCTTGTTGTTTTGGTTTTACTCTTTTTCTTAGGAATTAGAAATGCAATGTTCGTAGGAATCGCCATTCCATTGTCTATGTTGACAGGAATTATGCTACTTTATCTTTCTGGAGTAACCATGAATATTGTTGTACTTTTTGCTCTGATTTTAGCCTTAGGTTTACTTGTAGATAATGGAATTGTAGTTGTAGAAAACATTTATCGTTATATGCAAGAAGGCTATAGTGCAAAGGATGCTTCAAAGTACGGAGCAGGAGAAGTAGCTATACCTATTATTGTATCCACCGCTACCACTTTAGCAGCATTTTTCCCATTAGCATTTTGGCCTGGTTTGATTGGAGAATTTATGAAATACTTTCCAATCACATTAGTAATTGTATTGACTTCCTCACTGTTTGTAGCATTGGTGATTAATCCTGTATTTACGGCAAGTTTTATGAAGATCGATGAAAGATCTGATGATCCAAAAGTTAGGAGAAGAAAATTAATGAATGGATTAATCATGACAGCTGTCTTGGTTCTGATTGCAATTGCCGGTCACGTTACCAATACTATGTGGGTAAGAAACTTGTTTGGTATTATTGCAATAGTAACTTTAGTCAATGTGCTAATTTTGAGAGCAGCCTCTATGGGTTTTCAAAATACTGTTCTTCCATTTTTGGAAAGAATCTATGATAAATTTGTTCGTTTCGCATTGAAAAAGTTAAATCCTGTTATTGTATTTTTTGGATCTTTTGTATTGCTAATTGCTGTTACCAATATCTATTTTGGATCAGATCCTAAAATGGAACAATTCCCTTCGGCAGATCCGCTGTATGTAAATGTATTTGTGGACCTTCCTTTAGGAAAAGATATTACAGCTACGGATAAAATTATGACTGATATTGAAGCAAAGGTGGATGAGACAATTGCTCCTTATAAAGACATCGTTGAAGAAGTACTTTCTCAAATCGGTGAAAATACTTCCGATCCTAATGCACCACCAGAACCCGGCGCTTCTCCAAATAAGGCAAGATTGACGGTCTCTTTTGTTCCTTACGAAAAACGAAATGGAGTTTCTTCTATGACGGTAATGAATGAAATCAGAAAAGCTGTAGGTGATCAACCTGGAGTTCAGATCGCAGTGGATAAAAATGCAGATGGACCTCCAACAGGGAAACCAATTAATATCGAACTAGCAGGAGATGATGTTGCAGTTTTATCTCAGACTTCTCAAGACATGATTCAATATATTAATGAATCAAATATTGGAGGTATTGAAGAGCTCAAAGCTGATGTGAAAATTGGTAAGCCGGAACTGGTAATCAATATAGATCGAGAAGCAGCAAGAAGATTTGAACTGTCAACTTTTTCTATTGCTGATGCAATTCGTACCTCAGTATATGGAAAGGAAATTTCTAAATACAAACAGGGAGAAGATGAATATGATATTTTTGTACGTCTTGATAAGGATAAAAGATATGATATTAATGAACTCTTGAATCAAAGAGTAACGTTCCGAAATCCTGCGAATGGAAGAATAGTTCAAATACCAATATCAGCAGTCGCTACGGCAGAATACAGTTCCACATTCTCCTCGGTAAAAAGAATTAATTTGGATAGAGCGATTACAATTTCGTCAAATGTACTTTCTGAATACAATGCGAATGATGTTGTGGCGGAAATAAAAGGAGAGTTAGAAAATTTTGAATTTCCAGAAGGAGTGAATTATAAATTCACAGGAGCACAAGAGCAACAAGCTCAGGATACAGAATTTCTTTTGGGAGCTTTTGCAGTTGCAATTTTTTCGATTTTCTTAATTATCGTGGCACAGTTTAACTCAGTAGTAGCACCATTCATCATTATATTGTCAATAGTATTTAGTTTGACTGGCGTATTCCTAGGATACTATCTAACAGGTTCAGTGTTTCAACAGATTTTCTCAGGAGTTGGAGTAATCTCGCTTGCGGGCATTGTTGTGAACAATGCCATTGTACTAATAGATTATATTAATTTGTTGATAAAGAGAAAACGAACTGAGAATGGGGTTGAATCACTATGGGGATTGAATACGGATGAAGTGAAAGAGGCGATAGTTGTGGCAGGTGCAACCAGATTAAGGCCTGTGTTGTTGACCGCGATAACAACAGTACTTGGTTTGATTCCGCTAGCGATTGGATTTAATTTCAACTTCTTTACTTTGATTTCAGATTTGGATCCAAATATTATTATGGGTGGAGACAATACTGCAATTTGGGGGCCTATGGCATTGACTGTTATATATGGTTTGACGTTCGCAACTTTCCTAACACTTGTGGTAGTACCCGCGATGTATTGGTTATCCTACAGATTCAATAGATGGGCAAGAGGATTATTTAAAGCAAACTAATTTAATCAAGAACTTTTGCAAAAGGTGCTTCACTTAGTAAAGTGAAGAACCTTTTTTTGTTTTTCAAGGTAATATTCCTCCAATCACAACTAGTGAAGATTCAAAAAAACGAGATTGAATTTGATTTATACTATCAAGGCAATCATTAAAAAATGGGGCTTTAATTACAATCAATATTTTTTCTATCAATACATATATATTTTTTACGATGAATCATGATGTTATGTATAATCATAAAAAATCATTTAAAAATTACCTACAAATTAGGGAAGCAAATAGTCAGTTTGGCAAACGATTTGCAAGTTTATAAGTGTTGGTCGTAATGGCCACAAAGAAATTTACTCGCTGAATTGCGAGACCTATTTTTATAGGGCAAGTGTTTGTTCATAGTTTTTGTTTTTTGTTTTGTCCCGAGTAGTAGTACTCGGGAACTTTTTCCCCTTTATGAACACCTGCACATTGTTACCCCCCAGTAATGATGATCCCCTTCATCTATTTGAATTGTTTATAATCCAATCCTCTAGCCCGCGAGGCCAAAGATCAACTCCTGAAGAAAGTTGATTTGGAAGCTATCGCCCAATTTTGAAAGGGTAGAGTGTTTTTTATATGTTTAATCCGGACCCCGAGTTTACTCGGGGCCTTTTTAAACTTTTCCATTTGAAAGCATCGAATTTGATCACTAAAAGTGGTCTTTCCTAGTTATGTAATTTGAACCATTTGGATAAGACAGATTGGAAACTAGTATGATATAAAAAAGTGTTTGTTCATAGTGTTTGTTTTTTGTTTTGTCCTCCGAGTGTCCCTCGGGGGATTCTTTTTTTAGGATATTTTTACTTTCTTTAAGGAAAAAGCTATGAAATCGATCCTTACCACCATAATCTTCGCCATTCTTTTTTCATGCGCTGCTTCTGCTCAATTTGAACTTAAATCGAATCCGATCGCATTAATTTTCGGAGTTCCTACAATTGCCGCTGAATATGGAATCAGAGATAATATTGGAATTGAGCTTTACGGCGTGGTTTTTCCTGAAGAGGCTGCCGGAATTGCTTTCTTAAGCGGAAAATACTATTTCAATCCAAGGGAAGGATTAGATCGATTTAATGTTGGTGTTTTTCTTGGAGCCGGCCCTGGGGCTTTTGGCGGAGGATTCCAAATAGGACAAAAGATTGTCGCAAAGAAAGGCCTTATTTTCGAGTTTGGAATTGGTGCTGGCCGAGGAATCGAAAATTCTCCATTTATTCCTTATCTCAGATTGGATCTAGGCTATCGATTCAAAAAGAAAAAATAATATTCCTAACATCTTTTGATGCTTATTTCTATGTCTAGGCCTAACTTTACTGCAAAGTAATCAGTTATGAATAATGAGGATTTAGAAAATTTAAGACAAGATTACCTGGCAAATTCCTTAGATGTTGAGGATGTGCTTAACAATCCTATTGATCAATTCAAAGCTTGGTTTAAGGAAGCCCAACATGCTGAGATAAAGGAGCCCAATGCTATGATTCTTGGAACTTCGGACTTAACGGGTCATGTTAGTCAACGAACAGTATTATTGAAAGGATTGAGTGAAGATGGTTTTGTTTGGTACACAAATTATGAGAGTTCTAAAGGGAAAGTACTTGAAGAAAACCCTAAAGCAAGCTTACTTTTCTTGTGGTTAGACCTTCAAAGGCAAATACGTATAGAAGGAACCGTTCAAAAAACAGATAGAGCATCTGCGCTTAAATACTTTCAAAGTAGACCTAGAGGAAGTCAAGTTGGAGCATGGGCATCACCGCAGTCAAAAGTTATTGATGATCGTGAACTTTTAGAAAATCGGGTAACGGCGATAGAAGAGAAATTTAAATCAGAAGAGTTTTTGCCCATCCCACCTTTTTGGGGAGGGTATTGTTTGAAACCTTCCAAAATGGAGTTTTGGCAAGGTCGACGGTCTCGCTTGCATGACAGAATTTTATATCAAAAAAACGATTTAAACGACTGGTATTCAGTAAGAATAGCCCCTTGATTAAATTTTTTCTCGCGCCATATTGAAAATTATTCAAATTGGTATAGTACTTGAATTACAGTAGATAGAGAAAACGTGTCCCCTAATCTATTTTCTACTTTATGCTTTGATTACCGCTTGGTAAAGGAGGATTGGTATGTCTAGTAGATTTTTATGTTGTCTCTCTTGATTTGCTATCCGTAAATACTACTTGATGAAAATTTTGTATGCCGATACAGACCACGTGAGCCAGGTCAATTTTTTAAATGCCTTAAAAGGTCAAAGTGAATGGAGTGCTAAGTATGCAATGGCTGCACCAGCTATGTGTAATGCGCTGAGCAATGAAGAATTTGATTTGATTGTTTGCGGATTAGAATTTGTTCCAAATGTATTGAATGCAGTTAGGGGTAAAACAACGATTGTAGCCATAGGTGACTTGGAAAATTCAACGGAGATTGATAATATTTTGAACGGAGGGGTTAGCCATTTTATGAAGCATCCTTTCAACGCCGCTACTTTTCAAAGCATCCTATCTGGCATTTCTCGCGACACAACAATTAACGAAAGTGATACACTGCCTGATTTTGAGTATTTGGACAGAATTACTAAAGGTAGAACAGCTTTAAAGCTGGATTTAATGGAGATTTTCGTGACCGTAGTAAATGAGGAAATGGAAAATATTGAAAAGGCAATTCCCCAAAAAGATCTTGATGCGATTGGAAAATCAGCTCATAGGATGAAGTCCAATGTGAGAATGATGGGCTTGCATACCATTATGCAATTAGTCGATACTATAGAAGATCAAACTAAAGCGAATCCGGCAGCCGAATTTTATGATGTTCTTAACGATACTTCAGAAATGTTGAAGTGTGCGGTGAACCAAGTGAGCCAAGAAATTAGAAAATATAAAACTGTAGAGGCGAGTTAAATACCTTAGGTATTAAACTAAAAAAGCAGGATGATAATCATCCTGCTTTTTTTTTCCAAAATCAAAGTGATTTAGCAAAAGTGGTCGTACGCCATTTTTAAATTCTGCGCAATTATTTCTGCGCTTCTACCTTCAATGTGATGGCGCTCTAAGAAATGAACCAATTTTCCCTCTTTAAATAAAGCTATTGATGGGGAAGATGGAGGATATGGCAATAAATATTCTCTAGCTTTTTCTGTTGCTGCTTTGTCTACTCCGGCAAAAACCGTGTATAAGTTTGTTGGCTTTTTATCGTTTTGTCCTGCCATTAATGCACCTGGTCTTGCATTCGCTGCGGCACAACCGCAAACTGAATTTACAACCAAGAGAAAAGTACCCTGATCGTTTTTCATTACTTCATCCACGTCTTCTGGGGTGGTTAAGCCTTTAAAACCAAAGTCGGTCAATTCTTTGCTCATTGGAGCTACTAATTCTGCTGGATACATATCTTTTGTTTTTTCTTTCGCAAAAATAAGGTATTGGACCTAAAGATTAAAGCTTTAGCTAAAACTCTGACCAATTCACCAATGATGATACAATTGATATCGAAAAATGTTTTGAAAATTAGACTTCCCAACCGTATTTAATCCAATCTTCTTCAAAATCAATATCGGATAGTGGAGTTAATTCTTGATAAGATTTTCCTAAGGCATTGATTTTGTTGACGGTGGTCTGTTTTACAGTGTCCGTGCTCCATTGAATATCATCAAAGACTTCTGGTGAGAAGGACTGCATACCTAATAGATAGTACCCACCATCCAAAGCTGGACCAATTACAAAATCATCCTCTTCCAATGCTAAAAATGCTTTTTCAATGATTTCAAAGGAAAGCCCGGGACAATCAGAGCCAACAATTATAACTGGACCCTTTGATTGAAAGCCGGTCTCAAAAGCGACTTTCATTCGATTGCCCAATGACCCTTCGGGTTGCAGACTTTTATGAAAAATTTTAGAAGACCATTCATCATCGTGATTAATCCATTCACTGTAAAAAAGCAACTTCTTGGCCTCGACTGTTTCAACAACCTTTCGCGTATGCGTCATCAAGCTTTTATAAATTTTCAAAGCTTGCTCATTGCCAACAGTGCTTGCCAATCTTGTCTTTACTTTTCCTAATTCAGGATTTTTAATAAAGGTGATGACTACTTTATTCGATTCCAATAGTGGTTACTTTTCTTCTTTATACAAATCCTTTTCCTTCACAATTTCAACTTTAGATCCATTTTTCAAATCTTTGGAAATTGCAGAGTAGGGTGCTGAAACAACTTCCTGGTCTTTTGAAAGTCCAGATAAGATTTGGATAAAGTCATCATCTTGAATTCCAGTACGAACAACAATTTGCTGCACAGAATCACCCGAAGTCACAAATACAACTTCTTGCGGTTGAACCTTAGAAACTTTTTCAGGATTTGAATTCTCGTCTTCAGGAATTCTCGTAGTTACCGATTGTATTGGAACAGCAATAATATTTTCTTTGATGTCAGTATCTATTTCTACACTTGCCGACATTCCTGGACGGAACGGATATCTTTTTTTAGGAGATACCAAGTCTTTGTAAGAAGCGGGCAACATACTGACTTTCACCACAAAGTTGGTAACCTGATCACTTGTCAGCGATCCAGTGTTTGCATTTGTAGCTGAACTTGCGATGTGCGTGACGACACCTTCAAAATCTCGATCCAAATAGGCATCCACTGAAATTTTAACCCGATCATTAAGAGCTACCCTAAGCACATCATTTTCGCTTACATCGACTTGTACTTCCATTGCATTTAAATTTGCAATTCGCATAAGTTCAGTTCCTGCCATCTGAGCAGTACCTACGACTCGTTCTCCTTGTTCAACTGAAAGCGATGAAACGATTCCATTTGAAGGCGCATATAACGTAGTTTTTTTAAGATTACTTCGCAATTCAGAAAGAGAGGCTTGATTGCTTTTTACAGAAAATTCAGAAGCTTTAACGGTCTCTTGCGATGCTTTTATATTCGCTTCAGAACTGGCCACATTCGCTTGAGCAGATTCCAAATTTGCTTTTAATGTTCTTAGATTAGAAAGTGATAATTCAAATTCTGCATCCGATATTATTCCATCTTCTTTTAATTGAATATTTCGATCATGAATATTTTTGGTATTGCTAATTTGAGCTTCAATTCTTGTAATCTCTGCTTTGGCTTGAACCAATAATGCGCGGTTTCTTTCGACATTTGCTCTGGCATTTGCACTTTGCGCTTTGGCTGAGTTCACCGTAGCAACACCTCTTTCTACAGCACTTTGATAAATATCTGGATTTACTTTTGCCAAGACTTGACCAGCAATAACAGAATCTCCTTCTTCGACTAACAGTTCTACAATTTCACCGGATACATCTGAAGATATTGCGACTTCTGTGGTGGGAAAAATCTTTCCACTGGCAGCTACAGTTTCAATGATCGTCTTTTCAGCGACTTCAGAGATGGCTACCTTTTTACCAAGATCTCCTTTCTTTCCAAATGCGGCCCAAAGTCCAATTAGAACAAGGACTCCACCTATAATATAAAGGACTGTTTTGTTTTTCTTTTTCTTTGTTTTGCTCATTGTTGGTCAGTTGTTTTCTGGTAGATTGAAAATTACTACAGCACTATTTTCTTCCCCATATAAAAGTCTACAACTTTCAATTTGAAAAGGTAATCGTATTTAGCAATGATGGTTGAAACTTTCGCTTGTTCCAATCTGTTTTTTGCAGTGGTGAATTCTAAAGTATTCGATGCTCCTAATTTAAATTTCTTATCTGTATTGTTGTACGCGATTTCTAATGCTTCTTCGGTTTGTAAAGCAGCATCATAATTTTTCTTTCCAGCCCTAGCATCTGCAATAGCTCGTTGAATATTTTCTTTTAGTTGTTGCTTTTGAGCTTGGTCATTTATTTGACTTGTTTTCAAAGCTAATTCTGCACGTTGAATATTGGTTTTGACTTGACCACGATTGTAAATCGGAATACTCAAATTTAAACCAACTACTTGACCGAAGTTGTCTGCAAGTTGATTGAAGTATGGAGTGTCTTCTCGTCCTTCTATTTCTTGTTTGAATTCGAATGTAGTTGATTGACTATTAAATATAACCTCTTGAGGGATTAAAATTTCTGAGAGCACTCCAGTACCTCTCTGCGCAAGAGAAGAATAGTTAGATGAGATTTCAGCAAAGCCAGAAAGCCTTGGCAATCGATCTGCTTTTGAAATATCAATTCCGACTTTGGCGGCTTCAACTCTCAATTCACCTGCCTGAATGCCGGGTTGGTTATTTACTGCTTTTTGATACACTTTATTCAATGTAAAACCTTCTGGGTCGGCATCTTCTGGAACCGTAATTTCAGGTCGAGAAATACCAAATGGTTTGTCAGGTTCAAGTTCTAGTAGCTGCTTTAAATTTAAATAAGCCAAGGCGACATCATTCTCTCGACTTACAATCAATTGTTCATCTTGCGCAATCTGTGCTTTTATATCCAATAGATCTGCTGCAGGTCTTGCCCCTGCCTTTATCAGTTTATCAGTTTGTTCTAATTGAGTTTGACTAAGAGAAAATTGATTTTTACTATTTTCCAATTGATCTTCAGCTAATAAAATATTCAAATAGGCAACTGCTACATCCAAAGCGATGTTCTGACCACTTTGCTCATAATCCGCTTTAGCAGCTGCTTTATCAATACCGCGCTGCTTGATCGTGTTTTTAATTCTTCCACCATTGTAAATATTTACATTGGTACTCAATGCTATAGAATTGTATCCTAATTTTTGTGTAACAGGTAAGTTTGAAAATGGATCAATTCTACGTCCAAATGAAAGTCCACCCCCAGCGCTTCCGTTTAAATTGGGTAATCGTTCTTGCTCTGCCAATTTTTCCAGATAGACGGCGTCTTGGACATTGAGTTCTGCCCGTTTGATATCCAAGCCATTGTCTTGCGCATATTGTATGCACTTTTGGAGTGTCCATTTCTGCTGCGCCATAACTTGCGTACTCAGGCCAGTAAGGAGTAATAATATTATGCTTCTGAAAATCATATTCTTAGGCTTCATTGTGCTACAATTTTAAAGAATCAATACCCTGAAGTTGATTTTTTTATATCAAAGTTCCAGAAATACGGATAAACCTACCATTTTGATGTAAAAATGGTTTAAACAACTGAATAATAGAGAAAAAATCGAGCCGATATTAGAACGGCGAAGAAGAAATGGTTCGATAACCTACAAGTCGATCATGCCGGTCACCAATTGCCCTTTGATAGACTAGAATAATGTATTCATTTCGAGTTTCGTAATGGCTTCCCTCTGTTTCCATTAGGGAAATTTCATTTTTACCTTTGTCTACTTGTGCATAGACATAGTCATAGTATCCTTGCTTTAATTCCAACGTGCTCTTGTAGGACTGGGTGGATTCATTATAAAGCATACGATTGGACTCCCGAAGTTTCCA
This sequence comes from uncultured Saprospiraceae bacterium, assembly GCA_937928045.1. Classification (GTDB taxonomy): domain Bacteria; phylum Bacteroidota; class Bacteroidia; order Chitinophagales; family Saprospiraceae; genus JABDJM01. The sequence goes on along the minus strand of CALFWO010000032.1, from coordinate 57,691 downwards.
ATTGTTGAATTGACCAACCACATAAACATCTTTGTCAAAGTAGGGCTGGCTTACCGTAAGTTCAAAATGAACATCTGCATAATCTGAATTCAGTTTATTTCTTCGCATATTTCCTTCAGCACTGAATACCGATTCAATGTTCGTTGCTTGTCCTTCGGGACTTAGTAAAATTTGTCTTGCGCTATTGCCATTGTTATCATTGTTCTGGATAACAAAGTCCCCGTTAAGATCACGATATGATAAGTAAGGTTTAGTGTAACGTGGTAAGTCAGATTTTAGATATACTCCGTAGCCATCATCGAAAATATCAATATGTTTCATTTGCGGCGTTAGAAAGTCAAAACTTCGAATATCGATTCCTCTGAATTCATTTCCAGTTTCAAAAACAATCTTATTGGGGTAGTAATAGTCAATGATATTGCTTCTGGTAAATCTTGGCTTGATATTTTTAATTGCGTTGTCCCATCTCCAATTTTGTAAAACTACAACTGCTAATTCCTTATCTGGATTTGCAACTGGAAAGTTCTCAGAATTTATTTTAAATTTAATTTCATGATGGGTGTTTCTTTGAGCCACCTGAGAGGATGCCTCTACCACTGGTTCCGCAATTTTTAGTTTGTCTTCCAGAACTAGAAATCTTCGGGTCAAAACGGGAACATCTCGATCACTATCATAAACATACATGATATAGTTTCCGGACTTTGTTATTCTAAAATCTTCGTTTGGAATTTGTACTTCATAGTTAATGTATTCTGCGCGGGTATTAAAACTAAGTTCAAACTCTTCGATTCGGTTATCATCGAATCCATCAATGTATTCAATCGGGTCTAATTCGGAAGGTGTCCAATCAGCATTGCAGAGAATGACCTTGCAGTTTAAATATCGATTTTCATCATTGAAGTCATCAAATGATAAAAGCAACGACTGATTACCTCTCAAGTTCATAATGGGAAATCCTGTAAATTGACCTCGATATCTAAATTCAACAGCGCCTATAGACTCATCATACACCTCATCATCATAGACAATGTCAAATTGACTAAAGCTAGAGCCAGATGAGATTACAATTATTATCAGGAGTAATATTACTTTTTTCATCTATTTTTTTGACTGAATTAAGCACAACTGGTCACTTAAGAAAATGCTAAAATGACCCTTTTATAAACGGAAATAAGCAAAAGAAATTGTTATCCCGGTAGCACAGCTAAGAATCACTAGAGGATTGCTAGCAGATGAATTCTAATTATCCTGAATAGGGTATATGTACTTCACTCGAAATGTGAAAGATCCATCCCAAAATGTTCAAAGTTGAGTATTTACTTAGCCAAAATTGATTGGATAGATCACCTTCAATGTTTTCCTTAAATTTCCTAAAGACCATTTGAAGAAAATTATCTAGGACTGTAGTTTGGTGCTTCTTTTGTGATATTAATATTATGCGGGTGCGATTCGGCAACTCCTGCTGCAGTAATTTTTACAAATTGAGCATCGAGCAAGTGCTCGATAGTCCGAGTACCACAATAGCCCATACTTGCGCGAAGACCACCGATATATTGAACCATTACTTCAGAAAGAGAACCTTTGAAAGCTACTCGGCCTTCAATCCCTTCCGGAACAAGCTTTTTAATATCGTCTTCGACATCTTGAAAGTATCGATCTTTTGAGCCAATTTCCATGGCGCCAATTGATCCCATACCTCTATAAACTTTAAACTTTCTTCCTTGAAAAATGATAGTCTCACCTGGTGCTTCTTCTACACCGGCAAAAAGAGACCCAGCCATAATAGTACTTGCACCACCAGCTAATGCTTTTGCTATGTCTCCGGTATACCGAATTCCTCCATCTCCAATAATTGGAACACCTGAATTCTTAATTCCGTGATATGCTTCCATAATTGCAGTCAATTGAGGAACTCCAACTCCAGCTACAATTCTAGTTGTACATATAGATCCTGGACCAACTCCTACTTTGACAGCATCGACACCAGCATCAACCAATGCCTTTGCACCTCCGGCAGTCGCAACATTTCCAGCTACTACCTGAAGATCTGGAAATTTATCCTTGACCATTTTTACAACTCGTAGTACTCCTTCACTATGGCCATGTGCGGTATCTATACAAATGATGTCAACATCAACTGCCACTAAGGCTTCAACCCGTTCAAGGATATCGCCAGTTACACCTACTGCTGCACCAACAACCAATCTACCTAAAGAGTCTTTACAACTATTCGGATAATCTTTCACCTTCATGATATCCTTGTAGGTTATCAATCCAATCAAACGATTTTGATCGTCAACGACTGGTAGTTTTTCGATTTTATTTTTTTGAAGAATTTCTGCGGCTTGTTTTAGGTTGGTGCCCAAAGGGGCAGTTACGAGATTGCTAGCAGTCATTAAGTCTTTTACGGGGCGGTCTCTCCTAGTTTCGAATCGCAGATCTCGGTTTGTTAGAATTCCTGAAAGTTTGTCTTCCGAATTTACAATGGGAATACCCCCGATTTTGTATTTCTTCATTAGCTTGAGTGCATCTCCAACGAGTGCATTTTCTCCGAGTGTTACCGGATCAATGATCATCCCTGATTCTGATCTTTTTACTGATCTCACTTGCTCGGCTTGATCAGCGATACTCATATTTTTATGGATAAAACCGAGACCTCCTTGTCTGGCAATAGCAATGGCTAGCTTTGCTTCAGTGACAGTGTCCATAGCCGCAGAAACGATAGGAACATTCAATCTTATCTCTGTACTCAGCTGAGTTGAAATATCAACATCTCTTGGCAAGACAGTGGAGTGACCTGGTACTAGTAATACATCATCATAAGTAAGTGCTTCTCCTAGAACTTTGCCGGTTGGCAAAAAAAGTGAGGCCGGATTTGGTGCTTTCAGAATTTCCATGCGCAAAGGTATGTTTTCAATTTGAAATAAGAAACCTTCTATTCTTCATTTTTAACCATCCGACAAACTTTTCTTAGCTGGCCATTTTGAGATTTATACTTCAAGCTGTAAATTCCCATTTTATTTATTCCATTGTTGGACAAAATGCAGAAAGATGATTGAGGTTTTTAATGATGAGTATTTTATGAAACAGGCAATCATTGAAGCACAGCGTGGCGCGGAGTTAGGCGAAGTTCCTGTTGGTGCGGTTGTAGTTTGTGACGGGCGAATTATAGCTAGGGCGCATAATAGTACTGAGCAATTGAAAGATGTAACGGCGCATGCTGAAATTATTGCGATTACCGCAGCCTCTTCTTATTTAGGATCCAAGTATTTGAATAATTGTACTTTATATGTTACTCTAGAGCCATGTATTATGTGCGGTGGAGCATTGTCCTGGGCACAATTGGGTAAGCTGGTTTATGGTGCTTCAGATGATAAGAAGGGGTTCATGATTCATGGGAAATCTGTACTTCATCCAAAAACAAAAGTGGAGTTTGGAATTTATCATGAGGATTGTGGTCAATTATTAACTGATTTCTTCTCTGAAAAAAGGAGTCTTGCTCAAAAATAAAAAAGGATAGCTCTTTGAGCTATCCTTTTTTACAATTCAATAGGTTACAAGGCACTATTCCTTGCCGATTTGAATTGTTGTTTCTCCAAATTTTTGAATAGTCAATGATTTTTTGTCTCCGGACATTTCTAGATCGAGTCGGTAAATACCATCAGGCCAATCTTGCATGGGGAAAGTTAAATCGTTCATTCCCTCTTTCATCCGCTTAATTCCTTGTTCATAAACGGTATTATCAAGTGAGGTCCATTCATAGACTATACTTCCCTCATTATAAACATTAAGATTTACATTCCAACTTTCATTAGGATTATCGGTAGAAAAATTGGAAATCACAAAGTTAATCTTTGGGGTTAGTTTAGCAGTGGTTGATTCAAGGTAAGCAAAGGTCCCATCCTTATGAATAACTTTTAATCTGTAATGAGAGATTCCGTTTTCTGGATTTAAGTCAATGAAGGTGTATTCAAAGCCTTTTTCTTCTGAGCCTTGAGATTTTACTCTTGCAATTTGAGTAAAGTGAACGCCGTTTTGAGATTTCTCAATTGCAAAGACATCTGCATTTGATTCTACACTTGTACTCCAATTAAGCATTACACCAATACTAATAGTCTTAGTGGAAAGTGGATTCTCAATTACAGCACCACCATTTGCCTGGATACCAGACACAATGACTAAAAAAGCAAAAATGAAAGACATAATATTTTTACCCAACTGCATTTTTTTTTGTTTTTCTGTTCAAGTGAGAGAAAAAGGGGAACTTTTTTTATCAGAACAGGGGAGGTCTATTAGCTAATAATTTCAAAAATAGAGCCAATTGGCTTTTATCTTCAATAATAATCTTAGTTCTCTTTTAAAGCCACATTTTCTTTGGTCTGAGTGGCATCCAAAGTTTTTCTTAATGTCAAAGTTTCTAATTCTCCTTCTAATATTAACCTTAGGAAATATATTCCTTCTGCTTCATCTTTCAAGCTAATTTCAAGCTCGTTTAGACCATAGAACATAGAGGGAGTTCCACTTTGAACCATTTCATTTGAAGTATTATAAAGTTCAAATGAAATGTTTTTATCATCTTGGAGCAAATCAATCGCGCATTTGAAAGCATCATTGGTGCTGGTATTGGTCATATTCACCACCATGAAATTATTCGAGATGATTCTATTGACAAGTGCTATTTCAGATAATGATATGGTTCCATCATTGTCTATTTGTTTCAATCTATAATAAGCTCTATCAGAAATTGCATTAACATCTAAAAAGCGATAGCTTTTTTCTCCATTGGATTCTCCGGCAGCTATAACTTTGCCTATTTTTTCATATTCAATCCCGTCCAAAGATTTTTCGACCTGAAATTGTTCAGAATTAAATTCTTCGGCAGTCGTCCATTCCAATAAGTTACCAATCATATGTTCGTCGCCTTTTAAAGGTGTTGCATATGATACTGCAGCATTTATTGAACTGGTGGCAGTACCAATTAAAAAAACCAGTATTGTGAGATGGAGGGAAGAAAATTTAGCAGAACAGTTTCTTGCTTTCATAAACTTTAGATTTTGATGATCTTTAGGCCTACTTTGATTAGGCATTTCCTTCTCATTCAATATGTATGACTTTAGAAACTTTAATTTTCTCTTAAATTCTTTTCTGTGACATTCATATTGGTTAAGTAATAGTTAAGTGTTTTGCAAGAATTGTTCCAGAGTTTCATCTTTGTTAAACACTATAGAAAGAAAATTAAACCATCTAGAATATGAAAAACAATAATTTGATTTTGCTATTGGCAGCCATGCTTATCATGGCTTCTTCTTGCTCTCCAAAATTGACTCCATTTACACAAGATTTGTATGAGGATTATGATTGGTCGGAAGAAGAATTAAAAAGTATTCAATTTTATCTATCCAGCCCAATTGTGCTAAGAAGAGCCGCTAAAAGTGGAAGTTCAGAAATTATCTCTGGGAAGATAAAAATGATTGATGGTAAAGAAATGGAAGAAATAATAATACCAGAGAAAACCCCAGGGGTATTACTATTTCAGCCTAAAACTAATCGCTTCGCTGTGAGTTTTGAGGACGGAGGTAAAGATAGATATTTGATGTTTGGCCCAAATCCAAAGCAAAATGAAAAGTTTGTTTTGCTAGCAAGCGATTGGGAAAAATCTCAAGGTAAGGTCACTTACGAAGGGAAAACATGGATAACACCGAGTAGGTCCGCTTTTGCAGCTTTGATGGTAGATCTGAGAAAAATCAAACATGTAAGCGTAGATTCTCGAAGAGCAAAGGGACGATCAATCAACTAGTAACAGCTCATTGCTGATTATACCTTTCCTTTTAGAAAAGGAACAAATCGAAAATTTTCCATTTTTTCTAATAGAAATTTAGATTCAGCCTGACGAATGATACGAATCATTCGTTGGGTTTTTTCTCCTACTGGAATGACCATTATTCCTCCTATTGCTAGCTGTGATTTAAGTTTTTCTGGAATTTCGACTGCTCCAGCCGTGACAATAATCCGGTCAAATGGAGCGAATTCAGGAAGCCCTAAAAACCCGTCACGATAGAAACATCTGATCCCTGGGCTAAACTGAGCCAAGAATTTTGATGTTTTTTTATAAAGTTTTCCTTGACGCTCTACAGTGTAAACTCGACCGCCTAATTCAGCCAGAATTGCGGCCTGATAACCCGAGCCGGTTCCAACTTCCAATATTTTTAATCGCTTTTGAACATTTAGTATTTGGCTTTGATAGGCAACGGTGAAAGGAGCGGAGATGGTTTGATCGCTTCCAATAGGAAATGCTTTGTCTTCATAAATAAGTTTGGCAAAGGCATTGTCGATAAAAAAATGTCTTGGAATGGCCATCATAGCATTCATTACCTTCTGATTCGTAATGCCCTTAGCCATTAATCCTTCAATCATTTTTTTTCTCATACCACGATGGTGGTAATCATCTTTTTTTACCATCTACTATTTATCCTGTTTGTATATCATTCCCATGTGTGGAATTCCATCTTCATCATATCGGCTACCTAGATCTTTAAAGCCTAGTTCAGCATAAAATTTTTCAAGATAGCATTGGGCTGATATTTTGATCGAATGACCAGGATATAATCTAAGACACTCTTGAATGGACTGTTCCATAAGTTTTTTCCCCAGTCCTTGTCCTCGAAATCGTAATCCATTCGCGACCCTTCCAATTGAGGAATAGTGCTTATACGAAATACCGGGAGGAACGAGTCGCGTATAAGCTGCCAATTCGCCATTTTGAAGAATCATCAAATGTTCACTTTTCTGATCCTTTCCATCCGCGTCTAAATATGGACAATCTTGTTCAACTACAAAAACTTCTTGCCGAAGTCTCATGATCTCATAAAGTTGATCTAAGCTTAGATTTTGGAAAGGCAGGCAAATGATATCCATGCTCAAATGTAATCGCCAATATTTTAAAAATGAATTAAATGAACGAGAATTTGGGGCAAATAAAAAAGCATCATCTGAAATCAGATGATGCTTTCCTACAATTTTGATTGATTAATTATTTAGCAACCATTATTGATTCTTCTTGCTCAAAATTACATCTCATGTAATCCGGAATAGGATCTCCTCCTTCTGTTACGAATTCAAGTATGCCATCGTCATTGTAACGGTATTTCCAAATATGAACTTTTCCTTTATCAGCGATGATTGATCCGAATCTAAGAACATATTCAATTTCCCAGCTTCCAGATTTTCTCCAGATATTGATATCATTTCCACCAATTTGAGGAATTCCTAAGTCGATAGACTTTATTCCCTCAATATTGTAGAATTCATTTGCTACAGCAGCCATATTCAAAGGCCTATTTGACCGGATCGTAATGGCATCTTCAGTTTCATTCCATTGAACATGACGTTCTATAATTAAATCATGATCGTCCAATAAATCGTTGAACTCGTCACTATCGGTTTCAGAGATACCATCCAATAATGGCCAAGCCCATTCCACTTCACGATCAAAAATCAATATGAAGTGATCTATTGATGGATTGGGAAAAGTATGGATGTTGCATTTGGCAATCGACTGCGCAAGTGGATCTGATTGATAGATGTTTTTCAACATTGTATATATACTTTCAACATTCTGCTGAGGAATATCAATATTCTGATAACGTAAATCTTCAGTCTTGGCTTCCATTCTTAAAGCAAGCCTGGCAGCATCTCGTTTGAACTTTCTTGCCAATGATTTGGTAAAAGTAGATTCATCTTCAGAAACAGGTATTACCCTTGCTTGCGCATTTAGGGAAACTGTTCCAAAGAGTAAGCATGCTATAATGCTTGGTAAGAGTAAATTCTTGTAATTCATAATAATTATTCAACAACGCTTATTACTAATGCTTAATCTCGGGTTCTTTGGGCATTTGTTCTTAACACATTTTGTCACTTTGTGACAGTTAAAGTAACTTTAAGAACATTCTACATTCTTAGTTATTCGAAACAATTCTGGGTTTATTACCTAAAATTTGTAACATTTAACTGATTTTCCTTTTCTGCGATCGCCACCTCCACCGAAGAAATTCAACGTAAATGGATTGGCTTTCAAAGAAAAGTAAAAATCCATACCGGTTAGGGCGCTTTTTCCAACAAAACTTCCAATATTATCGGATCCAAATGTCAGAAAGCCTATTCGCATACTAGTTCCAAGGCGAAAATCTTGCCAGTTATAAAGAACTAACGGTACACCTACGGAAAACCAGCGAGTTTCGAATCTGGGATAAAGCGAAAGACTATTATTCCTTTTTACGGAAAGTGGTGAAAAAGGAATTCTTTGGACCCAAGATCCACCCACAAATAGATTCTTCTTAAATTGTATATCTCCTTGAACAGAAAGTGCCGTTGGTGCCCATAATGAATATCCCGCAGGCTGTTTGGCCGCTAAACTATCTCCAATAATTGCACTGCTTAATGCTTTAAAGGCCTCATCTTTTGTTGTCACGCCATTGAAATCTTCTGCACTTAAATCAGCAGGTGTTGTATTCTGTAACCTATATTTCTCCGATTGTGTGGAAAAATTCACTTTTCCTAAATCTAAAATCGCAACTCCAATCCTAGCAAAATAGTCTCCGTTATCTGGCTCAATTAAAAAACTGGCACCTAAATCAAGTCCAAATCCTTGGCCAGTAAATTCGTTCGCGAATGCCTCTTGGCTTTGACTTGCTGTAGTAAATCCCATGCGAACGTCAAAGTCATTGATGGCTATTGAATCATTTTCAATTTTTGTACTAATTATTGGTTTACTTACATCGAGAAAGAAACTTTCATAAGCTTTCATTAGTTTCAAACTTCCTCCGAAACTAACTCTTGATGAACCGATATCTTGAGCATAGCTATAGTTTAAAGCGTATTCTTGCCAAACCATGCCTGTAATAGCAAATGGTTCGATTTCTAAAGGATTCCCAAGTTCAATGTCTTGATATTTATAGTAACTAAGATCATTATCAATATTAAACCCACCAACTGCGGCCCTCAATTTGGTTTGAATTCCAATTCCGTGATTTTTGTTGATATTGATAAGTATCGATGGGCCAAGTATCTCTTGATAACTGCTTAAAAATCTGGTCTTATTATCGTTGTAAAAATCTACCAATATAGTGGGCGGAATAGAAGTTGGAAGACCCTCAATATCTGGTGCAAAGCCAACGCTATCTGAATTTCTCAATAAATCAGGAATATTCGTGGGTGATGCAAAAAGATAATTTTGTTCGAGAAAAACACCAGCTCCAACCAAGTTTAAATCCCATCCTAAGGCAAAATGAGCGCTATTGGCAGGGTTTAGTGTAATCGAATTTACACCGGAATACTTATCCAATCGAAGGCCAATTTGTTCTTGGGCCATCATGTCGCAGGAAACACATAGGAATAGGAAAAATAGAGCGAAAGCGAAATTGCGCATTTGATTTAATCTAATTAGTTTGTGAATACTTGCTTGGTATCATCTAAGCAAGACTAATTCTATGCCTAATTATTCGCCTGTAGTTAAAATAAAAAATCTGTGTGACTATAACGCGGAGAGCAGTGAAAATATTTTAGGTAAAAAAATGATTATACCTATTATTAATGCGGAAACAGCTGAAATGAGAACTGCCCCGGCCGCCATATCTTTTGTCTTTTTGGCCAAAGGATGAATTTCAGGACTGACTAAATCTATTGTTGTCTCAATTGCAGTATTAAACCCTTCTGCACAGATTACAAAGCCAATACACAGAACCAAACCAATCCATTCCAAAGAGGAAATTTCGAAATAGATGCCTAAGATAACCACGAAAAATGCGGTGCTTAAATGAATTCTTGCGTTTGGAGTCTCTTTGAAAAGGGTAGCTATTCCTTCAATTGCGTATCCAAAACTTTTGATTAGTCTATTGGACATCGGATTGATTCGAGCTAAATTGATAGATTCCTTGAATCCCAAATTGCTCGTTACTAGGTGTGAAAATATTGGTAAAACCTACACAAGTTAAATCCTTTGAGAAAAGGATATAGTCTGTCGGTGATTGAAAAATTTCAGATAGACCAATTGATGCAGAAATTCTACTGTCTTCAAGTTCAGCTACAGATCTTAATTGTTGAACTTCACTCCACCAAGGTGGAGCATTGAAATTCCCCATCATAAGTAGAGGTTCTTTTATGTTAGCAGCTCTTTGCCCAAAATCATTCATTTGTTCTTGCAAAGTGGAATATGCGGAGTTGAAAAGGGGAGGAGTCGTATGACTAGCAATGAATTTCAATTCTGTTTGATTCACTTCAATTTTGCCTTCTAAATTAGGAATATTTCCTGACATGAATGTGTCCAATTCTACAAAAGGATATTTAGAAAATACTGCTAGGCCATAAGGATCTACTCTTTCAATGGAACTGTAATAAGGATATTTTTTCCCCAATGTTTCATTTAATACGTATTTCCAATCAGGAGTAACATCCTGTACAGATATTAAATCTGCATCAGTATCGAGAATAATACCTACTGAAGTTGCTAGATCTTCGTTTGAATAAGAAACATTGAAATGTACTATTTCAACAATTTCCTCTTTGGTTTGTGCAGGTAGTAGTAAGGTAGTATTGGCTGAATTTTTAAGAAAAAGGCAAAGACCGGCGCAACAAATGAATGAAGTCATCATGAGACCTGGCTGCTTGATGAACAAAAAAAACATGCCCAGGGACAAATATCCTAGCATGACGATTCCCGCGAATCTTGTGCCCAATTTTAAGAAAAAATAGTTCGGGGTAAAAATACAGATAGCCGCGCCAACAATAATTAGCAAGGTCAATGTAAGGTTAATAGGCTTTAAGTCGAAAACGCGTGATAGCATGTTGAGTACAAATATAAAGAATATTATACGTTTGAAGCCCTATTTTGTTGGATTTTAAGCTTATAAAATAGTAAAGGACTTTTACGATCAGTTTAATTTTTCGGCTAAAACAATCTGTTCAGTAAACCTTTCAACTACACCATTGCCAGAAAATCTTTCCATCCAAAGCAGATAGATACCCATTCTTGATTTTTTACCATCAATCCCATCTCCATCCCAACGGAAAAAAGCCTGTTTACCCGCGCTAAAATTATTAGCGACCTCCTTTACCAATCGACCTTGAATATCATAAATCTTGATATTGACCAAGAAATCTCCAGAAGGTTCCTGATAATTAATAGCTAAAAAATCTTCAAATCCATCATCATCTGGAGACAGTCTTTTTTTGTCGAAGAAAAATGGAGATTCAACATCTTCAGGTACCAATATCGACTGGCTATTCGCCCCAGTCGGTGTTGCGAAATTTGCCTGTTCACTCGCAGATCTCCAATTTGCTGGATTGTTAGTCTCCTCGATAAGACTAATTCGTTCTAAAGAAACTCCGTCTTTAATGTCCAATAGTGGGTTGTGCCAGTCTTCAAAATAATCCAATTGGTCTAAGTCAATTTGAGTAGGAAAATCTGAAAGCATTAAAATTACATTTCCTTCCTTATCATCGAAAGTAGGTAGATCCATTTCAATAAGATTATTCGGTTTGGGTACAGTATACCTCGCCAGAATATCTGCTGGATTTTCTGTTAAAACCACCAAATCATTTGGAAGCATTATAAAATCATTTGAAATAGGATTGATTTGATCAGGTAGACCATTGCTATCTAATTTGGCTAAAAATAAATTGTTCAAATTGAAAATATTATCCGTGGTATTAATGATCTCAACAAAGTCGGACCCACCAGTTGCAGGATTAGGAAGTAATTCATTAATCAAAATATCTCCTAATTGAGGTTGAATTGGAATTCCAAAATTTGAACAGATCGTAGTACCTACGGGAATATTTTCGCAATTGACATATCCTTGATTCAAACACAATTCATAGAGCGTATTAATTTCGAAGGACTGATCAAAACTAATTTCAAAAGCATTGAATTGATCGGACAAAGCAACGATTCCGGTTGGGATAAACCCTTCAACTTCAAATAAATCAATTTGACCGAGGATATTTGAATTCAACGAACGATTAAAGACTACAGATAAAACATTCGATTGAACTGGACTAATTTTAGCAAAAGCAAATGGAATTTCTTCAATCGTTAAATCTAAGTTAGCATTAGCCGATCCTGGTGTACCTCCCAAATTACTAATTGAGGCTTGCCAATTATTTTGCTCGAGACATGGTCTGTTAGGATCAATGCGCTCTATACTATATCCGCCATCGTTTCGATTTAAATCATTGTACCAAGACAGATCGTATTCAATGGAATTAATTATTTCTCCGGCGTTATCGTATAATGTAATTTCATCATTGCTATTTCCTAAAGTAGGGAAATTAGAAAGAGGAATTTTATTGACTAAGCTAGCATATACATCCGTTGATTCATCTTTGAAAAGAATTACGTATTCTCCTTTTTTTAGAATATAGTTTGAAATAGGAATTTCTGAATTTCCATCAGCAAGTGTTAGCTCGCCTAGTTGAAAATTTTTATCACTTCGATTGTATAACTCTATAAATTCTATTTCCGGAAGTCCCACAGATGGAGTAGGATCTGCCATGAATTCATTGATTAAAATATCATTAGAATTCGGACTTTCTATTTTAATGAAATCAAAAGTTAATGTGGTGTCGATAAATTGATTTGAAAATAAATCTTCTATTCCTGATAGCGTAAGATTGTAAATTTGTCCATCTTCTAAATTACCAGAAAGTAGTATTGTTATTTTACTTTCTTCAACATTCGTAAAATTTATTGAGGAATATCCAATGTTTGGATCAAGGACGAAATTTTCCGGATCTAAGGATGAAGATAAAAGAGATTCATTAAAGTCAAACGCCAACTCGTTTTGATTAACTATACTAAAATTCAATAGTTGAGCGGGATCATCATCAACATAAGCTGGACCTATATTAATATTGTCGAAGAAAAACTTATCAGCTCTAGTAGAAGAGTATTGACATTTTATTCCAATCTCATTTCCAATGGTGTAAGTATCATCAGTTACGAAGCCTTCTACAGAATAATTAGACCCTCCGTTTTCATCAAGTTCCAAAGTCCAATTGTTTTCGGAATCACGCGTGCAACGCACAGCTGCATTTACAGTAGATGTCCCCAATTTACCGATCATGCCAGAGATCAATAATTCGCTTGAAGATCCGTCTCTTCTATAAAGTTCAATAGCATCATCAGCTCCGCTTATTCCTCCTAACTTTAAGTAATATCCAAAGTAATTTTCTAAGTCAGGATTATCTGCGGCCAAAACGAATTCAGCGAAATTACTGGCCGAAGGAGAAAAGTCATACGAAAAATTAAAACTCCATTGTGTGCTGTCTCCAGTGACTACACTATTTTTTATAGTACTCAAATTACTACTTCCGGCATTGAGATCATTCAGCTGAAGTTGCAGACTTGTATTTACAATAAATAATGCGGTATCTCCAGTCCAATTGTTTGTTGTTAAAGAACCACTGCTAAAATCTTCATTCAATTGGCCGAAAGCACTGTGAAATGACAAGATGAACGAAAATGGCAAACAATAGATAAAAATCCTACGTATAATGATTCTTTTACCTTTCCTCATGAATGCTGTGCTATCTAGATTGGAAATAATGCTTAAAACTACAGAAATAGAAAATCTTCATTTCTTCTAAATAAAGGTAGCAATAATGTGGGAAGCCACTTATCTTTGAAGGGTAAAATCATATAATTTTAAAGTAATGAAAGTAGCAGTTGTTGGAGTAACAGGACTAGTGGGTAACGTAATGTGCCAAGTTTTAACAGAAAGAAATTTTCCTTTAACGGAATTTATACCTGTAGCCTCGACAAGGTCGGTCGGAAAGAAAATATCTTTTAAAGGAAATGAACATACCATTATTAGTATGGAAGATGCTGTGGCAGCTAGGCCAGATTTGGCGCTGTTTTCTGCTGGAGGTTCTGTCTCATTAGAATGGGCGCCAAAATTTGAAGCGGTGGGATCAATTGTAATTGATAACAGCTCTGCATGGAGAATGGATCCTACAAGACCTTTGGTCGTGCCTGAAGTAAATGCTCAGGTGCTTACCGGCAAGGAAGGTATTATCGCTAATCCAAACTGTTCAACAATTCAGATGGTGGTGGCATTACAACCACTTCATGAAGCTTACAAAATGAAAAGGTTGGTTATTTCAACCTACCAATCAATTACTGGAACCGGAGTGAAAGCTGTAAAACAGTTTGACGCAGAAAGAACTGGACAAGCGACCGGAAAAAATGAACAGGCTTATCCGCATCCTATTTTCAATAATTGTATTCCACATTGTGACATTTTCTTGGATAATGATTATACAAAAGAAGAAATGAAATTGGTTCATGAAACCCGTAAGATTATGGGAATTCCCAATTTGGCTGTTACCGCAACTGCCGTAAGGGTGCCAGTTCATGGTGGACATTCTGAATGCGTAAATATTGAATTCGAGAATGAATTTGATATTGAAAATGTTAAATCATTGCTGGCTAATGCTGATGGACTTACTTTGATAGATAACATTAAGAGCAATGAGTATCCAATGCCTTTGGCTGCGCACCATAAGGATGGAGTATTTGTAGGAAGAGTTAGAAGGGACGAATCTCAACCTAACTCGTTAAACATTTGGGTGGTGGCTGATAATCTTAGAAAAGGAGCGGCGACAAATACTATTCAGATTGCAGAATATTTAGTAAACAATAACTTAGTAAAGGCCGCAGCATCTACTGTGGCATAGAATTATTTACAGGACTACTGATTTAAATTACAGATTTAATCGATTTTAAATGAAAAAGAAATTAGTGATTTGGGGAATCAATGCCCAAGAAGAAAAGGTGTTAATTGGAATTCAATTGATCGCCGAAGAAAACAATACAAAGATTTTTACTATCCCGGCTAAATTATCAAATGGTAATGTATTCAATGATATGATGGAAAAATGGAGAATGGATCAACCGTTTGATTTTCCAGAAGGAACAGTAGAAACAAGCAGGGCACTTTCAGTTTCGGAAGGATTACTTCCTGAGGATATTAAGATTGAAAAAGGAGATATTCTCGTAAGGGCTCAAGCTGAATGGCACTTTATGGTTTTGTCATCAAAACTCCATGATGCCTATAAGTCTGAGCTCGAAGACCTTAAAGAAAAGGTAGATAAGCTAACCGAGTATGACGGAGCGATTTGGGAAAACTTAAAAGGATTTTGGAACAAGGTTCAAACTCAAGTTCAGGAAAAAAACTTGTTTAGAGATCATGCCAATACGCTTCGCAATGACACCAATGAATTATTTGGTAAGTTGAAAGATTTAAGAGCGGTGTTGGATGAAGAATTCCGTTCTAAGTCTAAAACATTCCGAGATGACTTTCTCGGAATGATCACTGCTGTGGAAACAAAGTTGAAGGAGAATTCCAATTTGAATCGTTTGTTTGAAGATTTAAAGGGAATACAAAATAAATATAGAGATACTAAATTTACTAGAGAAGATAGAAATGCCGTTTGGACGAAGTTAGATAAGACTTTTAAAGCGGTCAAGGAGAAAAAATATGGACCGGACAATGCTCCAGGAAATAGTCCGGATGAAAGATTGAACAGAAGATTACAAGGATTGAATGGTGCTATTGATAAAATGCAGCGTTCAATAAATCGAGATGAAAATGACATCAAGTTTGAAAATAGAAGAATGGATCAAACAGATGGACAGCTTGAAATGCAAATTAGGCAAGCTAAATTGAAAATGTTGGAGGAAAGGGCTAAGTCCAAGCGTGAAAAGTTGGAAGACATGCTCAATACCAAAGCTGACTTAGAAAAGAAAGTGGCCAAATTTGCAAAAAAGAAAGCACCTAAATCTTCTGCAGAGAATGGCGGTAATGAAGAGAAAAAGGTTAGTGACATGTCTGAATCTTCTAAACCAGAAGAAAATGTTGCGGATGCCTTAGGAGCAACAGTAGGAGAGGCAATTGAAGATGTTGTAGATACTATCAAAGCCGTTGCAGGTGTAGTTACAGAAAAGATATCAGATGCTGTAACTGACTTTACAGAAGAATTAAAAGAACAAAGAAAGGCGAGAGAGGAAGAAGAATAACTTTTTTTACTTTATTAAGTGCATAAAAAAAGAGGCTGTTCAAGCGAACAGCCTCTTTTCTTTTTTCAATCACATGATTTATTGAATAATCACTTTCTGATTTACTGCACCATTTGGGTTTGAGAAGCGAATGATGTAAAACCCAGGGCTAACATTGCTAACATCCAAAGTTAAACTTTGAGTATCCGGGCTTGTTAAAACTGACTGAGATTGTATTGTTTTTCCATCAATAGTCAATAAACTTAAATCAGCTTTACCAGTTTCCAAACTTTGGACAGAAATGTTCAAAATTTCAGAGGCAGGATTCGGAAAGATACCAAAGCTAATTCCAGAATTCTGAACATTTTTAGTTCCAGAAATGACTTGAGATTCAACTACGATTCCTCGACCTTCTGCAACAATGCATTCTTCAGTTCCACCATCAAAGTTAAGGCAAGTTTCTGGATTGTAATTTACCATATCCATTAATTCATAGTCATCCACGGTCCAATAACCATTGGTTGGTGCTCCAATGGCATTGTCATCTGAAGAACCAAAGTTGAATCGAGTAAAAATTTTCTTTCCTTTCCAATCCTTCATATCAACGTATGATGCTTGATATCCATCAGAATTTCCGTACCAAGTAGAAAAATTAGGAATTACGAATGTTTGGTAATCTATAGCACCATTATATCCATTCCTGAATATATCATCTTCATTGAAATTCGCCCAAAAGCCTGAATTGAAATCATCCGTTACTTGATAAACACCTCCGTCTTGGCCGGCTTCTGTATTAAATCTATGGTAAAATCTAATAACCGGTTGTTCTCCGGTAACTTCGATTTCTTCTTCAACTAATATGATTTGCTGACTTGCTGTATTTGGACTTTCTACTTCGTAAGCAAAAGCACCTGTGTTAGATTCATTGGTTAATGCCCAAATGTTCTGTCCTTCAACAGGAAGAGGAGACCAACCAAGACCGTTGTTTTCTGCTCCTTCAAAATATAATGTTGCACTATATTTATTAGGATCAGTTTCAACTTGGAATGTAATATCCATTTCTTCTAGGTATTCCATTTGACTTACTGTAAATGTTAATTCATTTCCATCGATTGTAGGACTGATTGAACCCGAGCCCGACACAAAAGTCAAACCATCTGGAAGTGTTTCTTTTATCTCGATACCAGTAATTGTTTCTGGCTTATGATTTATAAGATTAATCTTAATATCAACGGCATCTCCAGCATTGACCAAAGGCGTTACTTCTTTCTTGATTTTTAATTCCTCAATACAAAGTGGGAAAGGTTCAAAATCTTCTTTTTGATCCGAAGCAGAATTTTCGCTTCCTTGATCAGCACCATGGCCCATTCCTCTTCTAGCAAATACTTCCCAAATAAGACAACTGTTTGCCCCGTTATTTAAAATTTCATCAGCCATCAATATACCATCACGACCATCCAGAAATCCAGGAGAACATCCTTGTAATTTCATACCATCCATTACCAATTGAACTGCTAGGTTATTTCCTTTTGTACCATTGTACAAATCTTCATCAAATCCATATACTTCCACTAAAGCCCAATACAAATCCCAAAGGACGTTGCACCATACTTCTCCTACAGCGTGAACTCCTGTGTTTGACGCCACATCACCATAAGTCAATGGACTGATATCCATATCTGTTGAATAAGGATATCTTCGTATTCCTCGACCATCTAAATCTTGTCTGCTTACAAATGTTCCTACACCTCTTCTTTGTTCACCACTATCAGTGGATTTAACCGATGTAACTAAACTGAAGAAATCACTCCATCCTTCTCCCATTTGTTCTGCGTTTCCTAAACAGCCACCTGCACCAGGACCACCAGTTAATCTATTACTGATTCCATGTCCGATTTCGTGCGCAATGATTCCATTGTCAAAATCACCATCTAAATAGGTTGGTCCGCTATTCGCAGGTTGGCCAATTGATGCGGTTAATCCAGATCCTGCAAAAGATCGAATTGTTGCACAATCAATTCCACCAATCATGATTGTAGGAATAGTCGGCTGGGCCAAAGTTGGAGCGGCTGCCATTCCAACTGGATCATCTTCAAAATTGCAGATAACAATTGCCACAGCACCTGCCTCCTCAGCGAAAAGTGCCTTCTGCTGAAAGAAACATCCGCCACGATCAACCAATGCAATTTTTCCTGTAACCTCATCAGCATTAGTCACCATTTCACAACCATCTGTGATGTACGGATTGTAAGTGCCATCTAGAACTTCCACTACTTCTGCTTCGATTGGTGTATCTGGAATTTGAGGTCCAAAATCAGCAGCAGTTGATCCGTATTCTCCAACTACATTGGAAGGAGCTGTTACTGTAAAAAATTTAGTTCCTCCACCACCATTTCCATCCCAAACGTACATCTGGATTTGAGGTGTTCCTCCATCTCCACCACCGGAGTAGTTAGCGTTATTTAGATTTGGCGTTGGTTGTAGTAAATAGCCATCTTGAGCATTAGCTCTTACATAGTCACCACCTACACCATCTCCAGTATAATTAGTTTGTTGAAAATTACCAGCTGCTTCATCAAAACCATATGCATATGTAAAATCATGCATTATGTTCAAATAGTAGAACAAATTTGTTGTTGCTGCATCGACATATTCGGTAGGATCATCATTAAAATCAGCATCAAAAAGAAAATCTAAAGAAGCTCCACCGTCAGGCTCATTACCAGAAGAAGTACCAGAATCTGTGTGGTCGGAGAATGCATGAACGTTATTTCCTCTAGTAATAGTAAACTCAGCTCCTGGCGAACCATTTACGTCATGCCATCCATAAGGCGATGCCTCTGCATCTGCTGGATCTGAAACGATTTGGAAACCACCATGAACTGGACTTTCAATTCCAAACGGTACAACTTTATAGCTATTCGCTTGTGCAGTTCTTGGACTTGTTGATGCATTCACTTCAATTTTTACATCACAACTTCTGTCATGATTGTGAAAAGCATTATTTTCGAATTTACAGGAAATCGTAAAGTTATCTTTTCCTAAAATTTCTCCTGTCTCCGCATCGATTCGAGCATTCCACCAATCAGGAGTATTTAATTGATCAAGTTTTACTTGATAAGCCAACCTCAATTCATTATTAGGAGTCAATTCATAAACCAGACGAACAGAAATTTCCTGTTTCGCAAGGCCTTCTCCTGAGTAAAATGAAGTTGGACCTTCAGTTCTGAGTTTACTTGGAGTTTTCCCCATAGATCTATTTTCTACATTGTTGAATAGTTTGGCAATGGCCTCTGTTTCAGAGATAGTAGGGCGATCTGTGTTTACTTTTTCTAATAAGTTAGCTACTAAACGAGTTTTTCCCACATGAACTACCTTTCCTGTCTTTGTAACAGCTAAAGTTTGAATTGCATTGTAAACAGGAATTCCTTTGTAATGCTGAGAAAGGTAGACATGGGTTACACCATTGTGTTTAGA
Organism: uncultured Saprospiraceae bacterium; assembly: GCA_937928045.1. Classification (GTDB taxonomy): domain Bacteria; phylum Bacteroidota; class Bacteroidia; order Chitinophagales; family Saprospiraceae; genus JABDJM01. Next base: position 38,163 of record CALFWO010000032.1, on the reverse strand, counting down.
CTCATATTGATTTGAAATTACCAATTCGTCAATGTCTTCTGAAGTAAGTTGCCAAGCCGCACTCTGCTCCAAGACATAAGATTGAGCAAGTTCTGCCTTACTCATGTTTTGAGCCGATAAAGAATTGGCGCTAAGCAATACTGCAAATAACCAAAGAGTAAAAAATCTCATATTTTTCTTTTAATAATTATAGTTAGAATTCAGATTCCAATTTACGAATATGTTAAGCTTTAATTCAACAATTTGCCCAATTCGTCTCGGCTTTTGGCCGACATAATCTATTCTTAGCTTAACTTTGGCTCATATTATTGAAATAATGGAAGAAAACGACATCATTTTTGGACGTCATCCTGTAATTGAGGCTTTGGAAATAGGCAAAACGATTGATAAAATCTATTTTCAGCAGGGTGTAAGAGGGGAGTTAGAAAAGGAAGTTCGAAGACTTTGCAAGGAGAGAGATGTGCCGTTGCAATATGTCCCAGTTCAAAAACTGAACAAGATGGTCAAAGGGAACCATCAAGGAATTGTTGGGATGATGCCTATGGTTACTTATCAAAGTTTAAGTGATATTATTCCTTTTTTATTCGAACAAGGGACTGATCCATTTGTCGTTCTTTTAGATGGCATTACCGATGTGCGGAATATGGGAGCTATTGCTCGATCCGCAGAAGTACTAGGGGCACACGCTTTAGTTATTCCAACCAAAGGAGGAGCTTGGATCAATGGAGCTGCTATTAAATCTTCCGCTGGCGCACTGAATCGAATTCACATTTGCAGAGAAAAAAGTATTCCTTCGGCAGTACAGGAATTACAAGCTGCTGGAATTGAAGTTTGGGCAGCAGAATTAAATACGGATACTTTATTGCATGAAGTCAACTGGGCTCAACCCATGGCGGTAGTATTGGGCTCCGAAGGCGAGGGTATTAGTAGATTTACCAAAGAAGTGATAGATGGTTCTTTTTTGATTCCCCAACTTGGAAAAACAGATTCCCTGAATGTAGCAGTTGCGGGTGGTGTTATATGTTATGAAGCATTGAGACAAAGAAAATTTGGCAACGCCCAATAAAAAACTCCCGATAACAATCGGGAGTTCGGATAAATCATAAAACTATTAGGATTCTTTGTTGTCAAACGTTACAAATTCGTTTGATGACTTTGTATAATCTTGTCTCTGGAGTCACATCTTCTTCGAATGGATCATATTCAAAATGATTGGTTGAAATTAAACGCAAGGCTGTGACTTGTCCTCGTTCGTTTTCTATTTTTTGAACATGCTTGACCCACATGCTACCATTAGATTTGACTGCGTAAATCTCATTGTCTTTGATGTCATGAACTCCTGCAATTTCTCTACAAATGATCGTATCCATGTGCATGATTTGCGGCTCCATACTATTTCCTTCAATAGGAAAAGCGACTAATCCTGATCCTGAGATTCCAGGAATGGCATAATAAAGATTGTCTTCAACTGCTTGTCCGCCGGTGGCTTCGACTCCAGATCCTGCAAAAGCTGCAATTGTTGTAAAAAGGATATTTCCCTTGGGAGCACCCGGCCCAGACAAACTTTTGGGTAGATCAAATCCGAAAGGGGTACCTATTCCGTCAACCAGGTAGGCCTCGTTTACATTGTACTCTCTACAGACTGCTCGAGCTTGATGATAATCGATTACTCTACGATCCCCTTTGTTTAAAAAGGCGCGAACAATATGTCCATAGGCTCGGTTTCCAAGGATTTTTTCTGCAAAATCCCCCATACCTTTTCCATTTCGATCATTCATTACGACATCTCCTCGTTCTTGTAGTAATTGGAACACTTTGAGAAATCTTTCATTCAATTCTAATCGATCTTGTCTTATCATAGGATGATTTTTATAAACAAATAATACTTCTTGAGCGCAATTTAAAACAAATAATTTGTTTAAACAAATTGTATTTTATCCTTTTTACAAAAAGTAGGGTAGATTTTTCTTTATTTACTAAGCGTTTGGCTCTCTGGACAGAATATATTTAGTTATATTAGCATTTGAATTGGGTGAATGTAGATTTTCACTATGCATTTATAATCACCAACAGAAAAACAAACACTATGGGACACGTAATCTCGTTACTCAACCACAAGGGTGGTGTGGGTAAAACGACAAGTGCTATTAACATTGGCGCTGGCCTAGTCGAAATGGGCAAAAAAGTAATTTTAATCGACCTGGATCCTCAGGCAAATCTTACACTTTCTCTCGGTATTCCTAGACAAAAAGTTTCCATCTATGAAGCCATTCGTGGCGAATCACAGCTGGTTCCTTACAATGTTAAACCGGGTCTTGATGTTGTAACTTCCAGCCTGGATCTTTCAGGAGCTGAAATGGAACTAATCAATGAAGCTGGAAGAGAATACATTCTTCAGGAACTTTTTGATCCAATCAAAGAAATCTATGATTACATCATCATTGATTGCCCGCCTTCATTAGGCTTGCTTACTTTGAATGCTTTGACTTCATCTGATGCAGTTTACATTCCGCTTCAAACGGAATTTCTTGCATTACAGGGATTGGCAAAGATCAAACAAGTTATCGACAAAGTTCGTTTCCGTCTTAACAAGCAATTACAACTGGGGGGTGTAATCGCAACGATGTACGATCACAGAAAAGTTCTGAACAGAGACGTTGTAGAAACTATTCACAAGTATTTTGGAGACAAGGTTTTCCGAACATTAATTCGAGATAACGTTGCTTTAGCTGAAGCTCCTGCTCAGCGTAAAGACATTTTCGCTTACAGTAGAAGAAGTAAAGGAGCTCAAGATTATTTGAGTTTGAGTAAAGAAATCATTGAAAGAACCCAGAAGACTGGCAATACAGTCAAAATGGCGATCGCTCAATAATTTTCTCACCTTAAAAATTTAGCGATTGTGTCTAGAAAGAAATTTTCAAATGATTTAAATAGCCTGTTTGGTTTTACCCCGGAAGTAGAATCTTTCCAGGAAGAAAACCCGCTATTGAATAATGACGAAACGGATACTGCTACATTGGTCGCTCCTAAAAAAACGGTGGCTAAAAAAACAGTGCCTACAAAGTCAAAGAAATCAATCAAGCGGAATACTAAGAACTTTCACTCAGATTTAGAAGAACTTTTTCAGGAGGCTTTCCAAGAAAAAATGGAACAACTCCAAGAGGAGGAAAAAGAAACGGTTGAAGCAACTAGTGCACCTGAAAAGAAAGTGCCGGCTCCAGCTCGTGTAAGAAAAATCCGCCCAAGAATGGGATTGGATTCTTTAATTAGAAACACACAAAATCTTTCACCTGAGGAAATACAAGTCAAAAAAGATCAAAAACGAGTTACCTTTTTATATTCTAAAGAACAATTAGAAAAATTAAGAGAAATCTCTAAAAAGGATTCTCGTTTTATGAAGGATATCATTGGAGAAGCTGTTACCCAATGGATCGAGGATTACAAAAAAGGAATAGCATAACCAATTTTGAAGTAAAAAATTCCCCAATCCGGAAGTTGTATTAAACGGCTTCCGGCTTTTTTTTGCTTTTTAAGATTTATTTAGGAGTTTTGACACGTGGCTTTAGCTCCAAATGACGTCATATAGATATGGATATGAAAAAAAATATAATCGCACTTGTTTTACAATGCTTGATTTTGCTGTTTGCAGTCAAGTCCAATGCACAAGTAGAAAGTGCCCCCGATATAAGTAATGCGCCAGAAATCACGGAAGAAACTATAAGCGTATCTTCTGATTTAGCTAAATCTTTGCTTTGGGAAATCTCCGGAAAAGATCTAGAAAGTCCTTCATTCTTATATGGAACCATTCACATGATTCCTAAAGATGACTTCTTCATAACTCCTGCGACCCAATTGGCTTTTGATCAAGTTGAGCAAGTGACCTTCGAAATAGATATGGATGAAATGACAGACTTTAGCGCGCTTTTTTCTTTGCTTGGTCAATTGATGATGAAAGACGGAAAATCAATTAAAGATTTAGTCAGTGCAGAAGATTATACTTTGATCAAAGAACATTTTGAAGCATTAGGTCTTCCATTTTTTTTATTCGATAAAGTTAAACCAATGATTCTTACAACTTTTGCCTCTGGTGATATGGGCTCAGATATGAGTACTGGCAAAATTGTTTCTTATGAAATGGAATTCAATGAAATGGCCAAGAATAAGGAATTTGAAACCTTAGGTCTAGAAACCATGGCTTTTCAAATGAGTATGTTCGATAGTATTCCTTATCAAGCGCAAGCCGATATGTTGGTCGAAACAGTAAAGTCAGAATCGCAAGTGGACACGACTTCAAGCCAGTTTGATGAAATGGTCGAACTGTACAAAGCGCAAGATATTCAGGGAATGATCAGCTACATGTCAGGAGAAGAAGGATTTGAAAGTTATGAAGACTTTTTGTTGACCTTAAGAAATAAAAATTGGATTCCTATCATGGAGGGTATGATGCAAAAAAAACGAACTTTTTTCGCAGTTGGCGCAGGTCACTTGGCCGGAGAAAATGGAGTTATTAAACTATTAGAAAGCCGGGGTTATACGCTCACTCCAAAACCATAATTTTTTGGCACTTATCAAATCAGTTAGGGGGTTTACACCTGTTTATGGCGAAGATTGTTATTTAGCAGAAAACGCCACGCTTATTGGTGATGTCCAATGTGGAAAACAGTGTAGTTTTTGGTTCCAGTCGGTGGTACGAGGAGACGTCAGCCCTATCCGGATGGGTGACCGGGTGAATATTCAAGATGGCGCAATTATTCATGGAACTTTTGAAAAATCTTCGACTCAAATTGGAAATAATGTATCCATCGGACATCGTGCCATTATTCATGGCAGTACTATTGAAAGCAATGTCCTAGTAGGAATGGGCGCCATTTTGATGGATCATGTCTATGTAGAATCAAATGTTTTGATTGCAGCGGGTGCTGTCGTGTTAGAAAAAACGCGATTAGAATCCGGCTTTCTTTATGCTGGAATTCCTGCTCGAAAAATTAAACCTCTTGGAGAAAATTTGATCAAAGGCGAAATTGAAAGAATTGCTGGAAATTATATCAAGTATGCCGGTTGGTTTAAAAATTAAATTAACACCAATTGCTCATACCTTCAGCCAGAATTATTTTCTCAATCAAATTAGAATTTAACTTAGAAGCCCAAAAGTCTCAGTGGCAATGACCCAACATCTAGTCTAATGATAAATGGGAATAAATCTGTTATTGCTAATTTTTCTATAATTCCCCCGAATCAATGGACATTGAATACGAGTGCCGCGAATGGGACGATTGCAGCGAATCCGAATCCAACAAACGGAACCCATGTTGATGGTCCAGTGGTAACTTTGACGGCTACACCTGAAATAGGTTTTGAATTCGAAATATTGATTAAAGCGGTAAGACTATTTGACCTGAATGGTAACTTAATTAATCTATTCTTTGGTAAGAAAATGTATTTGAAAGGAATCCCAAGTGGAATTTAGTATTTAGATATTGAAACAGAAGATGGTAAGCATTTCGAACAAAGAATTATAAAAGTATAACTCCATCAAACCAATTTTCAATTTTAAGTCTGGTCCTCATACAGCAATTTTTTATGAAATATTATTTTTAATAACTTTCGACAAGAGTCGGATTTTTTTTCTTGCCACGAATGATACGCTGTAGTTAGAAAAAATGATGTCTGTGAGTATAAAGCTATAGTCTATTGAAATATTTAAAACCAAGATAGCTCCCTCATTTCTTGGTTAAATTTGCTCGGAAGGAATTATGGAAATATAGTATTATACTATCGTTGATAAGATTGACCATCAGGAAGAGTGAATACAAATGTGGTACCCTTATTCAATTCGGATTCTACCCAAATTTTTCCGTTATGTATTTCTATGATCTTCTTGCAAGTTGCTAATCCAATACCTGAACCTTCGTACTCATATTTGCTATGCAATTTTTCAAACGGAGAAAAAATTCTATTCTGGTTTTCTTCATCGATACCAATACCATTATCTTCAATACTTAATTCCCAGGTATTCTCTTTTTTTTCACTTGAGATTTTTATCGTTAATGGTTGGTCCTTTTTCTTGAATTTGATTGCGTTAGAAATGATGTTTTGAAAGACCTGATCAATTTTTGTTGGGACTGCATCTACCGTTGGTAGATCATTTCTAATTATTGAAACTTGATTGGTATCAATTTGATTTTTTAGTCCTCCTAGTACTTTGTCTAAGACATCATTGAGTTTAAGTGTTTTCATTGGAATGTCCTTACTCGCGGATAACTTAGCATAGTCCAAAAGATCGGTTACGAGGTCTTGCATATTTTTGGTTCCAGTTGAAATGAAGTTTAAGAACTCATTGCTTTGCGTATCCAAAACCTCCCGTTTTTCTAGATTCTTTTTCAGTAAACGAGAAAAGCTATTGATCGTTCGAATGGGTTGTTTCAAATCATGAGAAGTGGTGTAAGCATATTGCTCTAATTCCTTGTTGCTATATTCCAATCGTTCTTGTGTTAATCTCAACTCATCATTCAGTCGTTCATGTTCTACATTTTTCAGTTGTAATGCAGTTTGATTGTCTTCTAATCTTTTAAGTAACTTCTGATTCTGATAATAAAAAATATAGACAATTATAAAAAGGCCGATTGCTCGACTGATATGATAAACTAAGTAATACTTTGGTTCATATCCTGAAATTTGATCTTTAAAGAATTGAACTTGTTCTAGGGTATTACTTTGCGTAAATAAATAGAATGACCAAAGTATTAATGCTACAAACCAGAAAAACGCTGATCCCGCTCGAAGCAGAATCAATGCAGCTATTGGAATTAAGCAAAGGAAAAAAGTCTCTGTAGAGTAGATTCCTCCTGTCGTTAAACTAAGTGAAGCATATTGATAAAATAGAAATGCCAAGGAAACATTAACGGCTAAAAAAAGAGATTTCGACAAGTAGAATATGCCTAACACTGCAAAATAGAACATGATGGCCGTACCAAAGGGAAAATATGCCGTAAGTTCTGGGCTAATGCTAATATATGCCCAGATTGCACTTTGGGCGAAAATACAAGTCAACAGTATTGATACAAATATTCTTGCTTTCGTTACTTCATATGAAGAATTAAAAGAAGCAGGAACAATTTTGTCAATGATCATTAGTAGCGATTATAGCTAAGTAAAAGACCAATAATTATACCAAGGAGTCAAGCTGTAAGTTTTGGTTTAATAGGCCACACAGCAGAGCTGATCATAAAGTTATCCTAACTCAAACCAAACTTTTCCTTTTTGATCGGGCGTGCCATGATAATTAAAAGTAATTTCTGTTCCAGCTTCAATCGCTTTGATTGAAATAACTTGTAGCTCATCGTTTTCGTAATCTGCTAAGTACTTGGCATTGGGACTTGTCGAGTGATTGTAAATGGATCCAGAACCCAAAGCTATTGCTCCTTCCTGATCTGATTCTCCCCATTCAAAGTAATAATCATAAAGGACTGTTGATTTTAGATTGGCCATGTCTTTAGCTGGTATTCTTATCACTTGACATATTTCAATCAAGCTCCCTTCAGGAATATCTCGACCACAAAAAACACCTCGACCGGAAATTTCACTTTGTGCGACGTATAGATCTGGAATATGTTGACTCATGGCTATTTATTTTTGGCGGGTTAGATAAACTCCATACAGTATAATGATCATTCCAACTAGATGCCCCCACCCAATGACTTCTTGATCTACATGTCCCCAAGCTAATGCAACCATTGGAATTAGATAACTTACGGTTGATGCAAAGATTGGATTGGTTCTTTGTACTAAATAGAAAAATAAGATGCTGGCCATGGCAGTACCAAGCAATGAAAGCAAAGTAATATAACCTAGTGAGGACCAACCCAAAGGATCATTCACCAATACATCTTGAACTCCAATAATTGGTAATAATGCAATAGCCGGTGGAACAATCATTACAAAAGCTGCCGAAGACAAGGCAAGCGGATTAACATCTTGAAGTTTTGCTTTGACGGTATTGCTACTTAAGCCATAACATGCCGTAGCAATGAATACCAGAGCACCATAGAACAAGGAATTTTGCCATTCAATGCTGGAGCCGAATAATATCAAAACTACCGCGCCAATGAGCCCCAAGATTACTCCAAACCATTCATTTCTTTTTGCATTTACGTTAAAAAAAAGTACTGCAATGAGAATGGTATTCAAAGGAGTAAGTGCGCCTAGTACTCCAGTAATTGAGCTATTCAGTTCAGTCTGCGCTAATGCATATAGAAACGCAGGAATAAAAGTACCTCCCAGTCCAACGACAAGAAAGAACTTCCAGTTCCTCCAATCTACTTTACTTTGATACATGAAATATATTGGAAAAAAAGCCAATCCGGAAAGACTCACTCTAAGGCAAGCTAATTGAACGGGGTTAAATGCTACAAGACCTTTTTTGATTAAGATATAGCTGCTACCCCAAACGAGACTTAGCAATATTAAAATGGACCAATTAATTAATCTATCAGAAGACGAAGATTTCTGCATGCACAATTCCATTCAAGAATGAGCTGCGAAGATACGCGGTTATCTGATAATGATTTGTTCGGTTGAGAAAAAAGCTTTTTCTAAAATTGAGTTGATAGATACCAATCAATCATAGTGTCTTAATTGAGAATTATCAGTTTTTTAGAAATACTTCCATCATTGGTTTTGATCGTCAATAGGTAAGATCCCGATGTCATCGTTGGGGGATAAATGTTGTGGGATAGATTTCCTTGCGAGGTATTTAGATTTTGTTGGTAAATCAATTGCCCCAGAGAATTATGCAACTCTAGTGAAACATGTTTTTCCCCAAATCCTTTTCCGAAAATTGCAAAATTACCAGAAGTTGGGTTCGGGAAAATAGCTAATTGAACATCTAGCGCAATATTTTTTGAACCAGAGACAAAGTCGATCACTTGAGTCAATGTGTCTGCTCCACATGCATTAGAACTAATTAATGTAACCGTATAATTTCCGGTAGCGGAAAAAGTATGTTGCGGATTCAACTCTACAGATGTTTCGCCATCACCGAAGTCCCAAAAATAGTCGGTAGCTCCAATAGAATTATTTTCAAAAGAGTAAACGTCATCTGATACTGTCGAGGAAAAATTAGCTGTCGGGGAATCCGTCAACCCAACTGTGAAGTTAATAATACTCGTATCGGCTCCTTGCTCATTGTATGCAATTAAAGATCCGGAATAGTTCCCTGCGGCTGGAAAAGAAATCGTAGGTGAATTTTCATTGGTAGCCGTAGGATTTCCACTTTCAAAGGTCCATAAAATGCTATCAACTTGACCAGAGGATTCATTTGAAAATATTAATTCAGTTTTACATGGATCCGGCTGATCGAAAGATGCATTGGCCATAGGGAAACCAACAACGTTGATTGATTGTTCTATAGTGGAACTGTCACAATAATTGTAAGTAGTCAGGCTGACTGTAAAGTTACCTCCAAAGCTGTAATCATATGTAGGGTTAATTTCATCACTAATAGCGCCATCACCAAAATCCCAAAGATAAGTTAGACCTTCTTCAGATTGGTTGGTTAGCATTATTTCCGATCCGTTTTGTGAAATTTCAAAATTGGCAGTTGGTGCTTCATTGATCTTAATGAAATTCCCTCTATATCTAGTGTCCGTGCCTGATTCATTTCCTACTACTAAAAGTACATCATAAGAACCGGTTTGGTCATAAACTATCTTAGGATTTCTTTCTGTTGAGATACTTGGACTTCCCCCTTCGAAAACCCAATACCAAGTTTCAGTATTAAGGGTGGAAGCATCCATCATATATATGGTATCTCCTACACATCCACCAGGTTGGACACTAAAGAAGTTCGGCCTTGGAGTAATAAGATCCGGCAATACGATTACATCTTGACTATGTGTGGCCGTATCACAACCATTAATTGCATACAAAGTTATTGTGAAATATCCAGGGGTCGCAAATTCATGGGAAGGATTATTTTCTTCATAAATATTAGAATCTCCCATGTCCCAAATGTAACTAGTCGCGTTACTGGAGTAGTTGTGAGAGCTTAGTTGTATTCCAAATATGTCCACTTCAAAATCAGCTTCGGGAATGGTATTCACGACTTCAACAATCCGCGTCTGTGTTAATGTCTTTGAGCCTTCGGAATTACTGACTGTTAGTGTTACATCGTATTCTCCTGGCTCAGAATAAACGGTCATTGGATTCTGTTCTGTAGAACTAGAAGGTGTTCCACCAGGAAAAGACCATTCCCAACTTGTCGTATTAGATGTAGACGCATCAAAAAATTCCACCATAGCTGGTGAGCAAGTATTAATAACTTCAAAGTCAAAGAATGGAGTAGGAGCAACTAAAACCCGCTCGTTCAAATCCTTTAGAAAAATAGGTGTACCTGTTAGCTGTATATTTTGAGAACCACTGGTGCTAAATTCATCACTATAACCATTGTCCCATTCTCTTTTTTCTAATTCATTAATATTCAATGCAGCAGGGAAATTATAAGTTCCGGATGCGATCTCAGACATATCTTCAGAAGTCTTGGCCCAAAGCACATAAGTATAGTAGCCTTCAATATCTAAAAAAGCAGCGCCATCCAAATGTTCTGGCAGTTGCAAAGCAGCAGTTCTGTCTTTATCTAAAGTTGATCTAAACAATTGGTCAGAAGCTGTTTTAAAAGCCATTCCTCCATTGTTTACGATTTGATCATAAGGAAATAATGAATACAATCTTTGATAGAATCCCATCATGTGAAATTCGGTACTCGCTTCATCGATATAGTGAGATTCAGCCATATCAAAAACATGCATCTGTCTGATGTCCGAGCGGACACATTCTACATATGATTTAATTAAAAAATTTATTTGAGCTTCTTCCGATCCGATGAAATCAAAAAATGCTTTTCTAGGTACATTGATCTCAGTAATAATCCATTCTTTGTCTGGATAGGTCTGTCCATCATACCCATAATTACTCAATATATTTTCGAAGGATAATTTTGTATCCGGAATGCTTGTAATGGCTTTATCCGAATGTCTGAAATAATCAAAATCTTGAATGCTTTGATTCCAAGCTCTCAATGTTCCATCGAAGTGCGGATAAGTATGAATTCCGATTGCATCGAAATAAGCACCACCTTTTAACGGGTAATCAGTCGTTGTTGAACCATCATTGGGATTATCTGAATTTCTTAGTACAGCATCCAAAAAGGAAGGGTAGCCCACAGCTGCTAAAGTCACATAGGCATCTGGATCGACTGCTTTGATGACTTCCCAAGCTATCCGTAATGTTCTGACGTAATGAAAAATGGGCGCTCTTAATTTATAATCACAAGGATCAGGATTGTTGTCAAACCAATTTCCTTCTGTACCTGCCGGTAAATATCCCGTAACATTGGTAAAGTCAAAACCAGGCTCATTCCAAATCTCATAGAATTGTATGTACTCCTTTTTTAAATTGACTAGTTTGTATAAATATTGCGCAAAATAATTGTCGTCATTTATAGGTGTTCCATTTTCACCATTATCCCATATTGGTGCATAGAGATTTGCGAACAATTCTGACTGGTGATCATCACAGTAAAAAGTAGTATCACGATGTTCTTCTGAAGGAAATCCAACAATTAAAGTATTGTCAATCAATCCATTTCCTTTGAAGTGTTCATAAGTTTCAATTCTAGCATCCCATCCAAATTGTTGAATGAAAGAATCGAATAGTCCTGGCCGAATGGCTTTAACGCCTACTCCTTTTACTCCAAGGTCGGGACGACCTGCAGCAATGTCGGAAAGGGTTCTATCATTCCATGGAGGAAAGTAGCCTAGGTTTACTCCAGGTTTGAAATCTCCTTGATAAGGCATTCCTACTTCATTGGCGGTATAGGTTGGTGGATTATGATTGGCCAAAACTAGAACATCTGCTTTGGTAACAGCTGTGCAACTATTTGCTGCAATAAGACTGACAATGTATGTTCCCTCGTCAGAGTAAGTATGTGTTGGGTTTTTCTCACTTGAAAATGTACCATCGCCAAAGTCCCATTGGTATTCTGGGCTATGAGGAGTTTCATTTTCAAAGGAAACGGTTAAACCAGTAGTTTGGAAATTAAAAGTAGGTTTGGGTTTTGGATCGAAAGCTTTTACAAAAACACTATCCTTAGCAACTAGCCCATTGCCAAAAACTGTTAGCAATACTCTGAATTGGCCTACCTCATTATAATTGATCACTGGGTTTTCTTCTGTCGAAGAAACTGAATCACCAGACTGGAATTCCCAAAGAATTGAATCTATGGGTCCCGATGATGCATTGTAGAATTCGATATCAAATGGTATGCATCCATTAGTCGTTGAGCCCGTAATTTTGGCAACAACATCCTGACTATGCACCATTAACGAGACACATATGAATAAAAAGGAAAATATAATCCTAATTGGGCGTGTGGTCATCAGTTAGTTGAACTAGTTTATTTGAATCGGATCTTGGGAAGTAGGAATTAGATAGGACTTGCAAAATGCTGATTATTAGCGTAACATGCAAATGATTTACTAAAAGTGGAACCTACTATCGTTACAAAGACAAAAAAAGCCTGTATCCTTATTTAGAATACAGGCCATACTTGGTTTTTCAAAGCCTTTAACTTTCGGGCTCTATGATTTCTACAGTTGTTGTTTCATCCGCCGATGGGTTATTTTTCGCCTCTTCTTTGCTTCCTAAGTAATCTGGCAAGTTCATTCCTGCCATATTGAATAGGTCTGTCAAAGGAGGAACCGATTTATAAAGACCGGAGACAAAATTAGAAGTGGAAGTTCCGTCTCCATCTCCACCACCACCATTTTCCCAAACGGTAACCTTGTCAATCTTTATGTTTTTAACAGCTTCAACTTGTGTTTTAACAAGTTCTTCCAATTTATCTGCAATGATCATCAACACGGCTTCTTTAGAATTACCGCCAGTGGCATCAACAATTTGCTTAAATCCTTCGGCTTGCTTGTTTAAGATTTCTTGAATACCTCTCGCCTCAGCCTCCTTTTTCAAAAAGATCGCATCCGCTTCACCTTTTGCTAATCTTCTGATTTGCTCCGCTTTCGCCTCTGCATCTATTTCTAATTGGCGCTTGGCAATCTCTGCGTTAACAATCGCATCAGCTTCAAGTGTCGCTTTTTCTCGCTTTGCTCTTGCCATCTCTGCCTCTTGCTCTGCCACGTAAGCCTCTTCCAAAGCTTTTGCCGCTTGAATTTTTTCTGAAGAAGTTGCGATACGTAGGGCTTCAGCTTCCTTTTGTCTCCTTTCAGCATTCGAAGCGGCCATTCTTATTGCGGCCTCATTTTCCCCATCTATAGCATTTGCTTGTGCAGCTGCTTCTCCGACTTTGGCAATGGCATCGGCTTCAGAAACTTGAATTCTTTTGTCTTGGTTTGCCTTCGCCTCCCCAATAGATCCATCTCTGTTTTTCTCAGCTACCGATCGCTTTGCATCGTTAATCGCTTTCGCCGCAGCGTTCTTACCTAATGCTTCTATATATCCAGATTCATCTTGGATATCCGTTACATTCACATTGATCAGTTGTAATCCAATTTTCCTCAATTCCGCTCCAACATTGCTGGCCACATTGGTTAAGAATTTATCTCTGTCAGAGTTAATTTCTTCAATATCCATAGTTGCTACTACTAAACGCAGTTGTCCAAATATGATATCCTTAGAAATGTCTCTGATTTGATCATTCGTTTTTCCTAAAAGTCTTTCTGCAGCATTTAACATAACTCCAGGTTCGTTAGATACCCCGACGGTAAAACGAGAAGGAACATTTACGCGAATATTTTGCTTACTCAAAGCCCCTCTTAAATCCACATCGATGGATATTGGTGTTAAGTCCAAGTATTCATAATCTTGAATAACTGGCCAGACAAAGACGGCTCCACCAGCTAGTGTTTTTGCAGAACCTTGTCCTGTTCGTCCATAGACAACTAGTATTTTATCTGAAGGACAGCGTTTATATCTAGCTATGAAGAAAAGTAACATTAAGGCCATTAAGCCTACAAATGCTGCTACTAAAATTAAAATGGATGCTCCCATAAATTGTTTGTTTTGATATTTGTTAATTCAACGGCTCAAAGGCTTCTACGACTAGCAGATTGTCTTCAAGTACTTCTATCACTCTGATTTTTGATCCAGTTGGCAGAGAATCTCCATCGGTGATTGCACGAAGTTCTTTCAAATTTTGGCCAAGTTGAATTTGTACTTTTCCCATCCCTTCTTTTCCGCCAGGTACAGTGAGATACACTTCTCCTTTTTGGAATAGGGCTTGATCCATGTCTACAGTTCCACTTTGATTGAACTTCGAAAATAAATAAAGTAGGTATGCCACAATCCCGAAAGCCAACAGTCCGGAGAAAGAAGATCCTACCAATATTGCTAAAAGGCTTGCGCCATTTTTTATCATCAATACGCCAGTCCAACTAAAAAATGTGAAAAAAGCGATCACACTCCTTAGTGAAAGGAGGCTAAAATCAGCTTCAATGCCGCCATCGGCTGTAGAGAGATCTGTTTCCACATCAGCATCGAAATCAAAACCAAATAGGCTGACTACGAATTGAATTACAAATAGTACACTGAAGATTAGAGACATCCCCCAGAACACTTGTTCTAGACCACTTAACTCTCTAAACCAATCTCCGAAAAAAAGTAATGTCATGATGGTACATTGTGCTTACCTTAAATCTATTGTTTTCAAGGCAATTTGATGAATTCTTTCTACAAACGTTGATAAAATTCGGTCAAACTCTGGTAAAGGTTGTCTCAAAGTAAATAGTTGACAAAACTTTGTCGGAAAGTGGCCAGAATAATGCAATGCGTCGAGAATGATTTTTACTTTTGTACGACCAAAGCGCTGAACGATCATTTCACCAACAACAAACATTTTTCATGAGCGAAGTAAAACTTTTTTCGGGCACTAAATCTGAGTATTTAGCCGAAAAGATTGCAGATTATTATGGCTATTCACTTGGAGATAAAACGCTTCTGAAATTTTCCGATGGTGAGATGCAGCCAATCATAAATGAATCAGTCAGGGGGACTTACGTCTTTTTCATTCAATCTACTTTCGCACCAGCGGATAACCTTTTGGAATTGCTATTAATGATTGATTCCGTAAAAAGAGCAAGCGCAGGATATATTACTGCTGTGATTCCATATTTCGGATATGCTAGGCAAGATCGAAAGGACAAGCCTAGGGTTCCTATTTCGGCAAAGCTAATTGCTAATTTAATAGAGGCGGCTGGAGCGCACCGGATAATGACTATGGATTTTCACGCGGATCAAATTCAAGGATTTTTTGATATTCCAGTGGACCACCTAAAGTCTGAAGCCATCTTTATTCCTTATTTGAAAAAGCAAGACCTGAGTAATGTGACCTTCGCGTCTCCAGATGTTGGTGGTGTAAAAAGAGCCCGTACTTATGCCAAGTATTTCGAAAGGCCATTGGTCATTTGTGATAAGTATAGAAAAAAGGCAAATGAAATTGCTGGAATGACGTTAATCGGAGATGTGACCGGAGCAGATGTAATCCTAGTTGATGATTTAGCGGACACGGCAGGAACATTGGGTAGAGCAGCAGATTTGATCATGGAGAAGGGTGCCAATTCTGTTCGTGCACTTTGTACACATCCCGTGCTTTCGGGCAAAGCTTATGATAATATTGAAAAGTCAGCTTTGAAAGAGTTGATAGTTTGTGACACCATTCCTTTAAGAGAGAAATCAAAGAAAATTAAAGTACTCTCTACGGCTAAATTATTTGCTAGGGCAATTAGGAATACGCATGAAAACCGATCTATTTCGGCTTTATTCGTAGAAGGATAGAAAATTTAAGGTTTCAAAGGATAAAATCTAAGCCAACTAGTGGATTTGGTTGTAGAAATTCATATCTTTGCGTGCCTTTTGAAAAAAAAGTATAAAAAATATTATGGAATCGATAGCTATTCAAGGTACTAAAAGAACTGATCTAGGTAAAAAGTCTACAAAGCAAGCGCGTAGAACAGGACAAATTCCTTGTGTAATCTACGGAGGAGCACAAAACATTCATTTTACAACAGGTAAAATGGGCGTTAGAGATTTAATTTACTCTCCAGATTTTAAGACCGTTGATGTTGCTTTGGGAGACCAAGCTGTAAAATGTGTACTTAAAGATGTCGTTTTTCACCCAGTGACGGACGAAATCGTTCACATGGACTTTATGGAAATGGTTGCTGACCGTAAATTAAAGTTACAAGTGCCTATTCGATTTACTGGTGTAGCTCCAGGTGTGAAAACAGGAGGAAAGCTTGTTCAGAAATTGAGAAAAGCTAAAATCAAGTGTAATGCAGCGGATATCGTGGATTCACTTTACGTTGATATTTCAGAGTTGGAATTAGGAAGCTCAGTAAGAGTTTCAGATATTCAATCTGTTAACGGTGTTCAAGTTATGAACGCACCTGGTATTCCAATCGCATCAGTAGAAATTCCAAGAGCACTCAAGTCAGCTGATGCTTCTGATGATGCTACTGCTGAAGATGCAACAGCTGAAGGAGCTGAGGCCGCAGCTGCAGAATAATTTAGTTCTTCGCAATTATATTAGAAAAGGTCTTGTAGCTTTGCTGCAAGACCTTTTCTAATATGAGTAAACTAAGATTCGCACTTGTTCAAATGGCCGCAGTTTGGGAAAACCCGGCTGCGACGAGGACGGCGTTAGAACAATATTTCTCTAGGATAGCTAATGGATCAGTAGATCTAATCATCTTACCGGAGACATTTTCAACTGGATTTACGAATTCATCTGCAGAATTTTCAGAATCAATGTCAGGGGAAACGGTTGATTGGATGAAATCCAATGCGGAAGAAAAGAAAGCGGTTGTGGCTGGAAGTATTATTATATCAGAGCGTGGTAATAATTACAATCGTTTGATTTTTGCATTTCCTGATGGCCGAATTGAACATTACGATAAACATCATTTGTTTACGCTATCGAAAGAGCATGAGAATTTTACTGCTGGAAATGATAGAAAGCTGATTGAAGTAAATGGATGGAAAATATTCCCTCAGATTTGTTATGATCTTAGATTTCCAGTTTGGGCAAGGAATAACTTGAATTATGATTTGATGTTATATGTAGCGAATTGGCCATCACCGCGAAAAGAAGCCTGGCGCTCATTATTGGTTGCAAGGGCCATTGAAAATCAAGCTTATGTAATTGGTGTCAATAGAATAGGGAGCGATGCAAATCAACTTGATTATCATGGAAATAGTGCTTGCATTGATTACACCGGAAAGCGAGTACATGAAATGAATAGAGAAGAAGAAATCGCAATAGTAACGGTAGAAAAAGAGCCAATGATGTTGTTTAGAAGTAAATTAGCTTTCCTAGATGATCAGGATAAATTTGAATTTCGGAATTAGTGCTCCTGTTCGTTTTTACAAAATAATTGCAAACTTATCTGCTCAATTTGCCTCAAAGAGGAAAGGACATCGACAAAGAGTCTTTGAAATTCCGTACTTTTGCTGATTCAAATAGCTATAAATGATTAATATAATTCTTTTTGGACCTCCAGGATCTGGTAAAGGGACGCAGGCAAGCAAGATAGTTGAGAAATATAATTTATTGCACATCTCGACTGGGGATTTGTTTAGATACGAAATGGGGAACAATACGCCTTTAGGCCTTAAAGCCAAAGAATATATTAAAAAAGGTGAACTAGTGCCTGATGAAGTTACCATCGGTATGCTAACCAATAAGGTGGTCGCAAATCAAGATGTTGCTGGATATATATTTGATGGTTTTCCAAGAAATATTAATCAATCTGAATCGCTTGATAGAATTCTAGCAGAAATGAATACGCAAGTTTCTGGATTGATTGCACTTGCTGTAGATGATGAAGAAATTGTTTCTAGAATTTTAAATAGAGGAAAAACGTCTGGAAGATCCGATGACAATGATGAAAGCATCATTAGAAATCGAATCGAAGTTTACAAGCAAGAGACGCGACCGGTTTTTGATTATTACGCGAAAGAGAATAAATCTCATGAGCTCCAAGGTGTTGGATCTTTGGAAGAGGTATTTGAAAGAATTTGTAATCAGATTGATCAACTTTAAGATCAATTTATCATAAAATTTAGATGCCATCGCTTTGAAGTGATGGCATTTTCTGTTCTATTATGTCAGAGAAAAACTTCGTCGATTACGTAAAAATTTGTTGTAGATCAGGTGCCGGCGGTGCTGGTTCTGCTCACTTTTTTAGGGATAAAAGAACAGCTAAGGGAGGTCCTGATGGCGGAGATGGGGGGCGTGGAGGTCACATCATCGTGGTTGGAGATCGGAACATGTGGACATTACTACCCCTAAAGTATCGTAAGCACATTATCGCATCACCAGGAATGAATGGCAGCGGAAGTCATAGTTCAGGAGCATCTGGAGAAGATATTATCTTAAGAGTTCCTATTGGAACGATCGCCAAGGATTTTGAATCCGGCGAAGTTGATTTTGAGATAAGCGAAGATGGCCAGGAAGAAATTCTGACGCCGGGAGGAAGAGGGGGGCAAGGAAATGCGCACTTCAAATCTGCTACGAATCAAACACCAAGATTTGCTCAGCCTGGTGAACTGGGCCGTGAGGAATGGAAAATATTGGAGCTAAAAGTTTTAGCTGATGTTGGTCTTGTTGGATTTCCAAATGCTGGAAAATCTACTTTGCTCTCAGTTCTTTCTGCAGCGAAACCAAAGATTGGGGCTTACCCCTTTACTACTTTGGTACCGAACTTGGGAATTGTAAAGTATCGTTCCGATAGATCATTTATCATGGCCGATATTCCGGGGATCATTGAAAATGCTCATGAAGGAAAAGGCTTGGGCCATCGTTTTTTACGACATATCGAGCGAAATTCATTGCTTTTGTTTATGATTCCTGCTGATACTGATGACATCAAGAAAGAATATAACATATTGAATCGTGAGCTTGAAATGTTCAACAAGGAATTGTTAGATAAACCGAGGTTATTGGCGATAACGAAATCAGATCTATTGGACGAAGAATTGAAAGAGTTGCTGAAAAGTGAAATCCCAACCCATATTCCATCCATGTTTATTTCTTCAGTAGCACAGCAAGGTTTAGATCAACTTAAAGATAAAATTTGGGAATTGCTCAATGCTTAGATTGACTATTTAGTGATGAAGTTGATCAATTGTTCAAACGGAACTACTTCTTGGAATAGATGATCTTTATAATGCGTGGCTACAAATTTTAAATATTGAGTTTTATTATTTTTTAGAACTAATTCAATATTAATATTTCCGAAAAGTTGAGGTAGTAATTTTTCAGTTGACTTACGTAGCGAAGGTTTTAAGTAGTGTCGCTGCACTTCTTCTTTGTTTCCATCTTTAACAAAGGCTCTGCTATCAGAAACGTAACTGACATAATTTTCTTCAAGTATTTTAGCTTTTAAAGAATCGAAGAATGCGATCGTCTCCTCCTGTGTATAGTTGGTTTGGTTGAAAAAAATAATGAACCCACTTAGTCCCTTCGTTTTTACAAATTGTAAATGATCTTTCTTATTGCCACTCTTATTTTGTGGACGGACTTTATATTCATCTCGAATCCAATCTAATATTTGTCTAAAAGTAATCCCGAGTTTGAATTGACTGAGAAAATTTTGTTCTAAATTTGAACGCTGTATAATTTCGTGGACCACTGGCTGATTTGAATCACTTTTTTCAACTTGATTAAACAGTCTTTTAATCTGATCCCACACTCCACTCATAAACACATTTTAACTGGAACTACAATAAGGTTAGTTTTTTTCTTTGATCCTATCCAATGTTTTTTCTGTGTCTTCCCAAAATTCTTGAAACAATGGTTTAGCTTTTTCAAGGAGCGATTTGCTGGCCTGAGGAACTTGAATCAAGGTCGGATAACTCATAGATGCATTTTTAGTACTTCCTTCTATGAGCCCAGCTCGATCTACAAACCATACCAAAATCGAAAGTACTACCACCATCATCATGGAGAACAATGCTCCTCCCGCGAATTTATTGATAAAGTTTAATTTGATCTTTGACAATAATTTTTCCAACCCTTTTGCCATCAATCGTACTAGAAGCATAATCGCCACAAAAGTTAGAATGAAACCAAGAATAGAGATAAAGACACTTTCGGTTCCAAAGACCCGTTCTATGATATCAGTGGTCACCGGAGCGAACTTCATAGAAATGATCAATCCAAAGAACAATGAAAGCAATCCGAAGATGGTACTGATAATACCTCGGGCATAACCCATCCAGAATCCAATAATGATCGCCGCAATAAAAAGAATGTCTATTATCATATTTCAAATATGACAATTTGTTTTTATTTGTAGCAAAAAAATCGACGAGTGTTCTATTTTTTGGCCTTTTATCAAGCATTTTAAATAATGGAACAGTATTTTTGAGTTTGATTTTAAAAATTATCAATTATGGGAAGAGCATTCGAATATCGCAAGGCAGCTAAAATGAAAAGATGGGGACACATGTCTCGTATTTTTCCAAAACTGGCTAAAGCCATCACAATGGCAGCAAAGGAAGGAGGCGGAGATCCTGAAATGAATGCAAAGTTGCGTTTGGCTATTCAGAATGCTAAGGCACAGAATATGCCTAAGGATAATATCAACAATGCAATTAAAAGGGCTGAGGCGAAAGATTCAGCCAACTTCTCAGAAGTAAATTATGAAGGTAAAGGACCTTCTGGAATTTTGGTTTTTGTTGAATGCGCCACTGATAATGGTACACGAACTATCGCCAATGTGAAGTCATATTTCAATAAGGCAGGTGGAGGATTGGTGCCAAATGGATCCCTTGAATTCATGTTTAATAGAAAGGCTGTGATTGAATTTGAAAAAACGGATGGCCTAGATATGGAGGAATTAGAATTTGAATTGATTGATTCCGGCTTGGAAAGATTTGAAGAAGATGGAGAAACTGTTTATGCTTACGCCGATTACAAAGATTTTGGTACGATAAACGCGGCGATTGAAGCAAAAGGCTTCAAAATCAACAGCGCTAAACTGGAGCGAATTGCAACTTCTCCTGTTGATTTTTCGGATGATCAAATGCCTGATATCGAAAAATTCTTAGATAAGTTAGAGGAAGATGATGACGTACAAGCGGTTTATACCAATATGGGATAAGAGTTCCGCTTAGCCAATGTGTTTTTTAAGAAAACCAATTGCAGCTTTATACATTTCAAAAACATTTTCTTCGTTTCCAAATCCATGACCTTCGTCATACTTGACCATGTAGGGTACATCGATTCCCCTTTCGCGAAGATTTCTGACGATTTGATCTGCTTCGTCAATATTGACTCTTGGATCGTTTGCTCCTTGAACCACGAATAGCGGAGATTTAATTTTCTCCTGTTGCAAAGCAGGGGAAGTAGCCGTTAATTGTTCAATATCTTTTTCTGGGTTACCGACCATTTCGTACATCGTCTCCAAGTATGGCTTCCAGTAGGGAGGGATTGTATTGAAAAAAGTGAAAAGATTGGAAACTCCAACGTAGTCAATTCCACATGCATAAAGATCAGGCGTAAATGTCAATCCTGCTAGCGTAGCATATCCACCATAAGATCCACCATATATTGCTATTCGGTTTTCGTCTGCAATACCTTGATCAATCAACCATCGAGCACCATCGGTAACATCATCTTGCATGGCTAATCCCCATTGTTTGAAACTGCTTTCCCAAAAAGATCGACCATAGCCAACACTGCCACGGAAATTCATTTGCAAAACACCATATCCTTGGCTGGCAAAAAGTTGAACTTCCGGATTGAATCCCCAAGAATCACGATGCCATGGGCCACCATGAGGATTTACAATTATTGGAATATTTTTTTGGGATCCTTTGGGTAAACTTAAGTAACCATGAATGGTTAATCCATCTCGAGAAGTGTATTGAATGGGTTTCATTTCCACCATGTCCTTCGGATCAATCCATGGACTAAGTTCTGCCACTTTTTCTAACTGTTCAGATGTTGAATCATAGAAGTAGTAAGCCCCACGAGAAACATCACTTGCTGTTTTAATTATAAATTTTGTTTCTGCTTTGTTTGCGCTAGCAATGGAAATCTCCGAAGATCCCAACTTTTTTTCAAGATAAACATGAAGCGCTTCTCGTTCGCTATCAACAAAGTGATAATGACTTTTCTCAAAATTGTATTTAACGTAGGCAAGCTTTTTATGTCTTCTAGAGTAACCTATATCGCTAACATCAACCTCCGGATGGCTAAAAAGTGGAGCGCCTATTTCCTTACCGGTAGTCATGTCAAATTTAATAATTACTGATTTGTCTCTATCTAAGTTGGAAGAAACCCAAACTTCAGAACCGTTGTCAAAATCGAATAACAAAGGTTGAACAGAAGTTCTAAAATCTGTCTTAATAACTTCTTGGAAAGCAGAAGATTCATCTGGTCGATAGAGTAGTACGCTGTTGACACCGTCCACCAATTTACTAGCGATTCTCAGTTTGCCATCGTGATCAGTAATCCACTGGTCAATTGGCTCCAAAGGATTGTCGTTTTTTGCCAATTGAGTAATACTTCCATCAATTATATTAATGCGGTAAGGCTCGAAAAGTGAAGGGTTGTTTTTATTCATTCCAATGATCAAAGCATCCGCCTGTTCCGGAAGATCATCAATCAACTGAATACGTACCTTGTCAAAAGGTGTAAGATCGATAGCATTAGAACCGTCCATGTCCACTGCAAATAACTTGAAGTTCTCATCTCCGCCACTATCCTTAATATATATCAGTCTATTGTCGTTAGCCCAAAGAAAACCAGCAATGTTTCGCTTTGTTTCAGTCGTAATACGCTTGGTTTCAGATGATCCTATCTTTTGGACGAAAATATTTTGCCGACGTTCAAAAGGGGCCATGAAAGCGAAATGTGTTCCATCTGGAGACAAGCGAAACATCGTTTTTGAAGGAAGTCTAAAGAAATCTTCTACCGAGTATTTGGAAGTATTTTCAAATCCGGCGGAGAGTTGATCCAGCATTGCTTTGGTTGTAGGCAAAGTAATATCTCCCGGTAGAGCAACGGTTTCTTCTATTTGTGACATAAGCAATAATCAATATTGTAAGTTGCAAAAGTAACGGGTATTTGCAGAAACTTATTCCTGAATTGCAAAGAATTTGTCTTACTATAAAACTTATCGATAAGTTAAAGCGTTGATTCTGTGAAATTTATTGGGTAAATGGTTCATTCCTAGATTGAATTTATTCTGTTAATACCAATTAAGTTGATTAAAACCAAAATTAATCCCATCTTTAGGGATACTCTGGTAAGTACTTGTAATATGTCTAAGTTGAAAACAATCTTTTTGAGTCTCACCCTCATTGCAATGGTGAATACACTTTCTGCTCAACTGGGAGCTGACGAAAGCCCTAATAAGGCGCTTCCGGAAGTTTTTCAAATAGGCGAACATGAGCCTGCGTTCGAAGCTCTAAGTTTCAGTTATAATACTTCTTTGTTGGCGGCTTGTGATGAAAACATTGATCTGGCCTATAAGAAATGGTTAGATATGCTTCAGGCACTTGAAAGTTTTGCTCATTCTAGTGGTGTAGATTTGAATGGAGTAAAAATGTGGATGAATGTTTTTTGGGATGAAGAAGGTGGTATTGATCATATTGCTTATTATCTTAAGCCACAATCAAAGAATGTAGACCAAAGATACTTAACGGCCCTGTTCAAAGAATTTTCTTTGACTTATCAATTTCCTTTGACTTACCCTGGGAAGTATTCTCACTATGGTTTAGCTCGTTTCCCGGTATTTGCAAAGCCTAAACCATCACCGCAGCCAATACCCGGCACGGTTGGACAAAATTAATTTCTGTAGTTTTTGTTTTCCATGAGATATGTAGCATTGATCTTAACTTGCTGCTCAGTATTGGCTTGCGACCAAGCAAAAAATTCCGAAGTCGTTTGGGAGTATATCGATCTTCCAACTTCCAAAAACATAGAACAAATTGCTTTTGACAATAACGGTATCGGTCACTTTGTCGGTGGTGATACTTGGAGTCTTGGTATTGCGGGAATTTCCAATGATGGTGGCAAAACTTGGAAAGTTGATTCCATATGCAATAAAAGATTGTATGATTTGCATTTTGACAATTCGGGAAAAGGCTACGCAGTAGGAATCGACGGGTATTTGCTTACCTATGAAGCTAATGAGCGATGGGATTTTCATCGGGTAGGAACTTTTGATCCCCATCGTGGCGTTTACTTTGGATCTAACCAAGAAGGCATTACAGTTTCAGGAAATGCTTTTGGCAATGGGGTTATTCAAAGGTTTAATCAAAACTATCAAAGGATTCAAATTGACACATTTGACAATGGACTAGTAGATGTAGTTTACTCAGATGAAAAAACTGTTCATGTTGCCGGTTATGGTTTGGTGATGAGGTCTGCCGATGGTGGACTCACTTGGACTCGAAATGAAACTGCAGCCGGTGATAATTTTCAAGAGATTCAATTCATTAATGAATCCTTAGGTTATATGATTGGATATGGAGGTTCTATTCTGAAAACTACTGATGCCGGGTTAAACTGGGAATTTATTCGCAATGGTAAAAACTGGGCGGTTACGGATGAACCATTTAGGGCTTTGTATTTTATGAATGCTGAAGAAGGATATGTAGCTGGAGAAAATGGGACATTATTTTTTACCGATAATGGAGGAGATGATTGGAAACATATAAAAAACCTACCCAAAGATAACTTTCAAGATATTACGATTAACGACAACTATGGATGGCTCGTAGGAGAGGGTGGTATCCTAGTCAGATTTGAGCTCCTTTGATTTCATTGGAATGATCCAATTCTTGTGCTTCATAAATTTCCATTTTTCAGCTGCGAGATCTATAGTCTTATCAGTGTATTGTTGATATTTACCATCATTCAATTGTGCTCGAATATCTGCATAAACCTCCGGAGCATTCCATCCTTCTTTTTTATAATGATCAGCTAGATGATTTGAAAATTGCCAAATCATATCCGGATGCGTAAAAAGTTTTCTGGTCATTTTTTTATCCATCCAGTTTTTTGG
This sequence comes from uncultured Saprospiraceae bacterium, assembly GCA_937928045.1. GTDB lineage: Bacteria > Bacteroidota > Bacteroidia > Chitinophagales > Saprospiraceae > JABDJM01. Next base: position 13,075 of record CALFWO010000032.1, on the reverse strand, counting down.
CTTTTCCTTCACAATGCGATCAGTTCCTTTTTCTTTGACTGTAAATGTACCATAGCCATTTTTTGAGCGCAACATCATTCTCCATGAATAACGATGCCCTTCTTCTGTCCAAGCAACATTTCCTTCAAAGAAATGATGTCGAAGCGGAAGAGAAATATGAATCAATGCAGTCAAAGCAATTGTCAGCAAACCAAGCTTTCCGATTTTTGCAGTCGATTCATTGGAGGATGATTTAGGAAAAAACTGAAGGAACCATGCATTGATAGCGTTGGCGCTCGGGTGTTTATTAATTAAATAATTCCATAAGTTTCTAGGCCAAGAAGGACTAAAAAACAAGGAAGTCAAACCCAAACTTAACCACGGAAAAATTCCAATCTTAAATATTAGGGCATTGGTCAAATGAAATAAAATCAATGCTACAAATACAACTGGTCGACTTTTTTTCCAAATCAAAAAGAAAGGAGAAAGTAAGTCCAGAAACAATCCGGCATAGGACATGAAAAGCCCAGTTGCCGGTATAGCCCAAAGCCACCCGAGCAAAGGCATATCAGATTTGTTTCCAACCCAAGTTATCAATGGTACACCTCTGATCCAGTCGGGGTTTATTTTTGCAATTCCTCCAAAGAAATAAACGATGGACATCAAAAAACAAAGCATTGCAATTGGCCAATAGCGGATGCGCTCTTTTCTAATCGAAGGACTTTTCTTAACATCCAATGAGAAATTCAAATGTGCGGGAAGGAAAATCATGACAACAGCCAACCAACAAAAAAGATAGCCATGATTCAAATAAAGACCTTTTTCCAATAAGTAAGTATAAATATATCCTATCGCAAAAAGTGAAGTCATCAATCGATATCGGTAACCTACCAGGATTGCAAAGCCAAATCCAACCATTGCAATAAGAAAGATGGACATCAATGGTTCCGGAAATGGATTGATGAATTCAAAACCGATATAGTGAAAACGGAAGGCATCAATATCATAAAAGCCTTTATACCAATGCTTATAGGTCAATTGAGCGATCATTTCGGCTACTGCTAGTCCGCCAAAGACAATTCTAAAAAACACTAACGAAGCAATATCCACTTGTCTGTTCAACCAATCCATGCGGCTAAATTATTGAAAAAGCATCTAAAAGCAGCGAAAAACTAATACTAATCAAATTAGTTACAGATGTAATAAATATTCACAAAAATTTGATATTTTGAAACAAATGTCATTTATTTGTGTATCGAATGAAAACAAATTGATGTCAAAAAGTCAAATTATGGAAATTCAAGTATTTCAAAGTAAGAAAGGAACAAAGGTGGTAACTACCTCTAATTTGTATGAAGCGCTGCAATTGCCAGCTCATTTATACAATGGTGCAGTGAAATATTGGATACAAGACATTTATGATTTTTCGGATGACGTTAGAAGGCCTCAACTTTTAAAGGATTTTTCGGAAAAAAAGCAGTCAATATCTAAGCGAAAGGATTACTACATTTCATTAGAATTGGCTCGATTAATTACTTTGAATTCTAATAGTCCTGTAAAATTGGTTTTTGCAAGAAAACTTACAGATTTGGTAAAGCCAAAAAGAGCATCGCAAACTTTTAGCAAAGATCAAATACTTGCGGTTTTGGAGCTTACTAAGGTCATGGGACTTATTTCTTGTCAGAAATCAGCAGAGCTTGGTCATCAACATGCAAAATCAGCAGACCTCGGAAAAACTAAGGAATGGTGGAATTATAGAGCCAAGTTATTGGGGTATAATGTTGCCACGCTTAAATCTAAGATGGCAGATATTGGCGCATCTTACAAAGGCAAGAATATGAGACAAATGTTGATTAAAACGGACAAATATGAAATGATAAGAATGGCAGTAATTGATTTATTCCTCGCACTAGGAAACTCTGAACACTATGCCAAGGATATGGGAGACTTGGCAAAAATCTTTGCGAATGAATTGAAAGTAGAAATTCGCGATGATAGAAAGGATTCAATGACCCTTTACCCTAAAAATGCAAATAGAGAATTGGTAAAGCAAGTTCGGCAAATGGCCAAGCAACAATTTCTACCATTATGGTAGATTTTTGGTGGATATACAAGAGGCTTTTGTAACTTTACTAACGATTTGAAAATTTTGTTGAAACACTAGAATCCCATTTGGATGGCAGAGGTAACTTACAATGAGGATAATATCCGTTCTCTTGATTGGCGCGAACATATCAGAATGCGCCCGGGTATGTATATTGGAAAATTAGGTGACGGATCTTCACCTGATGATGGAATTTACATTTTAATTAAGGAAGTAATTGACAACTCAATCGATGAGTACGTCATGGGCTATGGTAAAGAGATTCAGATTACCGTTGAAGAAGGCTTTGTATCCATTCGAGATTATGGCCGTGGAATTCCTTTGGGAAAAGTGGTGGATGTTGTTTCTAAAATAAACACCGGTGGAAAGTATGATTCTAAAGCTTTTAAGAAATCCGTTGGATTGAATGGGGTAGGTTTGAAGGCCGCCAATGCGCTATCAGATCACTTCAAAGTTCAAGCATACCGAGAAGGGAAAACCAAAATGGCCGAATTCGAAAAAGGGAATTTGGTAAATAATCCTAAACAATCAAAAGCTAAGGAAGATAATGGAACTTTGGTTACTTTTTATCCAGACCAAAGTATATTCAAGAATTATAAATTCCGAATGGAATTTATTGAGCAGCAACTATGGAACTATGTTTACTTAAATGCTGGTCTTAAAATTCGATTCAATGGTAAAGTTCTTTATTCGAAAAATGGACTTTTAGATCTTCTAACCAAGAAGACTGCAAATGATGTTATTCGATATCCAATTATTCATTTAAAGGGCGACGATATCGAAGTTGCAATAACCCATGGACAGCAATACGGCGAGCAATATCATTCATTCGTAAATGGTCAAAATACAACTCAAGGTGGAACTCATCTAATTGCTTTTAGAGAGTCCATAGTAAATACGCTTCGCGGGTTTTTCAATAAGAATTATGATGCCAAAGACATTCGTGCTTCGATCATTACTGCGCTTTCCGTAAGAGTTGAGGAACCTGTTTTTGAATCGCAAACTAAAACTAAATTAGGATCACAGACAATAGGTCCAGGTGGCCCGACATTGAGAACTTTTGTTAATGACTTTTTATCAAAATCACTTGATAATTTTCTTCATCAAAATCCTGATACAGCCAAGGCAATTCAAGCCAGAATTGTTCAATCTGAAAGAGAAAGAAAAGACATTGCTGGAATTAAAAAACTGGCTAATCAAAGAGCTAAAAAAGCAAATCTACATAATAAGAAATTGCGTGATTGTCGATTGCATTTTAATGATTCTTCCAGAAAAGTGAAAGAGGAAGACAAATTAGCAACCACGATATTCATCACTGAGGGAGATTCTGCATCAGGATCTATAACCAAAGCTCGAAATGTTCAAACACAAGCTGTATTCAGTCTCCGTGGAAAGCCATTAAATTGCTTTGGGTTGACTAAAAAAGTGGTTTACGAAAACGAGGAATTTAACTTGCTACAGCACGCTTTAAATATTGAAGATTCTATTGATGATCTTAGATACAATAAAGTTGTAATTTCAACAGATGCGGATGTAGATGGTATGCACATTCGCCTTTTACTATTGACTTTTTTCCTTCAGTTTTTTCCTGATTTAGTTCGCAATGGTCACCTATTTATTTTAGACACTCCATTGTTCAGAGTTAGGGATAAAAAAGATACTTATTACTGTTATAGCGAAACTGAAAAGCAAGAAGCAGTGAAGAAGTTAAGGGGGAAACCAGAGATTACTCGTTTCAAAGGTTTAGGTGAGATATCTCCGGAGGAATTTTCAGATTTTATTGGCTCAGAAATTAGACTTGATCCTGTGGTTTTGGGTGAAGATGGAAACATAGAACATATCCTTACCTATTACATGGGTAAGAATACACCGCTCCGCCAAGAATTTATCATTGATAATTTGAAGGTTGAGAAAAATGAAGTAGCAGAATTTAAAGAAACCGCGGCGGTTGAAGAAACAGCTGAGGCAGTTTAAAGCGGGACTTTTTCTGCCGAATTGTCCGATTCTTGATGAATTTCATCTATTGTGAAGGCTAATTATAGTCATCAGGCCAATGGCATAAACTTTGACTCCACTATACTAGCCGATTTCAAGTTGGTATTGCTGACAGCTTGTCATCAAATTTTGAGGAATACGAATCTTATTTATGTTTGAAAAATACAGCCACCCTTCAAAAGTGGACGAGGAGAATGACTTTATGCCACTCTTTTCTATTGATGAAGATGAAGAGCCAAAAGATGCAGGAGACTTTCCAGAAGAAATCCCGGTACTTGCATTGAAAAATACTGTTCTCTTTCCTGGAATAATTATTCCAATTACGGTTGGACGAAAAAAATCATTGGCAGCGATTCAAGAAGCTTATGATTCCAATCGAATGATTGGTGTAGTAAGTCAACAAAATAGCAAATTAGAAAATCCTAAGCCGGAAGATCTTTTCAAAGTTGGAACAGTTGCTAGAATCTTAAAATTGTTAAGGATGCCAGATGGTTCCGCTACCGCAATTTTACAGGGAAGAAGTAGATTTCAAATCGAAGAAATTATTCAGGAAGATCCATATTTGAAATGCAAAATTTCGGCAAGATCTGAAATTCCAGTTTCAGAGAATATTGAATTTGAAGCATTAATTTCTTCGGTCAAAGATATGGCCAAACAAATCATTGAACTGTCTCCAAATATTCCAAGCGAGGCTGTTGTAATGTTAAAAAATATCAACAAAGATTCTTTTCTACTGAATTTTATTTCTTCCAACCTAGGGATCAAAGTAGAAGCCAAACAGAAGGTCTTAGAAGTAGATGAGTTGCATAAAAAGGCGCAGTTAATTCTGGAGCATATGGACAATGAATTGCAACTCCTGGAATTAAAAGATCAAATTGAAAGTAAAGTCCGAGGTGATATTGAAAAACAACAAAGGGATTATTTTCTCAATCAACAGCTCAAAACTATTCAAGATGAATTGGGTCAAAACCCGCAAGAAGCAGTTGTCGAAAAGTTAACTGCAAAGGCAAAGAAAAAGAAATGGAGCAAAGGTGCGCAAGATACTTTCGATAGAGAAATAGCCAAACTAAAACGAATCAATCCGCAAATGGCGGAATATTCTGTTTTGTTAAATTATTTGGAATTGTTGGTTGATCTACCTTGGGAACATTATTCTAAAGATAACTTCAATCTAACTAAGGTTGAAAAGGTGTTGGATAAAGATCATTTTGGATTAGAGAAAGTAAAGGATAGGATTCTTGAGCATCTTGCAGTTTTGAAATTAAAAGGAGATATGAAATCTCCGATACTTTGCCTGGTTGGACCTCCCGGAGTTGGTAAAACATCTTTAGGGAAATCAATTGCCAATGCTTTAAAAAGAGAATTCATTAGGATGTCTCTTGGTGGACTACATGATGAGTCTGAGGTAAGAGGACATCGAAAAACTTACATCGGTGCCATGCCTGGTAGAATTATTCAATCTATCAAAAAGGCGGGTGTAAGCAATCCTGTTTTTATTTTGGATGAAATAGACAAAGTAGGAAAAGATTTTAGAGGAGATCCAAGTTCGGCCCTATTGGAAGTTTTGGACCCAGAACAGAATGAAACTTTTCATGACAATTATTTGGACTTAGAATATGATCTGTCCAAAGTTTTATTCATTGCGACTGCAAATTCTCTGAGTACCATTCAACCCGCTCTTTTGGATAGAATGGAAATCATTGAGATTGGCGGATATTCCCAAGAAGAGAAAATAGAAATTGCTAAGCAACATCTAATTCCTAATCAAAGACAAGAACATGGTTTGACAGCCAAGCAAATTACTTTGAAGAATGAAGTTTTATCAGATATCATCAAAAAGTATACAAGAGAATCTGGAGTTAGAAATTTAAATAGACAGATTGCGGGAGTAATGAGAAGCACGGCCAAAAAGGTAGCGATGGAAGAAAAATATGCAATCACCTTAAAATCATCAGAGCTTCGTAAAATTTTAGGACCAGAAAGATTTAGCAATGATTTTTATCAAGAATCACAAACTAGTGGAGTGGCGGTTGGTCTCGCTTGGACAAGAGTTGGCGGAGATATTCTTTTTATTGAAGCATCTCTAAGTAAGGGAAAGGGAAAATTAACACTCACTGGAAATCTTGGTGATGTAATGAAAGAGTCCGCAAGTACCGCTTTGAGTTACCTAAAGGCGAATTGTGAAAGTATCGGTATAAATGCGGATTTATTTGAGCAAAATGATATCCATATTCATGTGCCCGAAGGAGCAATTCCAAAGGATGGACCTTCTGCTGGAATCACTATGATGACAGCTTTGGCCTCTGCTTTTAATAAAAGACCAGTAAAATCTCACTTAGCTATGACAGGTGAGATTACGCTTCGAGGAAAAGTGCTTCCGGTTGGAGGGATAAAAGAAAAGATTCTGGCGGCACACAGAGCTGGAATCAAAGAAATCATCCTTTGTGAAGTGAATCGTAAACATGTTGAAGATATTCCGCCTCAATATATTGAAGGCTTGGTCATTCATTATATCAATAGAATGCATGAAGTGTTACATTTGGCTGTTGGTTTTTAACTTTTTTAAAATTGATCGAACCTAGCTTAATCATTTTGACTCTTTTAACTGTTATCTTTTTGAAGTAATACTATATTTGGAAACATGTTGCGAGTAATTATCATCCTGACTTTAAGCTTTTGTACATTCCTGACTAGCATTCATAGTCAAACAGACAGTTCATTAGTCCAATTCTCAGGAATGGTTCTGGATGGAACTACCGAACAGCTTTTCCCGGTATCCTATACAAATGTATTGGTGAAAGATCAAGGTAGAGGAACGTTTACAGATTTAAGAGGGTTCTTCTCAATTGTGGTAAGAAAAGGAGATGTTATAGTTTTTTCCGCAATTGGATATTCTTCAGTAGAAGTGGTAATCCCAGATACCTTAACTGAAGATAGATATTCAGTCATTCAATTGATGACGCAGGATACCATTAATTTACCGGAGACCGTTGTTTTCCCTTGGCCAGACAAAGACCATTTTAAATTGGAATTTTTGGCAATGGACGTAACCCAAGAATTACAGCAGCGTGCGGTTGAAAACTTGGCGCAAGAGACTTTGGAGAATGGAAGAGAATTGGTCAAGGTGGATGCCAATGAATCCGCAGATTTATACCTTAGAGAACAAGCAAGCGCCTATTACTATAACGGACAAAGGCCCCCGATGAACATCTTTAATCCAATTGCCTGGAAGAAATTCTTTGATGCTTGGAAAGGTGGGGACTTTAAAAATAAAAAGAAGAAAAATTAGACCCCTAAGCTTTTTTCAATATTAGAACATCCTGAAAATCTTTACATTCTTTTTTGTCCCTTCCGGACCAATATCCATTGAAAAACGCTTCAATTTTCAGATCATTTTTCTCTACTAAAGATTGATGAAGAAAGTCTTCATCAAAAGCAACATTAGCTGAAACCACTTTTTCATCCATCAACCAGTCATTTCCATTCTTAAATTTGAATTGAAAAGAATTGTTGGCAGATAGTTTTTTACTTTCTTCGGTTAATACAAAAAAGGTCGCAAAAACAACTCCATTTGAAGATAAAACTCGATTGATTTCCGATAAATAATTATCGACTTCGGCACTCACCATATGGGTAAAAACAGAGGTCAAAATTATAAAATCAAAAGAGTCATCTGGATACGGAAATGTAAAATTTGAAGCTGATGCTCCATCATCCCGATACAAATCGTTTTTCAGTGGAATGTAATCAAACTTAAATTTAGGGTAGCGACTCGTAATATTTTTTTTGCACCAATTGATTCCTTTCTCAATCGGATCAAAACCTTGGTAGGTACCTTCGTTATTCAAAAAACTGGTTAAAGCGACGGCCGATCTACCAATACCAGAACCAATATCTAACACGCGGTGGTATGGCTTAAGATTACCTAATTTTTCAAATAAATGAAGAAGGTGTCGCCCCTGATTTCTAAAGTCACCGCTTCCGGTGAAAATCATACCTTTTGGAGGAGTAAGTGGATCACGTTTTCCTATCAATCCTTCGATTAAATCGATAGGGAAATAATACAATCGTCGAACTGTAAATCTAAATTTGGCAGGAAGTGCGTAATAAAGTCTTCGAAGCATTGTCTAATATTGACGTCAATCAGTTAAATAAAAAGAAATCTAACTTCTATGACCGTGCAATGATAAACAAATTCTGTTTTCGTTGTTTTTTTGAATTGTAAAAAGTCTAAAATGCTTACTACTTTTAGCCAGTTAAAATTTCCAAAAATTAGTTAGGAATGAAGGTTACGGATTATTTTGAAAAAGCTGATGGAAGAACACTTGTTTCCTTCGAAGTATTGCCACCTCTAAAAGGAGGTGGAATGGATTCGATTTTCAAAACACTTGATCCACTTATGGAGTTCAAACCTCCTTTTATTGATGTAACTTATCACAGAGAAGAATTCATTTATAACAAAAGACCGAGTGGTTATTATGAAAAGACTTCAATTAGGAAACGTCCTGGTACAGTTGGAATTTGTGCCTCCATTACGCATAGGTACGGTGTAGATGCTGTTCCTCATTTGATTTGTGGAGGATTCACCAAAGATGATACTGAAAATGCTTTAATTGATTTAGCCTTTCTAAATATACATAATGTGTTAGCCTTGCGTGGAGATGCTAGAAAGTTTGATGGAAAATTTGTTCCTGAAAAGGGTGGACATGAATATGCATTGGATTTGGTTCAGCAAATTTCAGATATGAACCAAGGCAAATACTTGGATTCCAATATTGAAAATGGTAATAAAACAGAATTCTGTATCGGTATTGCTGGTTATCCTGAAAAACATTTTGAATCTCCAAACTTCGAAATGGATCTCTTGTGGACAAAAAAGAAAGTAGAAGCTGGAGCAAATTACATAGTAACCCAAATGTTTTTTAATAATCAAGCTTACTTTGATTATGTGGATAAATGTCGAGCTATCGGAATAAATGTACCTATTGTCCCAGGGTTGAAACCATTGACCAAGCTTTATCAACTAAAGTCTCTGCCTAGAATGTTTTTTGTCAATATGCCGGAGGAACTTGTTAAGGAGATTCAAAAGGCCAAAACAGATGAAGCGGTTAAAGAAGTTGGAATTGAATGGTGCATCAGACAATCTAAAGAACTAAAGGAAAAGGGAGTTCCATGTCTTCACTACTACACCATGGGAGATTCAAAAACAATTCATCGAATTGTAAGCGCAATTTATTAATCTTAAATCTAATCTACCAAGGAGTTTGATTAACTTAGGGCCAAAGACAATAAACAAATTTGGTCAACATGAGAATATCTTTCATTTTACTAGTAACTGTACTAACCGCCGTTTCAGGATTTGCCCAATCAAACTTGAAAAGTCCTAATGAGTTCATGCGACATGAATATGGTGAAACCTTTACACCTCATCATCAGTTGGTGGATTATTTCAAGCATGTAGCTGAAAACACCGCCCACATCAATTTTTTTGAATACGGTGAGACCAATGAAAATAGACCACTAATTTTCACCGTAATATCATCTCCGAAGAATCTCAAAAATATAGATCAAATTAGAAACGATAATCTAATCCGAGCGATGGAAAAAGAGGGTACGCCGAAAACATCAATTCCAATTGTATGGCTGAGTTACGGCGTTCATGGAAATGAAGCGGGAGCTTCTGAAAGTTCAATTGCGACAATTTATGAATTGGCGTTGATGCGTCAACCTGGATTAAAGGAGTGGTTAGAAAAGGTGGTAATTATTTTGGATCCTTGTATAAATCCGGACGGATACTCAAGATATACTTCTTGGAATAATGGTGTTGCTAATAATCAATTAAATATAAACCCGGAATCTAGAGAGCACAATGAGCCTTGGCCTGGTGGTCGGGTAAATCATTATCTTTTTGATTTGAATAGGGATTGGGCATGGTTGTCCCAAGTTGAAAGCCAACAAAGAATTATAGAGTATCAAAAATGGATACCTCAGATTCATGTTGATTTTCATGAAATGGGACACAATGAGCCTTATTATTTTGCTCCAGCAGCAAAACCCTATCATCAATATATTACTGATTGGCAAGGAGATTTTCAACATATGGTTGGAAGTAATCATTCCAAATATTTTGACGCCAACGGTTGGCATTATTTTTCCAAAGAAGTTTTCGATCTATTATACCCCTCTTATGGTGATACTTATCCAATATTTAATGGAGGAGTAGGAATGACTTATGAACAAGGAGGGCATAGTAGAGCGGGAAAAGGAATAGCAATGGAAAATGGAGATACCTTATTGTTGGCTGACCGAATTGAACATCATTTAACCACAGGTTTGTCTACCATAGAAACTGCGGCCAAGAATGCAGATCAATTGGTTGAAAATTTTAGCTCCTACTACGCTAGAAACGCTGAGAACCCTCCAGGGAAATACAAGTCATTTATTATCTCTGCTGATAATAGTGAAGGTAAGCTAAATTCACTTTGTAAATTATTGGATCAACATAAAATCAGATACAGTAGGTTTGGAAAAGATGGAGAAAAAATTTCTGGATGGAATTATCAAGACCATAGAAATGGAGATTATATTTCGAAGAAAAATGATTTGCTAATTAGTGCAAGGCAGCCAAAGTCGATTTTCACTCAAGTGTTATTTGAACCTGAACCATTTTTGGAGGATTCATTGACCTATGATATCACTGCTTGGGCTTTGCCTTATGCGCAAGGGTTGAAAGCAATCGCATCTACAAAAGTTTATAATTCGAAAGACGAAAAAATAGCCCGACCAAAACTTTTAGCGGACGAACTTACTGAGTCTAGTTATGCGGCAATTATTCCATGGGAATCAATGGAGAGTGCTAAATTCGTTGCCGCACTTAGTCAAAAAGGAATACGTTTTAGAATGGCAACAGCTGCCTTCACACAATTCGGGAAAAATTATCCAATAGGCACATTGGTTGCCAACAAAGTGGACAATAAATATAATTCATTTGGTTGGACAAATGTAATCAATGAACTGAGTACAAACTTTAATGTAAATATTACCGAAACTAAAACTGGTCTTTCTGAAAAAGGCCCAGACTTAGGATCTAGCAAATTTCAACTTTTAAAGACTCCAAACATTTTAGTTCTAGGAGGAGAAAAAGTTGGGCCAAACGACTTTGGTCAAGTTTGGCACTATTTGGAGCAGACTATAAATTATCCTCATAGCGTCGTTAGCCCTTCAGATTTTGGATCCATAGACTTAGATCAATATTCAACATTAATTTTACCGTCTGGTTATTATAGTTTTTCAGAATCTGAAAGAACAAATATTAAAAAATGGGTTTCTGGTGGAGGCAGAGTTATTGCTTTATCTGGAGCACTTAGGAACTTTGCTGATAAAGATGGTTTTGAGTTGAAAAAAAGAGTAAGTGAAAAGAAAGAAGATGATTCTATCGAACAGAAAAGTTATGCTGAAGGAGAAAGAAGTTTTCTTAAGAATTTTATTCCAGGAGCAATATTCAAAATTAATTTAGATTATACCAATCCTATTGCAGCTGGTTTTGGGTCAACATATTTTTCTTTAAAGACGGGTTCGACAAGTTACGATCTACTGGAAAAGGGATATAATGTTGGTGTTATTAACAGCGATGCTGATCATCTTGGTTTCGCTGGTTCCGCGACTTTACCCAACTTGAAGAATAGTCTCATGTTCGGAGTAGAGAATAAGGGGAATGGTGAGTTGATTTACTTTGTCGATAATCCTCTTTTTAGAGCCTTTTGGACGGAAGGGGCAAGACTACTTACCAATGCTATTTTTTTAGATCCTAAATAGAAAACTACATTCTTTCTGATCTTAAGCATGTCATTATAACGACAACATTAGCAGCGTATAATTGGTAATTTTACGCATCTTAGTGTTCACAATTAAAATCAAATGAAAATACATCATTACACCTTAGTTTTTCTTACATCCATTTTGTGTTTTGGACTATCCGCCCAATCAGATTCGAGGATTGCTCAAAATTCTTTAAAATGGGTCGAAATAGAGAAGATTGATTTACCTGAATTAGACAATGCAGCGCTTTTAGCTTCAGAAATGTCACGAAGAGCTCCAGGGTTAGCTCCTAAGTATGCTGAAAATATTGCGGTTGATATTTCTCCCTTATCAAGTGGAACATGGAGTTATACAAATGATCATGCAATTTGGAGATTAATCATTGAATCAAAAAATGCAAAATCGTTGAATCTAGGTTTTACAAGATACGAAATGCCGGAAGGTGGTACTTTGGTAATGTACAATGAGGAACAGTCCGAAATTGTCGGCCCTTTTTCAGCCCAAGACAATGAAACGCATAGTGAACTTTGGACTCCAATACTTCAAGATGATAATTTGGTTGTTGAAGTAGTACTTCCAATAGATAAGAAGGACGATCTAAGATTACACTTAGGATTTGTCAATCACGATTTCATGGGATTCGGTCAGGTTGTTTCTGGCTCTTGTAATCTGGACGTTATTTGTGGAACTGCCGACGGATTTGATATCGTCGAAGGATACAGAGACATCATAAGATCAGTTGCAGTTATTGGTACTGGTGGTGGTACTTTTTGCACAGGATTTTTGATAAACAATGTCAATGGTGACGGCAAACCATTTTTTATGACTGCTGCGCATTGTGGAATTAACGCTGGAAATGCCGCGTCGCTTGTCACCTATTGGAAATTTGAAAATTCAACCTGCCGTCAACCTAACTCTGCGGCTAGTGGTGGAAATGGCGATGGTCAATTAAATATATTTAATACAGGGTCTACTTATCGAGCTGGATATGCACCTACTGACTTTACCTTGGTAGAATTGGATGATCCTATTCCAGATGCGGCGCAAGGTTTTATGGCTGGGTATTCCTTAAGTCAAACAATGTCCTTAGATACGACCATAGGAATTCATCACCCAAGCACTGATGAAAAAAGAATCTCCTTTGAATTTGGTGATACTTATCGTGGAAATTGGGGTTCT
>CALFWO010000031.1 GCA_937928045.1 uncultured Saprospiraceae bacterium | reverse complement strand
ATTGGACAATACGGAAATACAAGATAACGTCCTCATACATGGAAATGGACGAACGTTCGAAATTGGGAAGCGCGAGTATTTCGTATATTCCAACATCGAAACATGGAAAGATGCCACATACGCTTAAGTGTATAAGTAGATGCGGTCAATCCGGAGACAACTTCTGTAGCATTGCATGTTCCCAGACAATAAAAAGTTGTGTTATAATCCAAATCAAAAATATTCACCTCAACTATTGGGGCCGATAAACCTGAAACTGTTATCGATGAGTCGTCATTGCTTACAAGAATATTATCACAATCCGCTGCTGTTGTTATTGGCGTTCCTGCGCAATCGCACCCATCAGATTGTATTTCATCATTCTCGGTGGTTGTGTCACCATCATCACATGGTGTTCCAACCGCCATTGGGAATTGCGGGTTGTTGTCATCACAATCTTCAAAACCACAAACTCCGTCACCATCATTGTCTATCGTACAAGGTAATGGCATACCAAGACAAGTACATCCGTCTTGTTGTATCTGATCATTGATCGTATTCGAATTGAAATCATCGCATGGCGTTCCTGCTGTCATCGGAAAGTTCGCATCATTATCATCACAATCATCTTCCGCACAAATACCATCCATATCGGCATCCGCGCATGGGCCACCAGATAAAGTAATTATATCATCTACTCGACAAATCAAATTATAATCATCGTCAAAATACTTTATCTTAAGTGTATAAGTAGATGCGGTCAATCCGGAGACAACTTCTGTAGCATTGCATGTTCCCAGACAATAAAAAGTTGTGTTATAATCCAAATCAAAAATATTCACCTCAACTATTGGGGCTGATAAACCAGAAACTGTAATTGATGAGTCGTCATTACTAATTGCAATGGTTCCACAATCGTTTGCACTGGCGGAAGAACTTGCACCGAAAATTTGAACTGTAGAGAAGGAAATTAAAAGAATCGCAAAAAAATATTTAAGCGTTAGATTGTTGGAATTCATGTCAGTAATTTTGATGATAAAAATTACTGGCTATCTATTTTCACAGTAAATATGGCAATTACATTGCCAAGTAAAACAAAATATTCACATATACTATCAAAAGTTTAATCTTTAACAATGTACACATCTGTTAAAATTATAATCCGTACCTGAACAAGGATATTTTTGAAAAATATTTGATTAATTAATTTCCCTCTTTCAGAGTCCAGTCAATTTCCGATGTGATATTATGTAAATCAATATCACACGGCAAACACAGGAAAGGACATTAGCTTTTAGCAATAGCAAATAAATCCACCTCATCACCATCTGGGTTAATACTTTTAATATTTTCAAAACCCAGCTTAGTAAGCAAATTGATAGACCTTAAATTCGTTACTTTTGTCACAGCATAAATAGAACCACTAGCGGATTTTTCAAGTGCCTTTTTCAATATCACTTCGGTCGCTTCAAACGCATAACCCTGTCCAAAGGAATCCGGCAAAAAGGCATATCCAATATCATAATCCTCCAAATAATCCCGCTTAATTAAGGTGATGACTCCAATGGCTTGCTGGTCACATTTTTCTACAACTTTCCAGTATTTAGCTTTGGGAAGATCTTCAATTTTCTGGATATACGCTACAGCTGCCAGTTCGCTACGAATTTCCCTATCTCCAATGAATTCTAACCAGCCTTCAGAATTGGTTAAGGTTTGTATAAAACTTGAATCCTTAGCATTAAGTTGACAGAGTTCCAATCTGTCGGTAGAAAATTGTTGATTGAACAAACTTTGCATAGCTGATCTTAAACTTCAAATATAAGCGAAAAGAAAATTATATTCATCCAACTTCTCAACATATGAAATTTAGACTACCTTAGATAAACCAATATCAAATTCTCAAGACTATGACCAATTCCGCTCAAATCGCCAAACATTTCAGAGATGTTCATTTCGGTGGCAACTGGACTGCGATCAATTTAAAAGGCCAACTCACTGATCTTTCATTTAAAGAAGCAAACACAGAAGTTAAAGGATTGAATAGTATTGCAAAATTGACTTATCATATTCAATATTACTACGTTGGAGCAATGAAGGTGCTTGAAGGTGGGTCTTTGGATATTAAGGATAAATTTAGTTTTGATTGTCCATCAATAGAAAACCAGGCTGACTGGGAATCCTTCCTAGAAGAGATGTGGAGCAATGCAGAAAAATTTGCAAAACTCGTGGAGCAAATTCCGGATGATCAAATGAATGAACATTTCGAAGATGAAAAATATGGCAATCACTTTAGAAACCTTCATGGAATAATTGAGCATAGTCATTACCACTTGGGACAGATAGTTGTTCAGAAAAAAATGCTCCGCAATTCGCTTTAGATTTCGAAAGAAAAGAAAATCATTCGCATTAAATGAAACATGTTTTTTTCATATTCCTCTTCTTTCTACTTTGTGTGAGTTGCAGCCCCAAAGTAATCACAGGACTATACTCCACTGCTCTACCGGGACAGATTTCATTTGTGAATCAACAACTGAAACTGAATGAAGACGGAACATTTATTTACAACTACGCTTCTGATGATTTAAATTCAAATCAGAAGGGCAAAGGAAAATACCAACTCCTCGATCGCAAACTAATTTTGACTTTCGAGTCATTTGATGCAGGAATTTCATTAATGACAAAAAATAAAGCCAGTTCAAAATTTAATAACGTACTAAGACTTTTGGTCCAGGACTTAGATGATCGCCCTTTGGTTGGCGTATCTTTGACTTTAAGAGATTTAGAAAACAAGTTAATCATACGAGGAATTACCAATGAAAAGGGCAACTGTGTATTACCTTGGAAAGAAGGTCAAAGTCCGGGTTCTATCGAAGCTTCTTATATTGGATTTTCAAATTTCATAGGTGCCGTGAATCAAGATACTTCTCTAGATTACACAATCAGCATGTCGCACACTTATAGAGCTATTGAAGCTGGAACGGTTTGGGAATATTTGGCGAAAAAAACTGGACAAGATAGAATGGTTTTAGTTAGAGATAATCGGAAATCAACATTTGTCAAAATTCAAGAATAGCAATTAAATAATCTGCCTGTCGAATATCTCGCCGGATTTCGTAAAAATCCATGGGTAAATAATAAATATTTTGTACTGAAACATAAAGCATGAAAACATTAATAATTTATCTACTAATAAGCTTCCCAGCATTATTATTTGCCACCACTGAATATAAGTACATTGACATTAAAGGAGAAATTATTCAGTTGGGAAACTACAAAGGGGCCTGGTCACTAAAAACCGATAAAACCAATCTAAACTTCAGCGACTATAAGCAAGAAACTATCGCTGATTATCTTAACATTAAGAATGGTGAAAAAGTGTTAATTTATTTTCATAGCCTGCTTGGTGGTGTAAATGTTTATCACAAAAACACGGTCAAAAAACTCAAGGAAATTGAAGGCATGGATAAGGTCATTTCCGTGGTCTGGCACACTAAAGAATTGAACTATGTGAATTCCTGGAATCAAGCAATTCAAACCAGCAAACTTTACAAACCTATTGTAGGAAATATTTTGGAAAATAACAATATTGACAAATACATTCTATGTCATTCTATGGGACATAGAATTTTTGAAGGAATTGTAAAAGATTATTCGGAAGGATCGGTAAGTATTGAGAAAATCATCTTTACTGGAAGTGATCTAGACCTAGATGTATTTGAAAAGTCCTTGGCGACTTTACCTAGCCTTAGTAAAAACATCTTTTTGTACGTTCATCGAAAAGACCGTTTGTTGCAGAAATCCAAAAGATCTCATAAACGAGAGCGTTTGGGATTGGATGGCCTTAGAGACGACTTTGGCTTAGCATCTATTGACAACCTCGAACGAATAGATGTCACCAATTCTAGTGGCTCAAAATTTATTCGATTGACCAATCATATTTATTTCAAACGAGACAAAGAGGTTTTATCGGATATAAATCTTGTACTCAATAGCAGTCCTGATGCTAGAAAATCTAATTTTATCATTGGCAAAGACAATATTCGTTATATCGAATGACAAATCAATTCTTATGAAAAAAAAGCCTACATTTTCTTAAACAAATAATTATCATATTCCCGCAAGAAAGATTCCTTCAAAAGTGTATTGGCTTTAACTATAGAACTTCTAACGGTCCCAATGTTAATTCTAAACCTTTCAATAGATGCGCAAAAATGAATAAATTCATCATTATAGTCATCATCTAAGCTATACATTGATCTATTGTGTTGTTGAAAAGCATCGCCTCCGGAATGCATTTCTCTAGCTTTTTGATTGTAAAGTATCGATTTGTCAAAATGGAAGAATGGGTCAGAATAATGGAGGAAATTATCTCCGACCAAATGCGTCAACTCCTTCTCAATTTTTGATCCAACATCGGTCGGATCTTCTTGTGCCACAAATGCTTCAAACATTAAGGAGAATTTACCCAAACGATAGTGAGTAGCAGCTAAAAAGGAATAGTTCAATATATAATCAACACCATAGGTATTCAAGATTCTTATGGTTTCGTACAAACAGAAAAACCCATTATTGATGGCTTGTTTAATTTCTTCAGCATTAGATTTTTTTACTTCAATCTTCTCTCTAATTTTATTTCTATATTGAACAATATCAAATTCCGACATTTCATCTTGCTTTATATCTAAGATTTTATTTAGAAAAGCATATTCCACTTCACTTTGATATTTAAGCTCAAAGACCCGAACCAACATATCTGAAATTGGCGAGAATTCACCGACATAAATAGGCTGTACTTCTTTTATGCTTTCGTAATAGTCTTCAAACAAATTTGATTTGATTGTTTCAACAAGTAATACCACCTCTCTTACATCTGGTGAAGTAGAATGATTGTTGTAAATAATGGCTGTTTGAGAATTAACTTCTTTATTTTCAAAAGCTTTAATTCCAGAACTTCTACTCTTCTTTATCTGTGCGCGATTCGAAACATCTGTTATATTCGTTAGACCACTTAAAATCTTATTGGTTACCCACAGAATAAAGTTACCAAGTTTGTGCCCTTTTAATCCCTTATTTGTTAATTTTTCTTGTTCAAACTTGGTACTTGTCTCTCTAAGTAGATATAATATTTTCTTAAGCTGCAAAGATGCTAAATGGACTCTTCCCGCCCTTTTGTAAAAGGTGTAAGCTAACAAGTAGATAGATATCGTACGTTCTATGGACAACAAGTTTATTTGATTTTCATCATCTTCAGGATTGGCGATTTCATTAAACAAGTCAATCACATTTAGTGTCGCATCTCCTTTCGGTAACTTTTTTAGAAAGTCATCTTGAACATCCGTAGGACGATTCCTTATACAAGCAAAAACAGCATTTCCAAGTTTACTTAGAATATTTGCCAGAACCACTTGTTCTGTAGCATTGAGAACTGCATAATGTTTTTCATCTAGAAAGAAACTCAGCATTTCACTTCTGACTCCTATCTCATCTAGATTGACTGGATCATTTACACCTCTTTTTGTAAGATGAATAAAATTCTCAACATAAGGAATCATAAAAAATCGCAATGCTTGAATATAATAGATATAAGCAGAGGCCGATGGGAAGTAATCTTTGTTAGTTTCCTCTTGTTTGCCGCTGAGATTTGAAGTTTGATTCCCGCTATCAGAATTTACCTCCTTCTCTTTCTTAAGAGACAGATGTTCTTTTATCTCTAATATTGTTGATTCTGAATTAAATTCTCCAACATAAAACAATCTGTAAAAGATGTTATTCTTAAAATACAATAAGTCGCCTACATTAGAATAATAGTCTGTTAGTAAAGAAACAATCCTTTTTTTATCTTTTTTCTTGGAGGCTCGATGTAGAAGAATTTGGCTAGTTCCATGACTAATTGACCCACTACTTTTGTTGTCGAATAATTCATAGTTAGGTATCAGGTTACATTCCTCCATGGGAAATATCTTCATATTTCCAATCCCTAGAAAATCGATGTATTCTTCAATATTCCTAACCAAGTTGTCAAAAGTAATTCCATCTGCCCTCATTTTTTCAATTACATTCAACAAGGCAATATGCGGCCTTAAAAAGATTTGCATCCTATTAAATGGCAATTCCCAATCATCGTTTCTTACAACTCCTCTTGCTTTCAACCCAGGCACTCCATGATTCTTTGATTCTAAAATCAGGCTCCTAAATTCCCCGTAGGCTTTGTCATAAGATTGAAGTTTTTCAAGACACAGACCCAGCACCAATTTACATCGAGCATATAAAATAAACTCGTTAGGTTGCAATCTGTTCAAATTTGCGATTCTAGTAATAAAGGGTTGAATCGCATCTGTATAGTGAATTATAGCATCATCATATTCTTCATCGTAATAATGCAAGTCTCCAATAATTGAATGCAAATATCCTATAGAATGTATATAATCCGAACTTGATCTTAAGTTACTATACTCTTTATATTTGGCTGAAAGTTTTTTCTTATAATAGCTCTTTAAATGATAAGACTCATCGAGTGTAAAGTTGTACGCTGCTGAACTAAATTCAGAAATTCTAGACACATACTTTAGTTCGTTTTTAACTCGGCTATAAAATTTATGTTGATAAATTGCATTGACCGTTTCTCGAATATGCATTTTAGACAAGAAGTTCATAATGTCTTGAAAAAAATGTCTCAAATTCGGATCCTTATTCGCTAAAATAATATCCGGGATCAATTCCAAATTTCTAAAAGAAAACGCCGCTCTGTGAAATTTTAAAATATGATCCATCAAAAACGCACTGGAATATAATAACTTATCTCCCAGCGACTTCATATGCCTTGAATGTATTATTAGGTAAGGGCGATACAAATTTGATGTTAAATTTATCTCGTATTGATTTTTGTAGGAAAATTTAAGAAACAGCTGCTTTTCTTCAACATTATTGGAAGCGGTATAAAAGTATCCGGTATTCTTTTCTTTAATTTCTTTAACTTCATTAGGGCCAAGCTCAACAACATATTTTTCAAAAATCTCAATCAATTTCTTGGGACTTCCATTGCTTCGATAGGCACAAAAGATGAAGAAATTTTGCAGTGTATGATAAATCTTAAAGAATTCCGCAGATTGCTTTTCACCTAGATTATCGCTCTGTCCAGAAACTTCTTTAAGAAAATTTCTAAATGGCTTCTCATCATCTTTCTTCGGGATATAATTTTTGACTAGATACTGAGCAATAAAATATTCTGTCAACTCACTTAACCCTGATTGCCTGGTTATAGAATCTCTAAAAAAACTTGGGACATAAATTACTTCATTAAAAATACTGCTAAAAAAAGTTTCCCGATCGGCAATATCTGCTAACGCCGCATCATACATTCCTCTTCCACCAATAAAAATAAATTTCGCATCTGCATTATTTAGAAAACTTTTTAAATTCGCCAACAACTTTGCGATCGCCTCTTGCCGTTTTCGTGCTTTTGTAACGACCACTGGAGAACTTTCTGATTGTTGAACAAACTCATCAGTTTCTCGATCACCTGGAGAAAAATAATAGTTGGGTTCAACCTTATCTAATTCATCAATTACAAAAACAAACTTTGGAATTTTATTTCGGCCAAATAAACTTAGCTCATATTGATTCCGAAGATGCTCTATTTTTCTTAAGATTCGAAAAAGGAATTGTTCAATTTCTTTAGTACTTGCAACTTGATAGTTGAGCGTGTTTTTCACACTTCGTTGTTCATTTTGAAAATAATTCAAAATCCTGCCGGTCAGAATCCCTAAGGGATTATTACTTCCAATATTTATTGGCCCAGCTCCCGTTTTCTCTTGAGTGACATTTGCATACAATCGACTTTCAAAATCTATCAACAGTTCCTTCAGCTCTTTTTTATACTTGTAACTCGGTAAGAACATGAACAACTTAGACATCAATGTATTGGCTGCACCGAAAACGAAAGCCAATAAAATGAAAAACAACACCGCTCTTGATATCCCTGCATCTCCAACGAATATTGTCGAAAGATTGGCTGCAAGAAATTCTAAGGCAAGACCAAAAATGCGAAAACTCTGATATAGAATACAGCCAACCAAAGTCAATTTGGCAATTAAAAGGACACCATTAATTGCCCACTTGGTGTATTTCTCTCTGTATTGGTTTGCATAGGGTCTATTCAAAAAAGGAGCTCCTGGTAATAAAAGTGAAAACACACCCTGAATCATTATGGTCAAAAGAATACTTGTGGATAGAACGCAAATAAAGTTATTGGCCTTTTCACAATTTGAAGCAAGAACAATAGCTAAAATTAAAAAACCGAGGAAGAAAACTCCAGACAACGAGAATAACAAAATCTGGTATTTGAATTCTTTGCTAATCACCCCTCCCAGGAGAAAATTGGTAGCAAACAAAAGTGCGATAACAATTTGAGAAGCTTCTGCGATATGGGATTTATAGGGCGCCACAATCTGACCGAAGAAACTACCTAGGTTTGTATCTCCAGGAACAAACAACTCTAGTAAGCCCATAAATATCCCAACGAAGAACAAGATGGATAGCAACCAAGCGAGAAATGAATTCACTTTAGATTTGGAGAGTACGTTTTGATTAACATAGTCGCTTATCTTCCAGCCTATTTGCCTCAGTAGATCTATGTCTCGAACATCATCTTGTGAAAGGAAAAATTCGAAGGTATCTATCTCTCCAGATTTCTTGAACGTACTAAGACTTTCTCGAACCAAACTTGTCTTTCCCATGCCACGATAACCAGTCACCAAATACGCTCCATGGTCAGATTTAGAATGAACAGGATCAAACAACAATCTCAGTCTTTTCTTAATATTTTTGCGGCCAACAAATTTGGGCTTATCCTTATTCGGGTTTTCTTCTCTTGGACCATGATCAAATTTATAATCATACAAACGAAGATAAATATCTTTGATTTTCGCAAATTCACGGGGCATGTATTCAGTTGGTTTTTTGAACAACTAAAAAACGAAAATAAAACGAGTCAAACAAATTAAAACATTACTCTTGTCAATGTAAAAGACATTTAGTCGAAATCAACAATTATATTCAGAAATCATTAGTAGCATTTTGAGAAAACCATTAAAATTTCAGTTGTTATTGTTAATTTCCAAGATATTAAACTGCAGCTTCATGAGAATTGCTTTTCAAAAAAATAATAATGGAAACTCGTTTTTAGTTTTCGCAGCGCTACTTGTTCTACTGTCTTCTTGTCAACCCAATAAAGAATCAGCTAACGATTTAATTTTCATTTCAGACATTTCTACGATAGATGCTAAAAATGGAATACAGGAAAATCAAACCGTAGTTCTTCAAGGGAATCAAATAGTTGATATTATAAAACAAAGCGACCTGAGACAAATCAAATCCAGCAAAATTATTGATGGAGCAGGAAAGTATTTAATTCCTGGCCTTTGGGATACCCATATTCATTTCGCTTACATTGAGGATCTTGCCCCGTCCATGTTTGATCTATTCTTAGCATATGGAGTTACCAGTGTTAGGGATACTGGAGGAAAAATTGACTTTGTAAAAAAATGGAAAGACAAAGCAGATAAATTCCCCAAGAGTTCTCCACGAATCAAAATCGCAGGACCATTGCTTGATGGTGAACCCAATGTGTATGATGGCAGCCCGGGAAGACCAGAACTTTCAGTTGGCTTAGAAGATGAAGACGCGGCCATTAAAATGGTGGATAGTCTTCATAAAAAAGGGGTGGACTTATTGAAAGCTTATGAAATGCTCTCCCCAACGCAATTTGCCGCAATAACCAAAAGGGCAAAAAAATTGGGCTTGCTTGTTACTGGTCACGTTCCATTGAGCATGGACGTTATCAGTGCTGTTGAAGCTGGAATGAACAGTATGGAACATATGCGAAATTTAGAATTTTCAACTGCAAAAAATTGGGAATCACTTTTAGAACAAAGACGAAAATTATTAGCAGAAGGAATAATGGATCAAGGTGGGGTTTTGCGCTCAAGAATTCATGATGCCCAAAGAACTATTTCGATTGAAAATCAAGATGAATCCCAGACCCAAAAAGTACTAAAAATTCTTGCAAAAAATAATGTCTATCAAATCCCTACCCTATCCATTATGACCTTGACAACCAATCGCCCGTTTCAAAATACGGCATTTTTGGATAGCTACAAATACTTACCTTCTTCTATTGAAGAAAAATGGAGAGCTGGAGCCAAGACGATTTTAGACTCCCCTATTCAAGAGAAAAGAAAAAAGTACACCAACTGGTCTCATGATATCATAAACAAGGCCAACCAGGCTGGAGTGAAAATTCTAGCAGGGACAGATGCTCCAATTGGCTTTTTAACTCCAGGTTTAAGTCTGCATGATGAACTATATTTATTAAGTAAATCAGGCTTATCTAATATGGAGATTCTCGAAAGTGCTACTTCTGCTCCTGCCGCATATTTTGACTTGCAAGCCGAGTTAGGATTAATTGAAAAAGGAATGATCGCCGACCTGCTTATTTTAGATGCCAATCCTTTGGAAGATATTCGAAATACTCAAAAGATTAATTCAGTGATTAAGGATGGCAATATTCTAGATCGTCGAACACTAGACCAGATGTTTGCAAAACTGGACAGAGGGAATTAATGAAATTTTAATCAATCACTTTTTAGTTTAAAAAGTTAAATTATCTTTTCATCACCTTCTGAGTTTCGGTAAGTCCATTTTCTAAAATGACTGTTATAAAATAAATTCCAGTTGGACAACTAGATAAATCTATCAAGTCACTTTCCTTTGAAAAATCAGTGTTCAATTCCAACATTGATTTCCCAAACAAGTCAGCAACGATTACAGTTGCTGACCCAATTCCACCTTTTGCATACTGAATGGTAACAATATCTGTAGCGGGATTAGGAAAAAACTCAAATATATTTTCCTCTAACAACTGACTAGTCGAACTTATAATATTAGTTACACTAACATCATCCAAATAAAAGCCATCAATATCTGTGGCTGCTACTCCCGAGAAATCATCCTCTCCGTGTTGTTGAAATCGAATGACAAATTCATCTGTCAAATCTAGATTAATTGAGTCGGCGTAAAAAGAAACATCTAACTGATATGCTTGATAAACATAATTTGCGGCGGCAGAAAAATTAAAATCGTAAACTTTAATAAAAGTATCGCCACCATCATTACTAAAATAAAGACCGTCATCAGCATCTGTTTCATCCCCGCGATCTGCCAGCCAGAAAGTTAAATTTACGTTCGTTTCTTCTTCTAAATTCAAATGTAAATCAAGTGCATTTGTACTAAATACGTTATCACACCTACGTCCAACTCTAACTCCATAACTGTTATCAACGCCTACTCCATTTCCTATTTCTATGGTACTCATCGGACTGGTGATCCCAGTGTTTGAATTGATCGTAGATGTTTGATCTGCAAAATTCCATGCCCATGATTCTTTGAACAAACCATTGTCAAAATCATCTTCAAATGGGATGCTCGAAAAGGTTAAGCCAGGATCGTAGACTTTCACCTCATCAAGATAAAATCCATCTATATCGGTAGCCGCTACCCCAGAAAAATCATCTGCTCCGTGTTGTTGAAAACGAACTACAAATTGAGCGGTTAAACTCAACCCAAAAATTGAAGCCAACTTATCAACATCTAATGGAGGATGCTGGCCATAAATACTATTGCACCATTCGCTCGGATAAAAATCTACTACCTTTACAAAAGACGACCCTCCATTATCGCTAAAATAAATCCCATCGTTCTCATCTGTTTCGTCCCCTCGATCTCCTATCCAAAAAGTCATCTCCACATTTGTTTCACCAGCTAAATTTAGATGCAAATCAAGCGCATTCGTCGTAAAAATATTATCACATTTCCGACCAAGAACTACTCCATAGCTATTTTCAACACCGACACCATTTTGAATCTCAACTATACTTATTGGACTAGTGATCGAAGTATTTGTATTGATCGTAGATGTTTCGTCAGCAAAATTCCATGCCCACGAATCTTTGAACAAGCCATTGTCAAAATCATCTTCAAATGGGATGCTCGAATACATCAACTCAGGATCGTAAACTTTTACTTCATCAAGATAAAATCCATCGATATCTGTAGCAGCTACACCAGAGAAATCATCTGCTCCGTGTTGTTGAAAACGAACAACAAATTGAGCAGTTAAACTCAAACCATAGGTTGAAGCCAATTTATCAACATCTAATGGAGGATGTTGACCATAAGTACTATTGCACCATTCACTTGGATAGAAATTTACCACCTTTACAAATGAAATTCCTCCATTATCACTAAAATAAATCCCATCGTCTCCATCTGTTTCGTCCCCTCGATCTCCTATCCAAAAGGTCATTTCTACATTCGATTCACCCGCTAAGTTTAGATGTAAATCAAGCGCATTTGTAGTAAAAATATTATCACATTCGCGACCAAGAATTACTCCGTAGCTATTTTCAACACCAACTCCATTTTGAACTTCCACCACACTAACAGGACTGGTGATCGAAGTATTTGTATTGATCGTAGACGTTTCGTCAGCAAAATTCCATGCCCAAGAATTTTTGAACAAGCCATTGTCAAAATCATCTTCAAATGGGATGGTTGAATAAATCAACCCAGGATCGTATACCTTTACTTCATCAATATAAAATCCATCGATATCCGTAGCGGCGACACCAGAAAAATCATCTTCTCCGTGTTGTTGAAAACGAATAATAAATTGATCAGTTAAATTCAGTCCGGCCTTAGCAGCTAACTTATCAATATCTAATGGCGGGTGCTGGCTTATCCTGTTGTTACACCATTCCTCAGGAAAGAAATCAACAACTTTTGTAAAATAATCTCCGCCATTATCACTGAAGTAAATTCCATCTTTATCATGTGTTTCATCTCCTCTATCAGTAATCCAAAAAGTCATCTCAACATTGGTCTGATTCAATAGATTCAATGATAAATCAAATGTATTGGTTGTAAGACCAGTATTGTCCTTTGACTTTCCCATTTTCAACCCCTTAGTATTTTCCACTCCTACGCCGTCTTGAATTTCCACAACTCCATCAACGCCCTGCATGCTTGGGAATGGAGACCAGTGATTATAGTTAATAGTACCACTTTCGAAATTATCAAAAAAGGGGAAAGGTGCCTGACCTATTATTTTAAGGGAAAGACAAAACAAGATTACTAAAATCCAAATTGATTTCATGAACATGGGAGGAGTTGGTTTATAATTACCTTGCGATTAGGATTACTTTTTCTTCTTTGAATTGGTCTACCTCAAGAGAATTCCCCAAGGAGGAAGACATAATTGCATCAACTATTTTATCAATACTTCCGGAATTTTTAAACTGGAGTGTACCATCGCCTTTTGAATAATTCTTAGAGACAGAATCTACACCAGTTAATCCAGATACAATACCACTTAAAGTACTTAATGTACCATAGTCGATGTTTCTTACTAAAAGTTGTTGCGAAGAGCCGCTGCTGTTAGAACCTGAACCCTGTCCTGAAGAGTTTCCTCCACACAATTTGACCATAAAACTATTTGCAATCTCTGACCCCGCGTTTCGTAGGGCTACTTTAGCAGACACAGACTCAGCAATATCTAGTCCCGATCCATGTTTACCATCTGCAGCTACGATCGTAGCATTTCTTGTATTGATAGCTCTTGCTTCTACCCTTGCCCTACAGGACACCATCCCATTTACATTGCTCGTAGCTTCACTGAAAGCCTCTCCGATAATAATGATATCTGCGCCATATCTGGCACCTATATTTGCAGCCTCCACGGGGTTCTTGACGATATCACTAAGTGTCCCATTCGTCTTTAAGGCCATATACATTGTAGGATCAACCACTGGGAAACCAGCATTAACAAACTTTTTGATAATCTCAGTTTCTCCTGCTGGATCTGGAATCTTTCTTTGAATGTGATATTCTGGAATAACAACCATGACTTTAGGGGCGTTTCCTGATTTTAAAACATCGCAAGTTCCTGCGTCAAATTTAACAGTACCATCAGTCCTTCTTTCAGGCTTGTCCATACCTAAAGCATCCTTTTGCTCTGCAATTATATTTACGGCTTGAATTATTCCATTTTCTAATGCATCCGCCATCGCTTTGCTTGTAAAAGATCCAGTAGCTACCGGCAATCCAAATAGCCGAATACCTCCAGTTCCTGGTTTTGATCTTGTTACATTGATAGACTTCGAAAAAAGTATCTCACGCTGAGCGTTTTTTATCTGCAGAATAAATCCTATTTGCGCTTTGAATATCCCTATTTGAATTCCTAAGGTATTTGTTCCAACATTATTTTCATTGAATTCGGTGATCTGACCACTTATAAAATAATCTGCAGACTTTACTCCCCTTGATTCAGAAACACCTCCTCCAAATTGCTGACTTACCTTCATATCCGCAGCAACATCAGACATATCATTGGCACTTGCTAGAACATTAAAACAGTTTGTCTCTACAAGCGCGTTACTCAACATTGTTCCCAATTCGCTTCCGAATCTTTGTTGCGCACCATAAGCTTTTACTTCGAAATTACTAACTGTAATCGTGGGCCGTTCACTTAAAGGTGCAGTACTGCAAGAAACAGGGACCTCCTGTACTCGAGCTTTCTTATTAAACAACTGTGCATGAGATACGCTCCAGACTAACGATAACATCAACGGCAATAATATATTTCTGATTTTCATTTCGGGGTACAATTAATATTTATTTGAATACGTGATTTGAGTATGCCAACTAGAATTCTATCTTTGACCTAAATTTAAGTTGATTATAAATGTAGTTGGAAGTAATAAATTTCACCGGCTAGCACCCAATAAAAGCCAGTAACAAATTATATTGTTATATCCCGATTTCGATGAATTTCTGTTGCTTGTAATTAACTGTTGATTATTGAATTTGATTCTAGAAAACCAATTAAGAAATGACTTTAAAGGATGTTAAAGGAATTAAGCACCTTTCCAAGTTCAGCAAAAAAGAACTAAAATCATTTCAGCTATTCATAGCCTCTCCTTATCACAATCGAAATAATGACCTTAGTCTTTTATTAAATATTCTAATCAAACATCACCCAACTTTTAGACACAAAAATTGTACGTACGAATACATCTCAAAGCGCCTTACTGAGAATGACAAAAAACTCTCGATTGCTAACCTAAACAAGATGATTCATCAATTGTATCAAGCGATGATAAAATTTCAAGCTGTTGATTCTTTAGTTTCAGATAAAAAAGAAATCATATCAAAAGCGCTTAGTAGCATCCACAAGAATCCGCAATACAACAATCTTCCGCTTCTAACTAACGAACACTTAAAACTTTTGGAGCGACAAAAATACATGCTAGTAGATGATTATCTTTCTTTGGCAAAAAATTACAAACATCTCTACAACCTTTCTTTGGAAAAAGACAACCAAGGAAAACATAGCTACCTAATTGCCTTCAAAGAAAACTTAGACAAGCATTTTTTTCTAGAAAAATTAGAATTTCATTGCGCCATCCTTGCTAGAACAAACATACTTTTAGATAAAGAAATTCTCTGGGAAGAAGAACTCAACCTAAAAAGTCGGGCAATTATTGATGAAGAAAAGGAACCGATTTTCAATTTATATATCAAGATAATAGAATTATTCACCGATTTTAATCCTTCTACATATCATTTAATTAAAGATCAATTGTTTAAAAAGTATGAATACCTAAGTGAATCGCAACTAAAAAACGTACTGACCATGCTACAAAATTATACATTCCTTAGAGTACGTGAAGGAGAAGCAGAATTCACCAAAGAATTGTTTTTACTTCAAAAATTTTCATTAGCAACGAATAAAAGCGAAATGTTCTCTTCAAGTAAATTTCTAAACATTGTTGTCAGCGCATGTATTGCAAAAGAAACCACCTTTGCGGAAGAATTTATTGAAAAAGGGAAAAGTAGAATTGAAGGGGAAGATCAAACAGACACTTTTAATTTAAGCAAAGCATTTTTATACTTCCATCGAGAGAATTTTGATGAATCCTATAAGCATTTGCTTAAAATTGATTCCAAAAAAATTCATTTTAGCCTACGGGTAAGAACATTAACAATTAGATGTCTATATGAGTTTTACCTCAAAGAGGATTCTTATGAAACCACACTTCGATCAAGAGTAGTAGCATTGGAGCGCTATTGTAACAGAGATTTAATAATCACAGAAAATTATGTGCAAGCCTATTTAAACTTTGCCCAAATTATTAGATTTATGATTTCAAAGAGTGCAAAAAACGACTTAAATAAATACAGGACACTTACCTTGGAACAAATAGACAAGATGGATCAAATAATTGCCAAAGAATGGCTATTGAAAAAAATAAAGGAATTGTAAGCAAGACAATGATGTTACATTGCCTTGCTTACTACTAGTTAACCGTTAATAATATCCTCGATAATGATGTCATCAGTTTTTTCATCACTACCTCCTTTTAACTTAGAAAGTTGAAAAGTGTCTAGGATCTTTACATCAAGGTTTGAGAGTAACTTCTTCATTTTAAAAACATTTAGGTGATAAAAAACAAGCGAATCCCAGCCCTTAAAGAGTAATCTTCAAAGGAATATTGATTTAAGAAATGCGCTTACCTTAATAGCCGAGAAAAAGAGCAGACGCGTTAAAGATTTGGTAATATTTATTTTGACAACTTGACGAAGACAAGCAAATGCAATGATTCGAAGTATATTTAACTGGAGAGATAAAAGTTATAGTGACAATGAAATTATTTCGGTTCTACGAACGTTTAATCATCCTGAAGATCAGTTGGTTATTGATTACCTTTTTGCAAAAAGGCTAGTAAATGTTTTTCAATCTAAAAGGCTTTCAAAACTTCTCCCTGATAAAATTGAAAGGCAAGATGTATACACAGATATTTTTCAAAAATTTGTCAGAAAAATAAGAGCAACAGAAAACTTAAAAATTAGAAACCTAGAAGCCTATTTTTATCACATGTTCCATCTAGCAATATTGGACAAACTAAAAAAGGACGGGGCATCCAAAAGGGAAGTATTAAAGAAAACAGCTCCCGCCGATATAGGTACTTTCTATTACTTTCTAAAAAGCACCGATGACTTAATGAATATGATTATCCAAAAAAATAATTATAATCAAGTTCAAAAATATATCCAAAAACTAAAGCCACCTTGCGATTCAATTATTAATTTAATGGCAGATGGCTATTCAGCAAGAGAAGTGGCTAAGGTAGTTGACTTGAAGGAAGGAAATGTACGAGCAAGGAAAAAGATTTGCTTAACTCAATTGAATGAATTATTAAGAATCAACAAAGAATTGGATCATGAATAAAGAAAATAATGCTCGGGATATTCTAGTTGAAAAGTATTTCACCGGCTCTTTGAACGAATCGGAAGGTGTTGAATTAGAAAACTACTTGAAAACCGATGCGAAGTTTGCAGAATCTTTTGCTTTAGAAAAGTCGATTCGAAGCCAAAGGAATCTTCCAAGTGAGAAAGCAAGAAGAATTTTTCAAGAAAAAAACAAGGATAAAATCAATGTTTGGAATAGTGCTCTAATTGCCGCAACGGTAGCAGGATTTTTATTATTTACTTTCGCCCCATGGAAACACCACTTGGATTCTCCAATACACGCCAAAAACCCAGACAGCGCATCGATTATAAAACAGCCAATAAACTCGGAAGATTCGACTATTTTAGATTCCGACATACCTTCAAAGCCCAAAGAAAATCATCCGATTGCCAGTATTGATTCTGAAGCACTAGATCATTTCATAAAACCAATACCAAATAAAATAAGAACCAAGTCCAATAGCGCAATGGTGTTTTACGAGAATGGAGATTTTAAGAAATTCATCAGTGCAATTCCTTCAGAGCTAGAGAGACTCAACGGATCGCAAAAAAGAGATGCAGTTCTCAAACTTGGCTCAGCCCATTTACTTATCGGTGATTATCAAAGGGCTGATCAATTTTTCCAACTGCTAATAGAAGATCCAGATGCAAAAAGATACCATCTAGAATGTAAGTATCAAATGTCTTGTTCCTTATTAAAGCAAGGAAAAACCGAGCGCGGAATTTTAATGCTTAAATCTATTCAACAGAGTCGCAAATCTGAAGAAGTAAAAGCCATTTTAGATTTGGTAGTCCTTAACTAAAATTTCATAGATTCAAATATTCCAAGTGCCGCTAAACCGGCCCAGAAATAAGGATGCATCTCTATCAATAATTGTTCTTTTTGATCAACGGATAAACGCTTATCCAAAAATGCATTCTTCTTATCGGCGAGATATTGCTTTTGTGCAATACTTAAAGACTGGTCACCCCTTTTTCCATTTAGAAGCTCTTTATAAAAGTGGGCAAAAATAGAGGCAGTACTTTGATCATCGATAGACCATAAGCCCATAATAATTCCAGGGCAATTAGCATATCTAAATGCTCGGGCAAAATTAATCTTCGCATTTCCCCGAACTAAACGTGAGGTTCCAGAGTTGCAGGAACTAATCACCGCTAAATCCGAATTTATATTCAAATTAAAAATTTCACCTAAATCAAGATCTTCATCTGTTTGGTTCTTGCTTTCCTCCGAATAGGCCATTGCTAAATATGACAAATATGGATCTTTCTCATTAATAATTCCATGGGCAGAAATATGGAGCACCTTTGATCTTGAAATTGCATTATCCAATAAATTTTGCACCGTAGCCGCACTTCCTTGGTAATGTTCCTTTTTCGATTCAGAAAAAAGTGGTAATACATTTTTCAATTCTAATGACAGCTCCCTTAGCGGTATATACCCTTTTGCCAAATTTTTAAACTTGTTCCGTAACTCATATCTCGGAGAAAAGCCAATAATATCTAAGGGTCTAGGTTGCTTTTCTTTCTTGATTTCACTTATTTTTTCATTCAGAAAAATGGTCCCCGAATGCACTTCAAAGGTAGATTTAGACTTCAGCAAATAATCAGGAACAGAAAAGTCCACTATTTCATACGAAGTACCTGGAAGCTGAATTGTTGATATTTTATTTTTGCCCTTTATCAATAAATTGAAATTGATACCAAAAACTGCCTGGTCAGGGATTATACAATATCTATTGATGTCATTCGAAATACCACCCAAAAAAAGATCATACCATTTTTCATGTAAATGAATAAATCGTTCTGCATGTTTAACATTCACAGTTAAATCTAAATCCTGATAAGCCGCCTGAACAAAATCAATATCACCTTCCCAACTATCAGACAAATTCAACTTTTCCAACGTCGTGGAACCATTGTGCGTTTTGAAAACAAACAAGGAATTCGAATGACTAAAAAATGTCAAAAAAGCTAGTTTATTTACCTTAGAATACTCCTCCAAATCTATAATTTCGGCCACATCCTTTTGGTAGATATCCTGAAATACTCTTTGGGCATTTCCTTCATTAGAAATGTTGGATAAACTTTTTTTGTAGGTTTCTTTTAACTGCAAATATTGCTGATACAAACGTTCTCTTAATTGATTAAATTCCGGTCCGATTGCTTCTCCAATTTTCTTTTCATAATAAAATATCTTTGATTCCATTTGAAAAAGAGTCGCCCGGTTTTCTTCACTTAAACCTTGCATTTTTTCTAATCTACTCATACCTTGACGTAATGCAAAGGCTTTGCTTTTTTCAGTATATACAAAAGCCTTTTCCAAATACTTTCTATCCTTTGTCAGGTCATAAAGTTTATAATTTAGTTCTATCGCCAATGCAAAACTCCCTTTGTATTTACTATCTAATTCCAACAAAGATTTTTCTCTAGACAGGTTATCAATATCACTTTGGACAAGACCTAATCTCAAGCCTTCTAATAAATTTACACTTTGATAGGCATATTTCAATCCTTCCTCTAACTGAAGGATTTGCTGATCACCATGTACGCTTCCACGATCTAAAAAAACCTTCGCCTTAAGATTCAACAATTCAATTCTTTGATTGGAAAGAAATTTTTCTTGATCAATATCTTTATAAGCACGAACATCATTATCTATAATCTCTAAACCTTTGTCTAAATAAAAAATTCCAGCATCTTGATCATTACATGCTATTCTTCCTTCACCTAGTCTAAACAATACAGATGCCTTAATTTCAACATCCTTACTAATATTCAGTAAGGTGTCCAAACATTGTTGAGCCCATTTATTAGATTGATCACAATTGCCAAGATTCGCTTCATTCAATGATCGATGAGCCAAATGGGTACAATACGCAACATCCAAGGAAGTACCAGTTAAACCTTCTAATTTAAGCATGTCTGGCTTAAAAAATAGTTTATATTGTTTTTCCAATAAACCAGCTTCTTTGATAAAATCTTGTTCACTTTTGCTAATATTGATCAATTGAGAATATGCCGTTGCTAAAAATAAAACCCCATCATCTTTTCCTTCGAATTTTTCAATAATTTTGGCGAGCCATGCCTTTGCGGTTTCATACGACCCTATCGAAGCATACCCCTTACCTAAATTTATATAGCTTCCATATATACTCTGAAGATCTTTACTTTTTTCATAAAAAAAATTGGCAGCCTTAAAATATTCGACCCCTTCATCTGAACGTCCCATAGCAAAAAGAGGGAACGCCGCATAATTATAGAGATGTCCTATTGCTAGGTTAGTTTCATACTCCTCTTTAAACTTATTCGTTACTAAACTATCTGTTTTCGTCAAGTTTTTTGATCCCACCAAAAGCTCCAAAGCATCATTGAACGCATTCAACGATTTTTGATACAACCCCTTTTCATGAAAAGTTGCGCCAAACAGAAAATAAGATTCGATCGCAACATTGACATCATCTATGTTGTGGGATTCTATTAAATCTTCACACAAATATAAAATGCTGTCCACCGATTCAAAGTCATTCAGCTGGATAAAATTACTGGCATATAAATGAAGAGAAGTGATCACTTTGGGCCAATTCTCAAGATGTTGATATTTAGCAACTACATCTGCCAACAACTCATTTGACTCTAATGGCTTATATTCCTTATTGGCCAACAATGCTTGTTGATAACCGCTTTCAATACTAGTCATGGATAAGGAATCTTCCTGTGCTACAACTGCAACTTGAAACAGCAGCAATAGAAGGATTGTGGGGAGTTTATAAATGTACATTAAACAAATGTAACGAAATGACCATAAAAATAAACTTGAAGTACATACGTGTCTCAATACTTTTACTCAATTAAAAAATCAACACATTCTACACATAAATTAAACTAACTTCCCTACTTGATTTTCAAATCTAACGGTAAAATCAGAATTAAGTAAAAGAGGCTGTACCAAACATATGGTACAGCCTCAATAATTTTGAGAATTTCACCTCAATAATCTAAGCAGTGTTTTTTTCTATTTAATCACCAAAGTTAAACTACGTCGCTCACCAGCGACTTGAACAATGGCATAGTAAATTCCAGTAGGCAATGTCAGGTTATAATCTTTAGCGTAATTTTTTGATCCAGAAAATATGGCTCGATCATACAGTAAACTATTCATGTCAAAAATATCAATAACCATATCTTGCTCAGAAGAGAGATCAACTTCCAAATTAAATATCCCATCACTTGGATTTGGAAATAACCTTACATCCAAAATAGTTGGAACAAGTGGGTTAATGAATGGAATTTCTGTAGAATCCGCATAAACAAAAATGCGCTTGTTAATCTCGCTATTGCAATTTCCCAGTCGTGCTGATAGTCCTAAATCAAAGGTGCCAATCTCCGAGAAGGTGAATAAATATTGATTTTCATTTTGTCCTACAAAATCAATAACATCACTATCATAAGACCAATTAATCTCATCCGGAACGGGCAAAGTCAATTCAACTGCTACTAGCGTGTCTCCCACCACAATGTCCGTTGGTGCGATAAAAAACGCATCCAAATTTTGCGCAGCATAAACTACCTCTATTGTATCAGTCACAATACATCCCTGGCTATTGGTCGCTGAGAAATAATAAGTATCTGGGCTTGTAATTGAATACGCCGCATCAATTGTCAAGTCTCCTTGATTTTCACTACTCCACGAATAAGTATCAAACGGAGCGGAAGAAAAGTCATAGTACAACACTGACCCATTACAAACCAATGTGTCGGCTTGCCCTAAGTTAATGAAATCAACCTGCGACGAGGTCACCTGATATTTCTCTATTTGTTCACATCCAAAACCATCCGTAACGGTCACAGTGTAATCACCAGAAGCAAGGTTCTCAATCAGTGTTCCTTCATCTCCATTCGACCAATTGTAAAAAAGATTACCATCTCCACCTTCTGCCGACACTTCGATCATACCACTTGGTAAATCACTACACACGCCTGGCGTCACGATGGCCGATGTAATGGTTATTGGATCAGGATCAATAACTTCAATTACTTCCGAAACAGTACAACCATTAGCATCGACAACTTCCAAATCATAATTGGCCGCAGCAAGATTATCAATTGTTGCTGCATTGGGTAAGGCGCCAGCATTCCAATTGTATTGATAATTAGGAGTACCTCCTTGAGCAACAATTTGAATGGATCCATTTTCCTCACCAACACAATTCGGGGAAGTAATATTTATTGATTCAATTTCCAATGCGGTAGGCTCATCAACTGTTATCTCGTTTTCATCCACACAGCCATTCGCATCAATAATTTGAACAAGGTAAACTCCGGCGGCCAGTGAACTTGCAGTATCCTGAGTTTGGGTTTGAGCATCGTCCCATGCGTATTCATAAGGGGCTGTTCCTCCATCAACGGCCACAGTTACTTCACCTGTGGCATCACCATTACATAAGATACTTTCAACAACTGAAGTGGCAGAGGATAAAAGTTCAGGATCATTTAAGACGATCACTAGTTCTGCTGTACATGCCACCTCATCGGTAGCAGTCACGGAGTAACTTCCAGCCGTCAAGTCGTTGATCGAACTTGTATTCTGATTGGTATTCCAACTGTATTCAATAGTTCCAAAACCACCTGAGCTAATCGTGGATATGGAACCATTTGCATCTCCCGAACAGAGTGGCATCACTATCGTTTGTTCTGAAACGACAACTGGAGTTGAATTTTCTATCACAATAGATTCGACATTGGAACAGCCAAACATATCGGAAACTGTTACTTCGTAGGTTCCAATTGATAAGTTTTCAACAGCTGCATTCGTTCCCGAATTAGCGTCATTCCAACTGTAACTATAAGCTCCAGTACCTCCTGTTGGAATAGCAATCGCCGATCCTAAATTTCCAAAACAACCCACAGGAATAACATTAGAAATATTTGGCATTATTTGCTCTGGATCATCTATTTCTTCAGAATAAACTTCCATACATCCATTGACATTTGTAACAGTAACGCTATAAATTCCCGCAGCTAAATTCGAAGCTGTAGGGCCATCTGGAATCGAAGCATCATTCCATGTATAAGTGTAATCCGAGAAACTTCCTTCCAAGGTTAATTGAATCGAGGCATCTGAATCGCCAAAGCATTCTAAGCTATTTGTAATCTCAGAAGAACCAATAAATGAAATCAAAGATTGAGAAACTTCGGAAGTACATCCATTCGAGTCGGTGACTGTGGCGGTGTAGGTTCCGGACATGAGATCCGTTACTGTTACTCCAGTTGCGGAAGCATCATGTGACCATGCATAAGTAAATGGCGCCAATCCGTCGGTGACTTCGACCGTTACACTTCCCAAAGGATTTAAACAGTCTGAATTAACAAATGAACTCACTGACAAACTTGGTGGAGTTGCCGAGTCAACATTTATATTTAAAAATTCAGCTGTACAACCAAGATTGTCGGTAACCGTCACGTCGTATAAACCGCCAGCCAAATTATTTGCATTAGCGGTATTCAAATTAGCATCATGCGACCAAGAATATTGATACGGCATTGCCCCACCAGTGACTGGAATGAAAATATTTCCATTGGCATCCGAACAGGTTTCTTGGTTGGATGTTGGCGCTCCTATAACTGGTGGTGCATCAAAATCAATATTCACCACTAAGTTGTCTTGACAGCCATTGGCGTCGGTAACATTTACAATATAGGTACCAGCAGAAAGTCCTGTGGCTGAAGGTGCATTCAAGACTGCGTCATGCGACCAGTTAAAAATCATGGGAGCAGTTCCATTCGTCGTTTGCAAAGTTATTGCCCCATTGTCATCTGTACAAAGACTATTTGACTTAGATACTAAGGACAAACTTGTTCCAGCGACTTCATTAATAGTTGTGGTTAAAAAATCAGAACAATTATTAGCGTCGGTAACCGTGACGGAATACATTCCGGCAGTCAAATTACTTGCCGTGATTCCATTCAAATCTGCATCATGACTCCAGGTGTAAGTCATTGGCCCTACTCCATCTACCGCTTGCACGGTAATAGCTCCATTGGCATTTCCACAAATTTCATCCGCTGAGGACAAAACGCTGATTGAAGGCGCTGATAAATTAGCTACTGTGACTGAACTCGACGCTACACAACCATTGGCATCTGTCACTTGTAGTGTATGAACTCCAGCAGAGATATTGGTTAATATTAATGAATTCAAGGCTGGGTTTCCATTCCATAGGTAAGTCAACGGAGCGGTTCCTCCTGAAGCAGTTCCAGCAACAGCGCCATTCATTTGACCACAAGCTTCATCGTTTGTAAGTGAAGTCGAAACTGAAATCGCAGATGGCTGAGTTATCACGTTTCCAAAGTAGGCTGCTTTACAAGCGGTACCATCTTGAATATAAACATCGTACATCCCAGGCATCAATCCAGAGAAAATATTACTCGGTTGATAATTAACATCGTCCAAGGAATAAGAGAAAGGAGCTAACCCGCCCAATAAATTTATTTCGATACTCCCATTTGCAGCTTGGTTACAATCAATGTTTTCCACAACAATATTTGCTGAAAGCGCGTCGGTAAAACTAACATTCGCAGCAACAGTATCCAAACAGTCGTGATCATCTTTGACTATAATTTCATAATCGCCGATGGTTAAATTATTAAAAGTACTATCCAACTGGTAAGTGTTGCCACCGTCTATGGAAAAAGAATATGGTTTGAATCCTCCATGAGCGGTTACCATAATGGCACCATTTGCATCTGCATGACAAAAGGCATCAGTTATCGAATTAATATCAACATTGAGTGTATCTGGTCCAAGGATCAATACATTATCTCTAGTCCAACAACCATCAGCATCAGTTACAGTGACATTATATTCACTCGGTGCTAACAAAGTTTTTTGAGCCGCGGTGGTGCCATCATCCCAATCAAATGTAAACGGACCTGTACCATTAGAACCAGTCATACTTACTTCGGCCATCAAGCTGTCATTAGAACAACCGATCAAATCAGAAACTGTGCTCGTCGCCCATGGGATACTTCCGGCAATAATGCTATCTCTAATATTAAATAAACAACCGGCAGCATCTTCAATTTGAAAATGATAAATACCATAAGACAAATCTGTGTAAGAAGCTATGCTAGAAACCGTATCAGGAGTTTCATTATCCATCGTAACTATATATGGAGACTGTCCTCCAGTGATGGTAATTTCAAATGCTCCATCGGCAGATTGTTGGTAGCAAGTTTCAATTTGATTTAAAGTAACTGTCGCTTGTAAGGTGTCAGCCATGAGTACTTCCACCGAATCAACTAATTCACAACCGAGGCCATCTTGAAACAAGAAATAATGCATTCCTAAATCTAATTCAAAGATCGTATCTCTAAAATTTTGAGTGGCGACAGTGGTTCCAAAATCTTGCACTTGAATTGGATTCGCAAGGGCAGGATTTTCAATTTCTTGAATTAATAATGGTTCCATAAATCCAGCTGGTACTTCGACGATGGCCGAACCAAGGCCACAAGTTGTAGCCCCTTGATAAGCTGTAAGTGTGGAAAAAAGTGTTTGTGATGCTAGCGGAATAGATTGCGTTAAAGTGAAAGTACAGCCCTCAGCATCTTTGACAATTATTGTATTTTCCAAGAGCGCACCAGTTAATGTAGTACTGCTTTGAAAAGCTTGATCGTTCAATGCAATTAAGTAAGGCGCTGTTCCCCCAGTGATATTTGCCACTTCTATGATTCCATTATTTCCAGTACAGTTGATGGCACTAGAAGTTGAGGCCGTAGCTGAAAGTAATGAAGGATTCTGAATATAAACATACTGATCCAGAACGGAGCAACCGTAATTATCGGTCGCTGAAATAAAGTAATCTGCATTGATTAAATTAGGAATAGTCGCTACATCATCAACTACAACTAAGGTATCTCTATTAATGACCAAGTCTGGGTTATCTGGATCGAAAAATCCAGCAGGATAATGACCGTAACTAACTACAAAAGGAGGGTTTCCTTCAAGTTCAACTACTACAGATCCAGTTGAATCTCCTTGACAGTTTACCGGATTTATATCTAAAACATTCAACATAAATGTATCAATCGGCATCAGATTAAAATCGAAGGCAGTTCCTGTAGAGCAATTCAAATAATCTGATATTATGATATCATGATCACCAGGTGAATTAATAGGCACTGTAATTTGATAGGGAATGATTGGAGATGTGGCTGCTGTTCCATCTTCTGTATCATAGCCAACTGTACCGTTTATCCCATCCAGTTCATAGTTGATAAGTGTGGTATCTCCATAGCTCGTTTCATTAATATTTTTTAAATAAAAAGTTACTTGATAATCATCGCCAACACATGTTGGTGGAATATTAGTAACTGCGCCAATTTCTGGTGCTGTAGGAGCAACAAATAGGTAATTTGAAGTTAATGTACAACCACTTTCATCTGTAACTTCAAAAGTATGTTCACCAGGAGTATCTATTGATATTTCAAAATATCCTTTGTACAAAGGTAGACCACTATCATAATCCAACTCAGGAATACTAGCTTGACAATTCGGATTACTGGCGCAATCGATACCATTCATTTTAAATTGAAAAACATTGGGCCAATTCAGAAATCCGTTCCCTACATCAATTCTAAAATTAACAGACCCTCCACAAGGCACCACATCATATGGAATGGAGCCTAAATCATCCATATACATATATTGCGTATCAAACAACCGAATGGTACGCGCATTTATACATCCATTAGCGTCTTCAATTTTTATTGCATAATTACCATTCGGCAATATTGAAGTATCGATCGATTCAACCACCTGTCTATTGAAATAGTAAATATAAGGAGGAATACCGCCAGTAGCTCCAGAGATAATAGTACCATTAATGTTTGTCGAACCACAACCCACTGTTGGATTAGAAAACATTAAATTATTGAATTCAAGCGCCGAAGGATTTACAATCTCGAATTGCATAGGACTTAATTCACAATCATAAGCATCGAATACTTTAACGATATAATCTCCATGTCCAATTTCGGTCAACATATAAGTACTTTCAGATTCCAATAGTTGATACATCGTCGATCCGGCTCCTGCTTTTTCCAAAACAAAACGATATGGTTTTACACCTCCTGAGATGTTTACTTCTACACCAAATTTATCGTCCGAACAGTAACCGTGATAGTCTTCTCCATTCGTTTGATGCGTAGGCGGGACCACCAAATTTCCCATCAATTCTTCTTTAGGAGAGAGGGTTACTTGATAAGTAATTTGAGAACTACAGCCATCGGTATTTTCTACAGATAAGGTATAGATTCCTGGGGGAACCATCAGAGTATCTGTGAGCTCCGTAATTGACTTTGAATAAACCGCTCCGGAAGTAGATGTTGCCGTGATGGTGTGCAAAAGTGGCGGACGATTTTTAAATTCAATATTAGCAAATGTAATCACCCCGTTTTCTCCATAGCAAAAAGGATCTCTCTTTGAAGCCTCGAATTCGGGAAACACCGATTCATGAATAGTAAAAGGTTTTTTTACCCCACATTTCAATTCTGGAATTGAATTTAAAACTTGGATAGCATAGTCACCAGCAAAGTTGGTGTAGGTTATATTCTTATCCACTAGTGATGTTGAAGAATAACTAAATATGGTATCTCTTTGCACAATGGCTATTCCATCGAAGAAATTGACGATGTAATCAAGTCCGTCATTGGCTCCGATAATATTAGTTAATCTAGCTGAGCCTTGACTTCCAGGACAAGCATCTAATTTTTCGAATTCAAATCCTGAAATCGTTTGCTGTACTAAAAGTCCACCTGAGGCAGAATAGGCAATACTTTTCGTTCCATTAAAATCACGAACGCCATAAGAATTAGAAGTAGCCATTGCTCTAACTCGATATCGGGTATTGGAATTTCTTGCGTAGTCGTTAATGACAGAAGCGTAACCTTCTTTAAGAAACTGCCAACTACCATCGCCGTTAACATCAATTTCCCAAAGAAATCTACCCCCTTTATATCCTGATTTATAATTTACCTTAACCTTTAATGGTTGCCCCGCGCAAAAGGTATATCCGGGGGTGTTATCAGGATTTAAAATTGTTAAATTTGACTGGATAGGGTCTATAATGTAGGAAGAGCGCATCGTGACATAATAGGGATATTTGGCCCCTCCGTGGGTAGCGGTAACTCCCGAATTGCTTAATTGGACATAAGCTTTCAGATCTCCATATGGAGCCATTCGAGATAAGGGTACCCACTTGTCATGAACTTTAAATCTGTAATCATCGTCACCACCGAATCCTTGCTGAAACGGTCGATCATCTTCATTCGCATCAAATCCAGTCAGTACATAAATAGATGTTGCTTTCCCAATATCAATGGTCGAGTTTGGACTTACCCACCTATTAATTACATCAGTCCTATCTTCATAATCCTCATCTCCTATTGAGCCACTCAACGGATATATCGTTTGACTCGGCCATCTATTTTCGTAAAAAAACCGACGTACATAATTGGGGTTTGGTTGCCCTATTGAAAAAGCTATTCCAGGGAAAGTTTGATTTCCAACAAAAATCGCTGATCGCGAAATATTAAAATTCAAATCTGGTCTAGTATACCCAGGTGTACGATCGTAATTCTCATAATCAGGCATACCAACAGTACTCCTCAAGCTATGAACAACCATCTCAATGTTTATCGCTTGACTGAACAAAGGAATAGTAAATATTGTCCCAATAAAAAAGACGAATACTAATTTGATATATTTATTGAAATTCATACTCTTCTTTTTTAAAAATTAATTGAAACAAGTTCACTCAATGGAGACTGTGCGCCATTGGCATACACCGCTCGAACTTGATAATTATAATTGGTATCCATTTGCAACAAAGCATCTTGGTATCCCCAAATTTTTTCTCCTAGATCGGCAGTGATTTTTTTGATCGTATCATACTTACCAGGCTTCGCAGTTTTAGCTGATCGGTAAATCACAAAATGAGATAGGTCATTGCCATCCGGTTCATATTTCCAATTGAGCGTCACTGCTTTTTGCTTGCGATCTACTTGAGCTGCAATGGACTCCACAGGCAATCGGATTCCATTATCAATTTTACTAGCTGTAATAATTCTTGAAAAAGTAACCAAGCCGGCATCATCAATTGCTTTTAAGCGATATTGATATTTAGCACCTCTATCAATAAGACTATCTTGATAATTATTTATTGGATTTTTACTAGGGAAGGCGATGGTTTGAAGCGCTGTCCAATCATTGCTCTTGAGATCATTTCTTTCTAATATAGTTTCTACTAAATCTGCGCTAGTCGAATTTACCCAAGCAATGTCAATTCCATTTTCCCCTGAATTAGCCATCTTGAATATTGGAGCTACTGGAGCTACAGAGTCAGGTTTAGCCACGGTAATAATTTCTGAAAACTCAGAAAAATTGTGGCGATAATCAACCGCTCTTACTTTTACATAGACTTCCTCGTCTAGTGTATTGAGCGGCATCATGTGTGTATAAAAATTTTGAGTAATCGGCTTAGAAGTAATTTGAATATACTGCTCACTCTCCTTGTAGTGGGCGATAAAAACACGATAGCCCAACAAGTCTTGTTCTTCATTTTTTGCCCAAGTCATCACCAACTCACCGTCTTCCATCACTTTTCCTCTTAGGCCAATTGGCGCGACAGGTGGTTCTTCATCATCTAATTGTGCTAAGGCTGTATAGGAATTTAAAACCCGCTCATATTTATCTATTGCGACTACTTTGTAATAATTAGTTGGCAAAGGATTTTCATCAATGAGGTAGCGGAGTTTTTTATCAATATAGTTTTCGCCAGATATTTTTACGAATGAACCTTGATCAGTTGCAGAGCGATGCAATTCGAAACCTGAGATTTCTGATTCGTTGGCAGCTAGAAACTCCCAAGTGATTCCAAACTTGGTTTCATCGACCATTAAGACACTTTCGATCATCGGCGAAGTAACTTTTGGATTCATTCCTTTTCCTTCAGAAGGATCAGAAGCTGGACTGAGTTCTTCGAAAATTGTTTTTCCAATAACGCGGTATGCATAAGTTTGATCGTTAACTTCTAAGGAATCCATCATCAAAATGCGATCTACATTTTCTTTTTCCTTATCCATTCCTACATATGGCAGAGCATTGATTTTTTCAAACCCTCCACCATTTAATGAACGCTCTACAATGTAGCTTGAGTAGAATTTTGAACTCAGGACTTTGTCCCAACTGATGTAAACAATCTGATCATCAAAACTTGTTTCGACTTCGATAATCTTTGG
Organism: uncultured Saprospiraceae bacterium; assembly: GCA_937928045.1. Lineage (GTDB taxonomy): Bacteria > Bacteroidota > Bacteroidia > Chitinophagales > Saprospiraceae > JABDJM01. The sequence goes on along the minus strand of CALFWO010000031.1, from coordinate 71,192 downwards.
CAATTCAAAAGCATCATTGATCCCTAAATACACATAACCCGTGTCGATAGACATCCCAGCAATAGGTGCAGAAGGATAAACTTTGTATAGATAATATTCATTTTTTTTCACCTGATCATCCTTCAAATACAAACCCAAAGCATCCGCGACCTCTAAAGATTGATCTGCAGCGAATAATCCAAATGAGAATCGATTTTGTTGTTGGTCAATAGCGCCGGACAACCCCAAGCTTGGACCTGAGATATCAAATGTCTCTCCGTATAAGGCCTGTGCAGCTATGGCAGCATTGTCATTTTTTTCCATCAAAGCTTTCCATCTCACTTCATCTTCCATAGGCTTGAGCGCTGGAGCAGTTAGGATCGTTCCACGCTGTCTTTCCGCCAATGGTAGTATCTGTTCATCGCGACGAATTGTAAATCTTTCGACAACATAACCCACCTTGTTAGATTCTTTCCAAACTCCTAAAGAGGTCGGTGCCCAGCGCAGGTGAATAGATTCATCGATGACTGTTCCAACTAGTTTTAAGCCATGATCTATTGCTACATCATTTTGTGCAAAAATTCCAGTCGCGGAAATTTTTAAAATAGCTAAGATCAATATCCAAGGAAATAGGTTGGACTTTTTCATATTAATAAGTGTTACTAATTTTTTCATGTGAGGGGTTTCTTGATTTGGGAAAAACATTGATTGTGACCAAATCCTAATATTGATTAATTATGATCTATGTTTTTATCTGTACTTAGAGTTGATGGCCCAGCAGGTTTTTTATAATTCACATTAAACTTATACCTACCAGTGTATGGATCTTTAAATCGCCACAACATAAAGTCTTGCATCTCTTGCGGGATTTCGCGATTCATGTAGTGAAAGGCCACATCTTGCTTAAATTGATTGTGATCCAGCGCGAGATAAAATGGCACTTTGAATTGCAACCTGGCTCGCGAAGCGTTGAACACTGCGCTGTTGTTTCTTACTTCTTCATCGGTCAACACACGATCATTGAAAGCTTCTTTTTGGTTGAGGTAAAAAGCTTTGGTTGGGATATTACCATATTTATTTGTGGGCCTCCAAGTCACGGGGAAAGTTGACGATGGCAAATGTTGAGACATGTTCACATAAGTTTCATCATCATACCATTCGTTGCCTCCACTGGAACCCGTTTTACTTAAATCTGCTTCCAGACTGATCAATGGCTCAATGAACTCTCCAACTGAATTGTAATGGCCGTGCATTTCAAATTTGTCAAACATCTCAGGACCATTCCAGTCCATTCCAAAACCAGAAATAAACAATCCTGTTTCGGTTCCATCGGCAGAAACTGTTCCGCTCATCAATTCTGAAGTTGACCACTCAAAAGTGGACATGGCATTTATCTTTTGAGCGAGCGTACTATAGCGACTTGTTCGGAAATTAATCGCCAGCATCATTTCCTCATTGAGGTTTTGAGCTTGATTCTCTAATGATCTTTGTCTCAATAAAATGGAAGTAAAGTCTTCGTCTGCTCCGGCTTCTTCTCCATCCAAACTTTGATTATAAACGATGCTCGTTTCTTGCATGATCACATTCGCATCAATTGCAGCTTCAGAAGTTGCAGGAATTGCAACCAATACCATTTGAGTGATCGTACTATTTGCTAATAGATCATTAGGAATTTGAAAATTCACCTGATTGTTTAAAGCATCATAAGTAAAATCAAGTTGTTTAACGATTCTTCCATCTTGAATCATTCTCAATTTTTGCACCCATTCTCCAGCATTCGAACCATCAAATAAATAGTCCTGTCCTTGAATCATTTTAAAATAACCCTCAGAACCTTCATCCTTTAAAAAATTAAATTGACTATGTATTGGATAACTATAAGCGATATTGCTTAACGGAATAAAATTAGGAGCATCTCCCGTTTTAAACTCAATCTTTTTCTCTTGTGTATAAGCATCTCCAAAATCATCTACCAAAACTTTCCAATTGGTAAATAAGGTCTTTGTTTCAACATTGACCGTTACAGTCATTTCGAAGTTTGTCTGAGGATTTAGGACATCCGTTGTTTTAAATCCTAAAACGGTTTTATCTGTATTCCAAACGACTTCTCCGGATATTGGTGTATTGGTATCTTTATTTTTAAGCTCAAATTTTAGCAGTCCTGCTTTGTAATAATGCAATTCTCCTTCGTCATCATACATGTCAAAAGATTGTCCGATTGGAAAATTGAAAGTTACCTCTGGCCGAATAAAAACATCTACTTCCTTGTTTGTATTTAAATTTGGAGAAGTGTCAGAAATGATATCTACTCCTAAAACATCGGCACCAACTACTTCGCACAATTGACCTGCTTCAAACTTAAATTTACAATTACCACTTACGAGGCCGTTCAACACAGAAAAGTATCCTCCTGCCACTCCTTTCATGTACATTGGATTTGGCATTCTAGCCTGCAATGCAGCCGCCGCACCGATATCTAATATTTTTATATTTCCTTCATAAGAGAATATGTCGACGCGCATACCAACTTCACCCTGCAGGTAAGCATACATTTGTCCAGATCCGTACCAACCGCCAATACCAATTGGATTAGGGTTGTTTTCATCTCCTGCACAACGCGCATTTTCACCATAATCATATAGCATCATATCCCAGCCTGCACCCATTGCAAATCCTGCATAAAAAACACCATAGTCTAATGCTTTCAATTCAGCACTAATGTTTGCGCCAAACAGCATTCCACGTCCAGTACGAAACCGTGGATCATCTCTCTTCGTAACGCCATACTCTCCTATTATACTCGAAACTTGAGAAGGTAATCCTGGGAATGGCGGAAGGATAGTTCCTGCATCAAAGTATCCACCCATGGTAATACTCAAAGGATACAACTTCGGGAGATACGGCGTTTTCAATGCCAATGCTAAGGGCTCTTGCGGAGTTCCCAAATACATATACCAATCTGAAGGCGAAATGTGTATGACTCCTGGCCCGGCTTTGTTGTAATCGTATTTTCCAACAATAATATCTTCTACATTTACTTTAGTTTCTAAATCAGCATGGAAAGAATAAGATGGAAAATCATAGGTCATACGAAGATCACAGGACAACTTTGGCTCATCATATAATTCTTCTTGTTCTAAGAATTTTCCTTCCCCTTCAAAGCCAATTTGTTGTAATCCACCAGAAGTATTGAAGATCATTTCTAATGTGGTAACGGCATTGAATAAACTTCGATTTACTGTTCCTAGTACAACTTTAGCTTTTACTCCAACACCGGCATCTAGATCAGGTGTGTACAAAGTTCCTGACATGGATCTTCCAACTGTGTAGGACGGCACTGGGTTATTTCCAGCCTCTGGTAAAACAACTCCCTCGAATCCAGATCGCACCATGTGATAAGAAGCACCTCCTCCAAAACCATACAACATTAGACCAGATGTTCCCATGCTGATACCGGGATCGTATGCAGCCAGCGCATCTGCAAACCAATATTCAGTATTGTTTACATTTCCATATTGAGCTACCGCAGCTACGGTTAATCCAGGAGTAAATTCTGCTTCAATTGCTCCTCTAAATCCTGAGCCATAAGTAGGATTACTTTCAAATAAATCTAAAGCTCCGCGGAATTGGTAACCAGGTCCGCCAACATCAATATTCAGTTTGTCAACAACGAATTTTTTAAAGCCCCATTGTTGCTCTTTTTTAGTATCGCTATATCTATTTTCAGTAATCAATCTAAATATACCTCCGCCGCCAGTTTCACCTCCTGCCTCTTTACACAAATGGACGGTGGCATCAATTCCAAATATAACTTCAGAGGATGCCGCATCTCTTACAACACCCATTCCATTTAAGGTTAACTTAAAAGATCCCAGTCTTTTTTCAATAGGACTTCCCAATTGCCAATTTCCAACTTCCATATATGGTGCTTCTCCTAGCAACATGAAATTTTCAAAGGCTATTCCCGGAAGAGACAATACAGTTCCTCCTGGTGTTTGCGGTGAAAAACTAGCAGCTCCAGTAAGAATTGCTTCTGTTGTATATTCACCCAGCGCTTCATCATAAGTTATTTCTACACTTGACACAGGGTCCAAGACCATAGAAGTCATCATGGCTTCTGATCTCATGGTGTCTCTCCAGTCTACTGTGAAAAAATATTCTTCGTTTGCATCGAGTTGGGCATTGTAAGGCACTGACTCATCAAAGGCCGGAATTTTTACCTTTCCGTTGAATGCTAAATTTTCAAATTGATTGGCTCGAATGGCCATGTTTAAATTATTCATGGAATAAGCCCAGGTGGCCATTCGCCCATCTACCTCGGTAAATAAATCTTGTTGTTCTAACCAAGCAGACATTCCAAAATTATCAATCAAAACATCTGTTACTTCGGCCTTGATATTTTCCCCTGAAACAACTCCTGTCAAACTATTTGGCAAAGACAGTTCTGCATTTTTTATAAAAAAGCCTGTCCAATTAGGATGATTATCAGTAAGTGAGCTGGATGAAATATCCGCATGCTGGTAAGTCGCTGGAAAGCTCACTGCTTCAGGAGTACTTGAATCACTGTAATCAAATATCATTTCTGTAGCTGACCAAATCCAGTTTGGGCGAGAGGCCAAAGCGAATGGTTCCAATTGAACATTAGCAATAAAGTCTCCCCATTTTTCCATTGAAGTAGAAAAACTCCCTGTTACCATTCCGTTTGGATTTCCAAGTCCGGTGTTGGCATCTTTCGGCATGATTAGATTTTGGCAAAAAGCGACTGTCCCTGCCAAACTAATTTCTGTAATTCCATCACAATTCCAATTGATAAATGAATTTTCACTTTGGAGAAATGAAAACTTTGTCTTGGCTTGTAGTTGTGTTTCAACTGAATGGGCTAATGTTAACTTTGGTGCGTCTGGAACTCCAGCTATATGAAAATTACTTTGACCAGAGAATATTAAATGTGTGTTACCACCAGCAGAAGTTGGCGCTTCTAAGGCCGCGAAGGCTTTTAGGTTTGCTCCTTCCGGCGTAAAAATCATTGTATCCAAAATCAGCACATCCAACATGTTTGGATCTTCTGACCTAAAATCTAAGGGCAAATTTTGCGAAACGAATCCTTGACCAATTGTAGTTGTGGGAGTCGTTATAGTTGACGTCGGATTATTAATTGATGACGGTGTACTATTACATATATCCAAAACTGGCGCATTGCGCTCGTTCATCAAAGTGTTTTCATCAACATAACTTGGAGAACTATGAATACCATCTGATAACGCCCTAACAGTTCCTTCAAATATTTGCAAATCTGTATTGATAGAAACATCGCTAAATTGAACATTAACATAAGTATTCAACCAAGGAATAAAAACAGCACCAGTTCCAGACCACTTTCCATTCGAAGCATTGATCTCTGCTGGATAAATTTTGAATTCAGCAATAGTTAATACCTCGTTATTTGTGATATTTAAAATGGGTTCTTGATTAGTTATGACATTAGGAATCCATTCTTCTCCGCAGTCAATTCGCCTCTCGTTTTTTCCCGTCACAAAATATGCGACGTCTGACTGTACTCCCGCTTGAGAACCACCGCACAGTGCATAAACTTGATATTCATAGTCTGTATTTTCACGAAGATTCTCTATGGTGACGGAAGTAGAAAATGATTCATTTTCATACCATTGCGCATTGGGTTCAAATCTATTTTTATATTTAACAACATAAGTATTATTGCTAGAACCAGGAATTGGGTCCCAAGAAATAGTCGCAGTATTCACTCCAATATCGGCAACAGAAATATTGAAGGGTGCGGGACAAACATTGTCTCCATAGGTGAACATTACGAAATCTGACCAACCATTATTTTTAAAACCATTTTGCTGAGTAAGATCTGAGGCTTGAACTCTAACGATGTATTGATGACCAGGAATTAATTGCGGATCAGAAATATCAATGATAGAACTGCTCATCGCCATCACCGTTTTAGTGATAAAAGGTTGGTTGAAATCAACGATCAATTCAGGTGTCATTCCTGCATTTCCATCATAATCATAAAGTTCTACAGTATACTCCGTTGGAAAACTAGCGTTGTGTCTTGCTTGCCATTGAATAGGCAAAAACTGGGGATATAAAGGTTGGACTAAATCAATAGGCGATAGTATGACAGGTGTTTTGTGTAAGGTGGAAAAAATAGTGACGCAACTTTGCAATGATGCTGCCTTGTCTTCTACCCGATCATAATCAAACACTTCAAAACAAAGTTGATAGTTACCATCGGGCAACCCTCCATTAGCCTCATATTGCTGAATAGTGTAGCCCTCAAAATTTAAATTTTCATAATGTAGAAGACCTGCTAGATCATTCCCCGACAACTGAGTCGGTGCACCATATCTCAATCTAACAGGTGCAATATCAAAACTATTTTTTGTTGACAAACGAATGCCCTGCCCTTCAATAGTGGCACTCACCCTTGCTTCAAAATTCACTTCATTAGCATCGGATAGAATAATATTCAATAATAACTTATTAGAACCAGGAGCAGTCCAATCAGCTATATTTCCACTATGCGGAGGTATGGCCTGCGAGTTGATACTCACTGGAAAAACTTGGGCAGAAATCTCAAAAAGAAAAAGAAATATAAACGCTATTACAAGATGGAGTTTCATATTGATAATTTATTGGAGGTATAGAAAAAAGAATTATAGGCTTTCAGTTTCCTTTTTCTTGAAGGCTTCTTTTTTAAACTTATAGGCATAGGTGAGATTGATGTAGGATTCAAAAAATCCTTTTAGAACATCTTTATTCCCAAACTGCTGAATGATGTTTGATGAAAAACTAATGGCGTTGTCATCATTTATTTCATAAGTGGCACCTAAGCCAAAATTTAATAGGAGGGTATTGGCGATTTCTTGGGAGACATAATTTGCACTTAGCTGCGCATTGGCAATTAGTCGTTCTTTGAAAAAACTTCTATCTACTAAAAAACTTGGAGTAATATAACTAGTAGAAATATCGTCAAAGGTGCTTTGGTTCGCACTCAAACTAGCACCCCAACTGAAATTTTCTTTTCTTGCAGAGCGGTACATCAAAGAGCCATACCAAAAATTAGAAGTCTGGGTTTGAGAAATTTCATCTTCGATGATACTATTTGCATTTTGAAAACTAATCAAGCCAGTTAACGATCCTTCATCTCCTTTTGCGCCCATCATATGCGTAGCAGTAAAAGAGGAAGATTGTGTAACTTGGGCTAGGAAAACAGAATCCACAAATAATTCCAAATTATTAGTAGCTCTTAGCTTAGTAGAATTTTGAAAATTAGAATATTGAAAAGCGTAGTTCCAATTTACAGAAGGTATATAATTAACATTAGCCGAACCAATAATTCTAGCCGTTTTCTCTGCGACAAACTCATCCAAATTTGTTCGTTCAACTCCGGCATTTATCGCAAGACTTAATTTATTATCCAGGAAAGATTTTGTAAATCCAGCGGTTGTATTTTCTAAATCATTGTTAAAAAATATTGCTCCCAAGGTTCTAAAGCCGCGAGAGATGCGCTCATAGCCCAGATTCAATCCGAAATTTTTTCCAAAATAACTCACCTTTGTGTTGAAAGCATCGCCGGCTTGAAAGGAAGCATTGGGTGTGAATAATCCACCATAGGTTTTTCCAAAACCCATCTGTTCAGTTAAGGCGATAGCTCTGGTATCCCTATTAAATAAACTATGTGCCCATTCAATATTTGCATTTATCTTTTTCGTAATCTGCTGATAACCTTGTACACTGGCCACCACATTCGCATTTGGTGTTAGTGGAATATTTACAGGGTTTTCAATCGATGTTTCATCGTCTTTCGCTCCGAATAAAATGAGAGTTAATTTGGACTTTTCTCCTTGGTAGCCCGCTTTGACTCCATAACCCATTCGCTTATAAGAAGCATCTAAACTTTGTCGGGCGTCTAAATCTTCAGCAACGGCTCTTCTTAATCGACCATACATACCAGCCACATAAAATTTGCCTGGTCGCAATTCAAGTCCCGCTCCACGGAAAGTGATATTACCCAATGTATACTTGGAAAGCAGCATAGATCGATCTCCTAGATGCACAGTAGCAATCTTATAGGTAGGACTTATTCCAGTGAAGGTGTAAGAAGGCAGATTAAAAGTTTGATTGCCTTCGGAAAAATTAAATGTGAAAGGAGCGTTGACTCCAAAGGCATTGAGATTTAATCGAGCCTGCGCTCTAAATTGAAAAGGATCTCTCCTTGGGTCAATCCCAGAATAGGCATATAGATCGGTCATCAACCGTAAGCCTCCGCTAATTTTCAACGATCGATGCTCTTTTCCAAACTTAGGGATAATGTCCTGGGCAGATATCTCTGAAGAACTTAAAAACAAGACGACTGCAAAAATGCTACTATAGGATAATAGCATAGCAATTAACCCTCTTGCACTACAAGATGAATTCATATGGTTTTCTGTTAAATGATTGGACAAGCCAATCAATTGCGGGTCTATTTGTAGGGTTTAAAAACCTTTAGTCAATTTTATTGCACAAAACAAAATTTGAGCAGAATACTGTCACAAAGGTTTTTAAAAAGGTCGAAAGAAATATTTTGACCTTTTTTTTGGTATTACATATTAAGTTCAATATCTATACCAAGGGTTCATCGACTTTTGCACTTATTGGAAAATAGATTGTAATAATTGGAAAATCCTCTTTTTTATTAGTATTTCACCCTGTATGACCAGAAAAACCAAAATCAAATACCTATTTGGCATTAGCTTTATTATGTGTTCCGCAGTAATATTCGGACAACTCCCATTTAAACAATTTGGAGTTTCGAATTATGGAATGAGCGTTCAACAGCCCTTCCATTCTGGCGGAAAATTTTGGCAAGACAGTTTAGGCAAGCTTAATTTCAACAATCAAAATTTCGATGGACATCGATTCATCAAATCCACAAATGACTTTGGCAAACTACTTCATATTGACTCAAAGGGCGGCCGTTGGTACAAGAAAGATCATTTTGAAATTCTGTATTCATATGGAGAATTTGATACGTTAATCAACACCCAACAATACTTTAAATACGACGTCAATTCCGTCTATGTAAAAGAAGGTCGCGTCTTTTTAGTAACTAACCTAGGAGCAATTGAGTACAGTTTTAATAACTTGGAGCTGAAATATATCCGTTCCATTCCGATATCCGATGAAGAAATATGGGCGATGCATCAGATTGGTGATACCCTTTTCTTCAAATCACTGAAACAGTCAACTTACGTTATTCAATCCAACATTGAAAAGGAGACAACTTACGGACCTAAGAATCTCTCCAATTTTAACAATGGAATAATCTTCTTACCCAATCAACGAATTATTTGTCGATCTGATAAGTACGAATACTTATTCAACAATGATAATTATATCTATCGAACTATTGAGGCAGAAGACGATAATGACATAATATCCCATCTAATTGATTCCAAAAATAGACTTTGGTTATCCCTGCGTGGAGGAGAAAATAGAAATGGTCTATTCTTAGCGACTCCAGAAAATCCATCCCTTAAGCAAATAGAATTAGGAATAGAAAAAGGTTCTTTTATAAGAAACTTATTTGAAGACGACCAAGGAAACATTTGGGTTGGTACTGGGGGGCAAGGAATTATCCAATTGTATGAAGAACAAATCCAAGTTTTGGATAAAAATTTTGGATTAACAAGTGATAACATTTGGTCAGTAAGTCAGAAGAAGAATGGAGAGATATACTTTAGTACGTCCTGCGCAGGGATAAACACACTTGATCAAAAAGGCACATTAACACACCTTTTCGGTACCAATTGTCTTCCAGTGAATTTCCATGATTCGAACGACATTCTTTGGATGAGTGACAAAGGGGTTACAAAGATTTCGGCCAATGGCAGACGAGTTCGATACACGAAGGAGGATGGCCTAATGAGTAGAAACGTTCGTCTCATTTTTCAAGATAGCGAACAAAATATTTGGGTCGGCACCAGAAAAGGCATTCATAAATATATTCCCTCAGAAGATGAAATCTCAAAAGGAAAATTCATAGCGTATCCCGCGCCCGGAGTAGAAGAATTTGATCGCGTTTCTGCTATGCGCGAATACGAAAAACACAAATTTATTATAGCCTTCAATTCCGGCAAGCTCTTTTCTTTTGATGGGACTGGCTATGCGCCTATAGACTTTGAAAATAGGATCGTAAACACCATATTCAAAGATCAAGAAGGAAACATTTGGATAACATCAAATGGAGATGGGCTATATCTTTATAGTGGAGCAAAAGGAATAATTCCTGCTCCCAAAAAAGAAGAATTACCAAAGAATGTAAAATTTTTACAAGACGATTTAGTTGGCAAAATGTGGGGGATATGTGAAGGGAATCAGGTTTTCTATTTCAACAAAAAGTCGGCATTAGACACAGCTAATCATTTACAATTAGCTTTTTTTTCTACGTCTGACGGTATCCCACTGATTGCTTCAAATAATGACATCCAACCCAGTTCTATTCTTTTACAGGATGGCAGAATTATTTTTCCAAACATCTATGGCGCACTATTGATTAATCCAAACAAAAAATTCGAAGCCGTTCAAAATTACCATACACAAATTGAAGTTGCAGATAGTATTTCTGGTAGAAACATTGTATTGTCGACGGGTCAAAATGACATTGCTCTTTCTCTAAAACCTATTGTTCTTTCAAAAAATCAAACTATAGAATATCAATACCAGCAGTCAAGTGATGAGACATGGAAAGCAACAGGCAGCCCTGGAGTTTTAGCTTTAAACAATCTTCCAAGTGGCAAAAATAAAATTAGACTTCGCACGCGGAACGGAGAAAATGCTTGGCATTTAATTGAACCAGTTTTCATAACCGTCCCTCCTTACTACTATCAACGTTGGTACTTTTGGCCCTTGACTGGACTAGTCTTAAGTGGCTTGGTTTTACTTCTAATAAAATGGAGAACTAGTATTGTCAAAAAACGAAATAAATTATTAAAAGAAAAAGTAGCTGAACAAACTTTAGAACTTAACCAAGAAAAAGAACAACTTTCAAAGTCATTGAATGCTCAAAAAAGGTTGACCCATGAACTCAACTTATCTCAAGAAGCAAAGAACAGAATGTATGCCCAAATATCACATGAATTCAAATCGCCACTTCAGGCCATTAAGGCCAATCTAAAAAATGGGGATGGAACATTGATTGTTCAAAATCACAATAGAATTTCTGCTAACATCAATAACCTAATTGAGATTTCAAATGAAATCATGGAGCTGAGCAAAGCTGAGTCCGGAAAATTAAAAGCAAAAAAAAATTGGTACAATATCAATGGAATCATCAAAGAACAAGTAGAGTTGCTTAAACCACTTGCAGATCAAAAGAAAATAGACATCGTTTTTCAGTATGAACAAAAGCGTTTCTTTTTGGACATTGACATATCACTGATCCAAAAAGTTATTGGCAACTTATTATCCAACGCGATTAAATTTTCCTCTGTTAATCAAATCATTCGTATTGATTCCAAGACCACCCATAATGGACAACTAATAGAGATCATGGACCAAGGCCTAGGAATACCAGAAGCCGAAGTTTCTTCCTTAATCCTTCCCTATTATCAAGCCAGCAACAATATTAAAAAAGGTACAGGAATTGGATTAAGTCTTGTTTCTGAAATACTAAAACTTCATGAAACCAATTTAGAAATTAAAAGTGAACTTGGAGTTGGTTCAACATTTTCTTTTTGCCTTCCCAAACCTACTATTACGCAAGAAGATATCATCAAAAAGCACATTGATTTAACGGATATCAAAAGTCAAATACAGTTGGCCGAAGATACAGAAAAAACGCTCATCTTAGCGGTAGATGACAGCCGAGATGTACTCTTTTTCATCAATCAAACTTTAAACAAAAATTACCACATCATCAATGCTAATAATGGTGAGATTGCTCTAAAAATATTAGACAATATAGATCCTCAATTAATTATATCAGATGTTAATATGCCCGTACTTGATGGAATGGAATTTTTAAAGGCGGTTAGAAATATTGAACGGTTCAAAACAACTCCTTTCTTGTTTTTAACTGGCAGCTTATCACAAGATACAGAGTTACAAAGTATGAAAGCAGGTGCGGACTATTTGATTCAAAAACCAATTCAAGAAGACTATTTACTTTCTAAGATTGAACAAATGATGGCTATGCGCCGCAACCTTGAAGAAAAAGTAAAGTCTTCTTTTGCTCATAACCTATTACCCAAAAACATACACAATGATGATCTCTTTTTAATGAAAGAATTGGAAACAGTGATTCTCGAAAATATAAGCAATTGTAAATTAAAATCAGTAGACATAGCATCCTTACTAGGGATTGGAGAAAAGACATTAAGGAATCGGGTAAAAAGCATTGCTGGACATACGTTGAAAGAATATCTCAGAAGAATTCGACTGGAAAAAGCCAAACTATTAATCGAAGAAGATTACGGTAATCTAGGAGAAATAGCAACAGCTACTGGATTTTCTAGCCTATCCTATTTTTCTAAAAGCTATAAAGCCTATTTTGAAAAAGAAAAGCAAATTTGATAATTACGCTTCAAGTTAATGTTTACTTTTTATTCAAAATATCGAATAAAATTATTTACAAATAAAATATCTAAACCCTAAGCCCAAAGAACAACTTTGATGCCACTGGGTTTTCACTCCTTCGACCAGCTTCGGACTTTTGCGATAGTTGATCTTCGCAAAAAGATTTGAATTACCGGAAACTGAATATTCCAATCCCAACCCTACTTGAAATCCCACTCTATTTTTAAATTGAAATGCTGGATCATTCACGATTTCGTTTGAACCATCTTCTGCCAGTATATTTTCTCTACCCTGAAAATTTTGCAAAAGGGCATAACTCAGTCCAGCAGATCCAAATATATTCACTTTTCCAAAAGCATGACGATATCCAAAATCAATCGGCACAATCAAAAACCTATGCTTGTTCCAGTGTCTAACAGTTCTTGTTTCAGTTTCTTGAACTAGAATTGAGTCAGCGAAAAACAAGGTATCTGAATTCTGATTCAAAAAATAAAGTGCTTTTTCATCAAAACGCTGTGTAGTTTCTACTTTCGAATGATCATATTTGAAGAATTCAATATTCTCTCGGTATTCTAAGCCTGATTGCAAAAACCAACCTGATTCAAATTGATACCCTAGATTGATATTAGTTGCAACTAATGCACGAGAAGAAATCGTCTGCTCATTTGTTTCCAATCTTCGAACGAATTCCGCATTATCACTTTCAAACATAACGCTTCTTCCAAGCAATCCTACATCTCCACTGACTGCCATAAACAAAATATTGTTATGTTGGCGCTCACTTACTAAATTATCTTTTTCCTCAACAAATTTCACTTTAAATACCTCTTCAAATTTTCTTTTACGATTAATGAGCGCTACAGCAATACTTGAAAGTTTTTCTATTCTTTCAATTTTATCTTCTGCATCAAGTTGACCATCGTTATTAATTATCGAATTAGACAGTTTACTCAGTTGCTGTTCAATATTATTACTATCCAATAAAACAAAGTCAGCTGTTCGATTAACATCCTTTCCAATCGCTTCATTCAAACGCCTAGAACTAGGAACAAAGGATTGATTATTTATTGAAGCGTTTTTCTTATTCTCAAAAATTACATTACCTCTCAATATTTGCAGCGCTGTATTTTCAGTACTCCATTTTTTCAAATCCCCTAAAGTTTGGACTTTGGATCTTACTTCTTTAGCACCAGACTCCGCAATCATGATTTTACTTGAATCCTGCTCTTTATCGAATTCTTTTATTTCTGCTTGCGGTACATTATCAAAGTCATAGGCTTGATCTCTTTGATCATTCAACTCCATCACCTTTTCACCAACAATGACACCAGAAAGATCTTTAGTACCATTCATAAAATTCAGCCCCCAGCAAGTAGCCAAAAAGAGTAGCGGAAGTAAAAAAAGATATTTCCACCCAGAAGCAGGTTTGTCATTGGAAAGCTCTTCCTTCAATCCAGGTAAAAGATCCTCCTTATCCCAATCGACTTTATGGCTCTTTAGTTTATTTTTAAAATGCTTTTCCATATTGATAAATATTTAATATCGCCTTGCAAGCAATATTTATATTATTTTTCTTTTTGTCTTCACAAAAATGTTCTGAGATGAGTTCCCTAAAATTAATTCACGGAGTATTTTTTTCGCCCGAGTCAATTGCGATCGCGAAGCACTTGCTGTTATCCCTAACAACGCTCCAATTTCAGTATGCGAATAACCTTCTACTACTTTTAGATTAAAGATAACACGGCAACCTTCCGGCAACTCCTTTAACAATTTCAAAATATCTTCGGCTTCTAATTTTTCAATAACGGAAATCTCGCTTGAAACTTCAGCCGCAAAAGTTTCTTCAGCAACAAAAACCATTCTTTGATTTTTTCTAAAATCTTTCAATGCTTGATTAATTAATATTCTACTCATCCAAGCTCCCAATGCACCTTTGCTTTCATCAAACTGTTCTATTTTTTTAAAAAATGTAAGAAAAGTTTCTTGAACCAAATCTTTAGCAGCAGAATGATCTTTAGTATATCTAATTGCAATTGACATCATTTCGTCCGCATACATTAAGTAAAGCGCCTTCTGCGCTTTCCATTCCTGGTTTTTACTTTTCAGTATTAAATCCTTAATGTCTGTTTTGTTTGCCAAGTTGGTTTACACTTCTAGTTTTATAGAAAAATTAGTGTCATTTTCTGCAAGCTGATTTACTCCTCATCTGTCGGCTCAAAATATTTTTAGTAGAGGCGTCAAATGAGGAATAAATGATCAGCTATTTTCTTTCAATCAAATTATTGAATCCGAGCTCTAAAACTGCCTTCTAGATTTCCTAATGAAGATTCAAATGCATCAAGCGCTTCTCCAGAAAAAGTCCCCTCGATAAATTCGCCATCATTCGATGTGACATTCATTGTCAGTCCATACCCTCCAAGCAATATTTCTAGTCCAGAATAAAAAACGACATCGGTAGGACTACTTCCCACATTAGATCCTGAAGCAAAGAAGGTAATATCTGTACCGTTATCATAATCTGGATCTTTTTGCTTAAGCAATAATTGACCATTAGGAAGAATATTTGCATAGGTAAAAAGATTAGGATCAATTTCAGCACCACCACCTATTGTATATTTAATGTACGTATCATCTTCCGTACACAGGGTCATGTCAAATAAATTTCCCAGCGGTTGAGAAAAGTCAACGATCTTTTCTTGATATCTTCTTGGGCTTTGAGTAGCTACAGTTACAATCACTGGATGTACCAATAAATCACATTCCCAAGCTCCAAAACCTGATGTTCCCCAGCTATGCTCGGTCAATCCATCAAGATTAAAAAAGATTGAATATTCTGATAAATTAGCCCCCAAGCAATCGTAAACATTAGATATAAAAAGTCCTCTAAGGTTCTTTGAAAAGTCAAAACTTTGATCAAGCAACACTCCAATATCTGTATCTTCCGAAAACGAGCCCAATGGAATCACCCCTTCTGGATGACAATCAACTTTGTAATGCAAAAACAGTTCTTCATTTGCCAAAGTGGTAATCGTAAAAGCATTAAAATCGTCAACAGGTGTTGTTGTCCCAATCAATTCATCTGCCGAATTTGTAATGTAATAAAGTGGAATGTTCGCTTCTGAAGGATCTTGCAGTACGCCTTTCAATTTAATATAGGGACCACCATTGCTGATTGCCTCACCGCTAAGATTAGGATATGATTTTCTTAGCATATTTGCCCCAAAAATTGAAGTACTGAAAGTATCAACTTTACTTACATTATTATAAAAACCTGGTGATTCAAACAAGAGATAGGCGCCTTCGTTTGGAACCGGCTGTGTTGGAAAACTAAAGGTCCCTACTTCGTCTGTATTGGTCTCATCCAATACCTCGTCGTTGTACATCAATTGAATTTTCACATTCTGCAACCGGAAGTTTCGATTTGTCCAATGCAAGTAACTTCCATATTCCCCAACACCGCCTGTCAAAGTCAGATTAGAAGTTGGCACAAGTTCCGATAGAGAAAAATCTTTAACGGTCTCTGTAAGGTCTTCATTTTTCTGACAAGCTGTAAAACAGAATACCAATAAAATCAGGTAGATATTTAAATATTTCATTTTTCATTTTATTTAGAAGAAGCGATCTATCCGTTTGGATGGCCATCCAAAATAGGAGTATTACTTCGTTAATTCATTAAGAGTTGATCAACGTTACAGTAATACTATCCTTGAGAAAGGAAAAACGCTTGAATGTTATTGGGTTTTTTGAAAAAAAATTCTTCTAGACCATTCTTCAGTAGTAATCTTGTTGCAGAATACCTGAAGTAAAGTTGCACATGACTATTTGGAGCTCAATGCTGTTAAACTAAAAATGCGATCATGATTTTTCATGATCGCATTTTTATTGAATCCTCCAAATATCCTAATTGGCCTATTATTCTTTAATCATTTGCCTAATCACTTGTTCTCCATTCACCAGTTTCATAACAATAAAGTACAATCCACTCTGCGTGCGTGCATCAAGCTGAATCAAGTTATCTCTTTTGGAAAAAGAGGCTTCAACTGATTGTCCAAGAATGTTAACAACATTCGCATCTAATATTTCTACATCAGACTGAATATAAAATTGCTCTTGAGTAGGATTGGGAAATAGAATAATATTTGTTTTAGACGTCGCTTTTGAATCTGGAATTCCGCTTAAAACCGGAGCTTTAACAAATACCATCACATCATTTTCTTTCCAGTCCTCTTGGTTTAAATCTAGTTCATTCCCCAAATGATCCAGAATCAGAATATCATTTAGATCTTGTCCTTGTGCAACGATAAAACTCACTTCTTCGTTCTCTATAGTTAGGGCTTGATTTAACTTTATAGTCAATTGATTATTATCCAAAGAAGAAGAGAACGTAACGTTCTTTCTTTGATTCCAGTAATCTCCAAATCTAGTCATCTCCATAATATTTGATGAACTTGGCAACTGATCCAAAAATAAGTTTTGAGCAGTATTCTTCCATAACCTGTTTGGATGAATCAACAAAGTTGTAACCGCCCCATTTCTGTCATTCTGATTAAAAATGGTTTTCCAAATATCAACCTTACTTTCAAAATTGGTTGAGGTTATTGGGTTGTCATGAAAAACATCCGAGATGGTGACCGGTATCTCTGTAACATCTGAAACTTTACCGCTGAAACTTCTTCCATATTTGCATTGAAAAGGAAAATTGGTCAAAATGTCTGCTGAAGAGAAATTACTATCGAATTCATACCCTAAAGTATCTAAGACATTAATTAAATATTTGTTGTATGCCAAGTGGCCCGCACGAAAACTACGAATATTCAAATTATGATTTTCTTCCAAAATATTCTTCGAAACCTCACATTCGCCAAAGACAGTTCCTCCTGATGTAACTACTCCATCATTGTAGGGAGTATAATTTTCTTGTGTTAAACCCATTTCGCCCATTGGGAAAATATCATCATCCGCGAAGTCGAAAAAATGACCCACAGAATGAGAACCAATGACATGTCTCAGATTTTTGACAAAATCAACTACAGTTCCATTATTTGTATAAAATGGCCCCATTGTGTAATCATCAAAATACCTGGTTGTAATATTGTAAGTAGCTGTTATTCCTCTTTCCCTTTCTTGACTTGCAAAAACCTGCATGGAATCCATGCCTGTTTTACTATCTAAATCATGAGTGACAATTAAAGTAGAACTAGAATTTCTAGGACTAGTATGTTTCCAAGCACTATATGGAATATGTTTTGAAAAAATATTTCTTACTAAAAAAAACAAAACATCCTGCGTAGCTTCAAATCCATTGCTTGTAATCCGTTGAGCTTCGTAATCTCTATTGATTTGATTTCGAACAATTAAATCTTTCCAAGTGAAACCAAAACTGTAAGCTGTTCCTTCGCCAAAACTATTTTGAATAAATCCGGATGAACCATCATCAAACTTGGCTAATGTTTTCGCCGAAGTAGTTTCATAAGAAACCGTCTTAAAAATATCTTGTCCATTAGACCGACCTAAAGAAATGGATTGCTCATATTCTTCATCAATCAAATCAAAAAGAACTTCGTCTTTATCTATTTCAAAATCTAACGAATAACGATTCTTAGAATCATGAACATTTGAAATACCAAAAAGGTCAAAGTATTCCTCATCATCAATTCTTGAAGAGATAATCACACCACCCGTTTCAACAAAATTTTCTAACGAACTTAGTTCCTCAGAAGTAAAACTGCCATTTTTAAATTCGGAGCTGAATAAAATAACGCCATACATCAAGGCTTCCTCTATATCAAAAGTTACCCTTGCAGGAAGACCAGCTACATTAGCCATATGAGTACAAGAAAATATTCTGGCATCATTGGATTCGTTGTTACGATCTTGCATGTCAAAAACGCACAGCATTCTTGATCTATCTTGGGCCAAACTGGGAAGTGCAATAAAAAGAATTGAAATTAAAAGCAGGCTTCTCATAAAAATACGTTTTAGAAGATCACTGCCTTTATTGCAGATTGTAGTATTATTACTAGTGACTATTCAAAAATAATGCCCTAATGAGTTATTTAAATTATTCAAGAAGTTTGAATCACAATAAGCAATACATGTATATAAATCACTGCCCTAATAACCGACTAACTAGATGAATGTTGAATTTAGCTTTATTTTAAATTGAGAGTTAAACCTTCAATTTATCTAAAAAAAACTGTCGCGGCCTAAGAAAACATGCAATTGAACATAATTTGGCCTATGCCAACTAATAGTTTTTAAAAAGAGTTATTCAACACGTTTGGGAATTCTATCTATTTATCCAATAAAACCAGTCATTCATCTAGTCTTCCTTCTAAGTCCTAGGTGTTTCATTATCTTCGACAAATGAAATGGCAAGAAATATTCTGGCGAGCACTTAGCTCTGTGCGTTCCAATCTATTAAGATCGGTCCTGACTATTTTCATTATTGCTTTTGGAATCATGTCTTTGGTTGGAATCCTAACCGCAATAGATGCAGCCATATTTTCACTTAATGACAATTTCAGCAGAGTCGGCGCCAATTCATTCTCAGTTAGGCCATTAAGGGAGACCGTTCGTAGAGCCGGCGGAAAAGAAATGACCAAGCGAGCGGAGGTGATCAAATATGAACAAGCTCTCAGGTTCAAAGAAGAATTTGAATTTCCAGCAACTGTGGCTATCTCCGTGCGCGGAACTTCATTCGCCACTGCAAAATTTGCGAAGGAAGAAACGAATCCCAATGTTCGAGTAGAAGGAGTTGATGAATTTTATCTTTCTAACAATGGATTCTCTCTAGAACTTGGAAGAAACATTTCTCCAGCCGATGTGCTAAGTGGTGCTAACCGTGCAATCATTGGAAAAGACATAGTCAAAAACCTTTTTGGAGACGATTCTCCTAAAGCCATGGACCAACTGATCAATATCGATAACATCAAATATAGAGTTATTGGAATCCTCGAGTCGAAAGGATCCAGCTTTGGAAATAGTGAAGACAACAATATCTTAATCCCATTGACTACAGCCAAAAAATATTACGGCGATCCTAATGACTATTACAAAATTTCCGTTGCCGTTCGAAGTGCCGAAGAGATTGGGTCAGCAGAAGCTGTGGCCACGGGAGCTATGCGGAGAGCAAGGAGATTAAAAGTCAGTGAAAAAAATGATTTTGAATTTGTGAAAAGTGATTCACTCATTGGAATCATTAAAGACAATACCTCAATGTTGAGATTCTCAGCTATTGCTATTGGTCTTATCACTTTGCTTGGAGCAGCTATTGGATTGATGAACATTATGCTCGTGACAGTGACTGAGCGTACCAAAGAAATTGGAATCAACAAGGCCTTAGGAGCAACGAGTAAAAATGTCCTTTGGCAATTTTTAACAGAAGCTGTTTTGATTTGTCAAGTAGGTGGAATCGTTGGAATTCTTTTAGGAATCATGATCGGTAACGTAGTCACACTGGCCTTAGGAGGTTCCTTTCTAATCCCATGGTTTTGGATGTTCCTGGGAATTATCCTATGCGTAATCGTAGGTGTTATGAGTGGAATGTATCCAGCGATGAAAGCAGCTGCAATGGATCCGATTGAGTCTTTGCGCTACGAGTAACTATGGCTTAAGCAAAATACCGCTATTGGATATAGCAAAGACTTTGATGCTGTTACTTCTATTCAAAAACCCAATTAATAATTTCGAACTAAATAAAACAATATGATGCTTTCCAACACTGACCACTTAGCTGGTTATCGGATTACAGAATCTTTAGATGTTGCTCGTGGAAGTACTGTTCGTGCTCGGAACATTGGAAGAGACTTCTTTGCGGGCTTGAAAAACCTAGTAGGTGGCGAAATCGAAGAATACACTAGACTTATGGCAGATTCCCGTGAACAAGCTATTCGTAGAATGATTGCAGATGCAGAGGACTTGGGAGCGGACGCTGTTCTAAATGTCAGATTTACCACATCGATGGTCATGCAAGGTTGTGCAGAAATATTGGCCTACGGAACAGCAGTAAAGATTGAGAAAATCTAAAGGAGTACACATTTATTCTTTCCGCAAATTGACGAGAAGCAAATCTACTTGTCCCAAACCACGATTTACCGTACTTTTGGCGAGCTATGGCGAAAAAGAAGAAAAGTGGAAATCTTGAGATCAAGAATAGAAAAGCGGCTTTCGAATATAAGTTTATCGAAACTTTCGAGGCCGGAATCAAGCTATACGGTACGGAGATCAAGGCCATACGTGGTGGATTTGCAAACCTGAATGATGCTTACTGTGTGTTCATGGATGGAGAACTTTGGGCAAAGTCTATGTTCATCGGAGAATACAGCCATGGCAATATTTTCAATCACGAGACAAGAAGAGACCGAAAGTTGTTGTTACACAAGAAAGAGTTGAAGAAGTTAGAGAAAAAAACTAAGGAAAAGGGATTCTCAATTGTTCCTTATCGATTATACCTCAATGAAAGAGGATATGCTAAGTTAGAAATTAACTTGGCTACAGGTAAAAAGTCTTTCGATAAGCGAGAGACTTTGAAAGCCAAAGACAATAAGCGAGATTTAGATCGTGTAAAGAAGGATTTCAACAAATAAGTGTTCTCAAATCACTTGTCATTCGCATTCCACAAATAGTCTAAATAAGAAATCTCAGCGTCTGCAGCTAATTGCACCTCACTATATTGATTAATAAATTCGATAACCGTTTTTCCGTCAACCTTAAAGTCACCAGAGTACCAACTAAATAGTTTGGAAAGTTGAGCAGACTTCGAATCCTTGATAATATTTTTGCGTTCGTTTTTCAAGAAATACCTTGTCTGATCCGCAAGTTGCGCTTCTAATTGCTGTGGAGTATATGCTTCATTTCTCAACTTCGGACAAGAAAAAGATGCACAATTTAATGCGAAATGTGCTCGAGGTTCATTAAACATTGGTCGCACTATTCCGTGCTCAAGATTATTCAAGTCATAATTGGCACTTTCTATATTAATAAATTTAATATCCCAGACTGTATTGACAAATGGAATTCCATTTTTAATGTCTTTGATACTGGCCACCGGATAATTATCCACCATAATTTTGACCGTAAAAGCATTATAAGCATTTATCCAATAGGCTAGTTGTTCATCTCTTGTCCAGTTCTTTTTATTCGGATGTGCACTTGATAAAAGTTCGATATATTGATTTAATCGAACGGAATCTTTTTTCAAACCATTGTAATCTACAACACCCGATTCCGAAACATGTGTTTGTAGGAGTGAATCCCAAAGACCATGTTGAATAGGAGTTGAAGAAGATTTGTATTCTTTAACCGAACACGATTGTAACAACATCAATAAAAGAGTAGCGTAGCCAAATGGTTTCATAAATTAGGTTTATGAGGTTTACCTAAGTAAAGAGGTGAAACCAGAAAAATCCAAAATTGTTTTCAAGGATAAAATTATTTCAACTGAAGATGCTCTCCTAAATGAAGGGCATTAGAATGTCTATGATCTGACTTCGTTTCTCTTTTCTTCAAAGAAACTTTGAACCCAGTTTGAATGGAAATTGAATTCACATCCAACCCGGTATTCTTCAAACCATTAACGCCCAAGAAATAGTGATAATTTGTTTGAATAAATGCCGAATACCTCGGACTAAAACTGCGCTCTAATCCAAAACCAATATCCAAATTAAAGTAGGAATTTTGACTAAAACTTCCTCCTTGAGAAATCCCTTCATTGTTCGTTGTAGCAATGGCTATTCGCGTGTCTTCAAACTTTTCTTCAACGCCTCTTAAATTTTGAGGAGCGATTAAAACTTCTTGGTATCTATCTATTGAGTTTAAAGCCATATTAAAAGTCATACCACTTTGAGCATAAGCTTTCCATTTAGATTTGTTGAGAAAATCAAAACGGAAATTCATCGGTATTTGCAACAAGTCTAACTTAGAACCTATCCAACCAGTTCCCTTGAATCCAGACAATAAAGAACCTCTATCCACAACTACATAAACTGAATCTGGATTAATTTGCTTAGTACTGTAAAAAAGCCCAGTCTCAAACTCCCATCTATCTCTTCTTACCCCAATCGTTAATCCTCCTCCATATCCATATTCGTAAGGACGCACGGTGTCTAATGCTACAAATTGCGTCTCTCTATTCAAACTAGATTCAGGAGCAACTTGAGTAGAATAAAAATCCAAGTTGCCGATTCCTTTCATTCCTATTCTTAGATAAGAAGGATTCTTAGTTTTCATGCAATCATGGCAATCAGGAAAACTCAATGCTGGTTCTTCTAAGAGTCCTTCATTCAAATTGCTTAACATTTCAAAACTAGCAAATTCATAATTTGGATCAACTTGTTCTTGCTGGAAAGTTTTTTCCTCTTGAGCCATGATTGCCACTTCAGAAAAGCGTTTATCAATCATTGCAACAGTTTTCACATCGCGCACAATATTAATTGCGGATGGATCACCTTCAATGTTTTTTCTACTTCCTACTCTTTGAGCTAAAGCAGAGAATATTCCTACTGAAGGATTCAAATTGTTTTCCAATGTTAGTTCATTATCAATTGCACCTCTGTCCAATTCAATAATGTTAGTGTTTTCATTTAAAGCGATCGGCTCATTGTTCAAAATTGATGTTTCCTTCGTAGTGGTTTCGGATTCCACCTTAGGCGCTAATTTCTGTTCCGCTGGGAATTTTTCAATTAGCTTTGGAATAATGACTTTGGCATTCGGCCAATACTGAACAAAGGTGAATAGGAAAAGAAAGACTAAAGAAAGTTCGACGAGTTTGTATCGTACGACTTTATTTTGCCATCCCAATTCAGACTCAATCTTTTCTTCCATCAAATCCCAATGTGCTTCTTCGAATGGTGGGTTGAGATCGTGTAAACTTTCATAAGCGACTCCATCGACCAAGGCATCTTCCACAATTGGATCCATAGAAACTGTGGCCATTTTGGCGGCTAATGCATCCCAATGTTGAGGTTCTGCTTGAGGGCTTAGTTTGGAAAGTTTTTCTCTAACGATATGGTCGTCAAGGTTCTCTGACAAATCTGCGTTTGCCGGTGCATTCAATTCTTGCTCAAAGAGCTCCCAATGATTTTCCTGGAAAGGTGCTTGGTAATTTTCCAAGGCCTTTTTTATGTGTTCGTCCAGGTTAAATTTGCCCATATCCTTTGTATTTCGCCAATAAGATGACTCTTAACTTTGACCTTGCTTTAACAAGGTTTGATCTGGATGTACTTTCTGTAATGTCAAGTTGTTCAGCTACTTCTCTATGGGAAAAGCCTTCAATGACATAAAGGTTAAATACAGCTCGATAGGCGGGGGACAATGTTTGAACGGCTGCAAGAATTTCTTTTTCGCCACACTTTGAAATTGCATCTGGGTCATTAGTACTAATGTCGTAGACCTGATCCAAATCTTCAGTTCTTCTTCGAACAGCTTTTCGATAGTAATCAATAGCCGTGTTGACCATAATTCTTCTCATCCAAGCGCCCAAGGAAGTTCCGATCGTGTATTTCGCGATATTTCTAAAAATCTTAATGAAACCTTCATGCAGGATGTCGAGTGCGTCCTCCTTGTTATTGGAATAACGCAAGCAAACTCCCATAAGGGAGCTATAATTGTCTTGATATAACTGCTTTTGTGCCCATCTTTCCTTGCGCACACAAGCTTCTATCAAGTCTTTTTCCTGATTCTCTAAAGGCAAGACTATGTCCATATCTGGTGTCTAATTTACCTCATTCATTGAAGTTACCCAAATAACGAGGTTGTTCCTTTTCCTATTGCTGTGCTGAACAGTGTGTTTAAAACGATGGATTTAGGGGGAATGCTGCTTTTTGTGGTGGATTTTTTTGGTTGAAATTGGTTGAAAGGCGGTCCGCTCTAGGCGAACTGGCCGTTGAAATTGGTTGAAGTTTGTAGTTAATATTAAAAATGAGTCATTGTCTGGACAAGAATCTCAAATTATTGAGTTTGGCTAACGTTAGAATTCATTAAAATTTAAGTGTTTTCACCCCGTAGAGCTTACCAACCACCGTTGGAGAAGCTTGCTTCTTCAACACGAATTTCAACAAATTTCAACGAGCTGCTTGGAACACTTTCGAAGCACTCTTTCAACCAATTTCAACCTATTTATTTGTTCACTCCACAACCGCTATCATTTTAAAGAAAATGAAGTCATCATCATATGCTTTCTAGTTCATTTTCTTCATTAAAAAGTATTCATTTGTGGAAGTGCCCTGTCTCACAAATTAGATTGGAATCAATCCAATCCTTCTAAATGGTCATATCTTTCATAGAAAAGGCTTAAAATGCAATTAATGTGTTACGCTACCAAAACAAACAATTTTCCTTAGCTTTACGGACCGTTTTTATCTGTTAACACACACTATGAGTAAGAAGAAAAATATCCCACTCGGCCCCCCGCCGGTGAATACTGAGACCGATGTGATGCACCTCTCAGGGATGTACGAAGAATATTTCCTAGACTACGCCTCCTATGTTATTCTCGAGCGTGCCGTTCCTGGCATCATCGATGGGCTGAAGCCCGTGCAAAGAAGATTATTCCATGCCATGAAGGTAATGGACGATGGTCGTTACCATAAAGTAGCAAATGTCATTGGTCAAACTATGCAATTTCATCCGCATGGTGATGCAGCCATTGGTGCGGCATTGGTTCATGTTGGACAAAAAGATTTGATGATCGACTGCCAGGGAAACTGGGGAGATTTTAGAACTGGCGATGGTGCTGCGGCTCCAAGATACATCGAAGCAAGATTGACCAAGTTTGCTTTAGAAGTTGCTTTCAATAATCAAACAACCAATTGGCAATTGAGTTATGATGGGAGAAAAAAAGAACCAATCGCTTTACCAATGAAATTCCCGCTGTTGCTTGCACAGGGCTCAGATGGAATCGCAGTTGGACTATCTACAAAAATTTTACCTCACAACTTTATAGAACTCATTAAGGCTTCGATCAAAGTATTGGAAGGTAAGAAACCGAAAATATATCCTGACTTTCAAACTGGTGGACTAATTGACGTCACCGACTACAACCAAGGAAAGCGTGGTGGCAAAGTGAAAGTTCGAGCATTAGTGGAACAAGTAGACAAATCTACTTTGGCGATTAAGGAACTGCCTTATTCTGTAACTACTGCTTCAATGATTGATAGCATTGTCAAAGCAAATGATAAGGGTAAGATCAAAATCAAAAAGGTTACCGATAATACTGCAAAGGATGTTGAAATTCTGATTGACTTGGCTCCGGGAATATCTCCGGATGTCACTATGGACGCTTTGTACGCCTTTACCAATTGCGAAATTTCCATTTCTCCGAATTGCTGTGTTATCATTGAAGACAAACCGCACTTCATTTCTGTGAACGAGATGCTGCGCATTTGTACAGAGCAAACTAAAGAATTACTACGTCGAGAATTAGAAATAAAAAAAGGAGAACTTGAAGAAAAGTGGCACTTCGCAAGTTTGGAAAAAATATTTATTCAGAATCGAATCTACCGAGAGATTGAAGAATGTGAATCCTTTGAAGAAGTAATTGAGACGATTGATACCGAGCTGAAAAAATATGTTGCAACTCCTAAGAGTAAAAAGAAAAAAGGAGACAAGCGATTAAAGCTAAATAGAGAAATCACTCAAGAAGATATTGTCAAATTGACAGAGATTCGAATCAAACGAATTTCTAAATACAACTCCTTCAAAGCTGATGAACTGATCGCAAGATTGGAAGAAGAGTTGGCTCAAGTGATACACGACCTTAAGCATCTTACTGATTATGCCATTGCTTATTATTCCAACTTACTTACTAAGTACGGAAAAGGAAGAGAACGACGAACTAAGATTACAACATTTGACACCATTAAGGTTCGTCAAGTCGTCATGAACAATTCCAAGCTTTATGTAAATCGTAAAGATGGCTTTATCGGATCAGGATTAAAAAAAGACGAATTCATTTCTGAGTGTTCTGATATTGATTTGATTATAGCAGTAAGAAAGGACGGTGTTTTCAAAGTAGTAAAAATGGCCGATAAGGTTTTCATTGGAAAGAACATCATTCATGTTGCTGTTTGGAAAAAAGGTGACGAACGAACTACGTACAACATGGTTTATGTTGATGGAAAAACTGGACGATCAATGGCAAAACGTTTTTCTGTTAAATCAATTACCAGAGAAAAAGAATATCACTTAACAAAAGGAAATAAAGGTTCTAAGATTCTGTACTTTTCTGCATGGCCAAATGGTGAATCTGAAGTCGTCAATATTCAATTAAGTCAAGGATCAAGAGCCAGAATCAAGCAGTTCGAATTTGACTTTGGAGAACTAGATATAAAAGGTCGAGGTTCTGGGGGAAATATCATCACCAAGCATCCAGTGCGTAAAATCACACAGCTTGAAGTTGGTAAATCAACTCTGGGTTCCATAAAGATTTGGATGGATCCTGTCTCAGGAAAAATCAATACTGAAGAAAGAGGTAATCTTCTTGGAGAATTTGACACTGGAGATATGCTTTGTGTTTTATATAAAAATGGAAGCTATGAGATCACTCCAATAGATATGAACAAAAGATTCGATCTTAAGCAGGTGATCAGCGCAACAAAGCTTAGCGATGAGATGGTCGTAAATTGTATCTATTACGAAGGTAGTAAAAAGTGGACGATGGTGAAACGATTCCAAATCGAAACCAATGCCACGGAGAAAATATTTGGATTTATTGGTGAGCATGAAAAATCTCAATTGCTTTTTGCTTCCACTGAAGAAAATCCTTATCTCGAGTATTATGTGAAAGTGGGTAAGGAAAAAGAATTGTGGGAAATTGAACTTGGTGAATTTATGGATGTCAAAGGCTGGAAGGCTATTGGTAATAAATTAGCGGATCACAAAATTACTGGATTGAAACAGATCGCACATCCTGATGCAGACAAACTCAAAGTTGGGGATTCTGTGGAGTTTGATGTGGAAGGGCAGGCAGAATTGTTTGAAGACGACGACGAGTAGGTTAACAAATATAAGTTAGTTAGAAGGCGGTCCGCCGGAGGCGGATTATCCGCTGAAATTTGTGTCAGAAAAATCAAGCTTCTTAGACGGTGGATTGTGGGCTTCGCATTATTATTCAATTGCAAAAGGAATTAAACTCAATACAAATTCATTGACAAAATTTCCACAAATTTCAACGGTAGATCGAAGCTTTGCTGAGAACACCTTTCAACTAACTTCAACATTAAAATGACAACAGCAGACTATAAAGCAATGATGGATACCATCCCGAAACAACCGGGGGTATATCACTTTATAGATGCTCAAGACACCATCTTATATGTCGGAAAAGCAAAAGTGCTCAAAAACCGGCTTTCCAATTATTTTGGTTCTAAAAAAGGATTGGCCTATCGAACTCGGGTCATGGTGAAAAATGCGGCGCGTATTGAATTTACCATTGTAGAAACCGAGGCGGATGCTTTGTTGCTCGAGAATACTTTGATCAAGCGATTTCAACCGCGCTATAATGTCATGTTGAAGGATGGTAAATCTTACACTTATATTGTAGTAAAAAAAGAGCGATTCCCAAGAGTGTTTTTAACACGCAAAGTTTTTAAGGATGGAAGTACCTACTTTGGTCCATACACTTCTAAGGCCAGAATAAAAATCATTTTAGATTTAATCAAAAAGCTTTTTCCACTACGTTCTTGTACTTTAAATCTCAGCGAAAAAAACATCATGGCTGGTAAGTTTAAAGTTTGTTTAGAATACCATATCAAAAACTGTCTTGGACCTTGCGTGAATCTTGAAGACGAAAAAAGTTACAATGCTAAGATTACCCAGATCAAAAATATCCTACGCGGAAACTTTGGCGAAGTAAAAAATCATTTCAAAGCTTTGATGAAACAGCATGCGGAAGATTTAGATTTTGAAAAAGCGCAAAACATAAAAGACAAGCTGGAGGCCTTTGTTGAATACCAAGGTAAATCAACCGTGGTAAGTTCTTCTATTCGAGATTTGGATGTATTTACAATTGCCAAAGGAGAGAAAGCTGCTTTTGTAAATTACCTAAAGGTTATCAATGGTGCATTGATCAATACATTTACTTTAGAATTAGAAATTAACCTTGACGATGACGACAAGAAGTTATTGGCATATGCAATTCCGTATCTAAGAGAAAAATTTAACAGCATTGCTCCTGAGATTGCAGTACCAATGAAGGTTCCTTTTGAAGATTCAGAAGTAGCTATTACTGTTCCTCAAAGAGGAGATAAAAAAAAGTTGCTTGATTTGTCTTCAAAGAATGTGATCTACTTCCAACTTCAAAAGAAGAAAGAAGCGATGAATCGGGTTAATAAGCAAACTCCAGCAGAAAGAATCCTTCGCACTTTACAATCTGACTTAAACATGGATCAATTGCCTTTGCATTTGGAATGTTTTGATAATTCCAATATCCAAGGGACCAATCCTACGGCCAGTTGTGTAGTTTTTAAAAATGCGAAACCAAGCAAAAAAGACTATAGACATTTCAATATCAAAACGGTAGTTGGACCGGATGATTTTGCTTCAATGACGGAAGTAGTCTATCGCCGGTACAAAAGATTGCTCGATGAAAACATAGAACTCCCTCAATTGATTATCATTGATGGAGGCAAAGGACAACTCAGTGCCGCAATGGTGTCAATCAATAAGCTAGGAATTCAAGATAAGGTTACCGTAATTGGTATTGCGAAAAGGTTAGAAGAAATATTTTTCGCTAACGATCCCATTCCAATCTATATTAACAAAAAGTCTGAATCGTTAAAACTAATTCAGCAAGCTAGAAATGAAGCACACCGTTTTGCCCTCACCTTTCATCGTTTAAAAAGATCTCAATTCTTTACAAGTACAGAACTAACCAACATTCCAGGGATTGGGAAAAAAACTTCTGAGTTGCTACTAAAGGAATTTAAATCTGTAAAGAAAATCAAAGCGCTGGACGAAGAGGCTTTAGCAAACGTTGCCGGCAAGGCCAATGCTAAAAAGATTTTCACTTATTTTAATCAAGCTGGAGAAGAAGAGGAATAATTTTTTAATTTAAGAAGTTTATTTTTTCCATTTGTCTACCAGGAACCTTCGGTTCTCCACCCCGTCTTCTTTTTCCCAATTAATAAATATCAGCCGTTTTGTTTTAAATTCTTTTTTAGGAAAATATATTAGACCGCGCACCTTAGCTCCTGCTTTCAAATTTTGTTCTTCCAATAATTCTTCAATCAAAACCTTTTTACTATCCCTAATTTCCGACCAATATTTTAGGAACCGGATGCCAGACATACTTATATAACCCATATCCGTTTCAAAAGCAATATCTGAAAGCAATGCAACATCCATCCAAACAGTACTATTCGCATAATCATATTGAGCATTTTCAGCAATAGCTTCCAAGGGGTGTTCTATCTGGAATCGTAAGAATTCCGGATCAAAAGCATCAATAGAATAAGAATAATCCTCTGGTGTATAGAAAAAATCATTTGGATCAATATTGATTATTTCATCGGATTGATTTGAGATGCTTACTTCAAAGGCAATTGTTTTCTTTGTTTGATGAGCCAAATTAATTTCTAATTCGACAGGATTAGACTTTTGCTTTTGCGAGACAGTTCCATTTTGATCATAACCTATTAATGCTAATTTTCGATTACATGAAGAAAAGACAATTAGCAATAAAAAGAAGTAAAGGCAATTTCTCATAAGCTTAGGTTTACCAGTAAGAATGATTCTAAAGATGTAAATAATTCACATTTCTTCCTCTATTTTCATTCCTAAGATTTCCTTAAAACGTATGAAAAGGTGTGTTAAAAATTGTTAACTGGGAAAATTATTTCTATATCGGTACATAGAATATCCTTATACTCCACTTTCAAAGCATTAAGGTATTTACAAAGCTTTCTAGTGTTGAAAACCTCAAATGTATATTGGGGTTTCGCTTTTGGCCTTTTTTGCAACCAATCTATTACTAAATTCAATTAAAATCCTCAGTCGGCGCGATGATCATGAGATCAAATCTTCTAAAAATAAGATGTAAACTTTCCGTTTGTACAAATTTTCTGCTATAGAAATAATCTTGTCGCAATGGTCGCAGATCAACAATCGTCCATTGGTCAGCTTTTCCCATTTGAAAGATTTCTCTTCCAGAAGACATCCATTTTCTATTGTCTAAAGTTTTATCCTTCAGATTCCCCATATTCATCTTTTGAGTATCGATATTGCATACATAAATGCAAACTTTTCTTTCCATTAAGTTCTGACAATTCACTCATCAAATTGCCAACATCATAAACATCCATTGGGCTTAGACCTCTTCCCGCGTGATATTGACCCAGCTTTACCAACATTCTATCTTCAGACAGATTAAAATTACTAGCTTTCATATAACTTTTCATGTTGGTTTTCATGTATCGAGCCCTTGAAGTATTGTTTTCCAAATACTTTTTAATCGCATTCAAATAATAAATAGTATTGGTAGCGAATAACGCATCAGCCACTTCTTTAATCTCTGGATTAAGCTCTGAAATTTGCTCAAAGTACGCTGGAATTAATTTTGACTCCTTGATAGAAACAGAATACCTCTTACCATCATTATCATCTATTTCGTAAAAAGATTTCAATGAATCTTTGACTTCAGTCATCATAGACTTCATAAGTCCTTTTTGTTTTTCATTCAGCATTTCAAAGCTGCGATCAACGAGCATTTGGTAACCAACAACAAATTCTTGATCAATTCCCCAAGTTATCCAATTGTATTTTTTCAACAAATCAACAAAAAGCTTGTCCCCCTTATTATCGAAAAAAGGAAATGGAGGATAATCATCTACTCTGTATTGATCACACAATTCTTTCAAAGAAGCAAATGGATCATCGCTTGCAGATACAATTTCATTAATATACTTTGTTGCAATGGGACCGACCTCAGCGACAAATTTATTACAGCCCAAGGCGGTCATTTCGTGAATCAAGCTAGCGGTGAATTCTGAAACCCTTGGTGAACCATGGTATTCTCCAATCAAGACCACCGGATGTTCTTTCAAATTTCTCTTAAGCATTTGTACGCCATCACCTTCCAATTTTCCATTTCCGTTTATTGAAAAATGAGTGGTATATTTTTCAAGATGCTTTACCCCTAATGTATCTTGGGCGGACATGAAAAAAGGAATAACCAACAATAGAAAAAAGCTGAAATTTTTCATGATATTTATTTTAAAGGTCTTTGTATAATTTGATTTTCAATTCAGGATAATCTCTTTCCAAAGCTTCTATTAGGCCATAAATATGACCAGCACCGACAATGACCACACTTTTTTCTTCCCCTCCTTGACTGATTTGTGTTGCAATATTCTTTGCCATTTGTGTATTGCGATAGTCCCAATAGTAATTCCCTTTATCGCATGGTTCGCAGCTGGTTTTTCTATATTCAAAAGAATTCAGTTCATGGTATAAGTTTGAAACTTTTGATTTATTTACCATTTTTCCAAGCCCAAAAAAGAAACCCCAAACGCCTTGAAAATTAGCCTTTCGTATTCCTTTTTTGAAATACATTACCTCACCGTCACTTTCAGAAGCTTTATCACAAGCCCTCCAATTGTCCTGGTACTCTTGGTAGTATGTTTGATTGTCCATTGATCGAATTTCCTTTATATCCATTTCAATGGCTAGAGGAATACTAAGGTCCACATTTTCTGTTCTATCAGATCTCTTGCCTGCACTCCGGACTCCAAAACGACTGACGTAGCTGTAGTAATGGTAATTGGCGTAATCAAATTGACAATAGTAGTAACTAGCTAGAAGCTTAGCTTCACTTGAATCTAAGTCATTCAGATTTCTATTTTTAAGCATTTCAATTTTGTCCAAATCAAAGCTTTTAACCTTTCTTAAAGAATCTGCCTTCGCATAAAATTCCGGAAAATAGTTTTTGACACTAACGGTATCTTCTTTCATTTGTCTTTCAACATAAATGGCTTCGGGAGCATAAGCGATTGCCTTTTTCAACATTGGTCTATAAGCATTCTTTTTTGCTTTGCTAACCTGGTGCATAGTTCCTATCAATAGTACTTCCTTTGGATTCTGAGCAAACCCAACACTGGCGATTACAATTTGTAGAATAATTACTAAATGGATTTTCATTACTAAAATATTTGGTTCGATACAAAGATGTGGGCATTTGGCGTCGTAGAAAAACGAAGTCGATCAACTAGCCGATTTGACCGGTATTACTGTTTTATCTGTAATTTCTAGTTCACCGGTAAAATTTGCCGATTGACCGATAGATTTGACTAAAGCATAGTATTTCAAGTCGCTTTTTAGCAGAATATCTTAACTTACCCATATGAAAAAAGGCCTGCTTAATGTATTACTCATCTCTCTTACCATATACATATTTTTAGGAGATGTACGCTATTTTCTGAATTCCAATAACAAGTCCCAGGCACTATCGGATATCTTTTCACTCGACAATCTTAGAGTAAGTCTTACTTTTGTAATTGCCTTTATCGGGTTTGGCCTGTGGGTCTATTATATTTTCACAAAATTCTATACAGCTAAAAAAACGAAAAAGATAATCACATTTTTAGTTGGCGGTGTTTTGATTTCTATTGCCTTCCGATACATTGCGGATGAAATTATCGGTGTTCATTATTTTGGCCGTGGAAATTATAATCAAGGCACTAAAGTCATTTACTATTTTATTGACAACTGTTACTATTCAATTTTATATGGAAGTATTGCAATGGTTTACTTTTTCATTCAGCATTCCTTCAAGACTGAGAAAGAAAAACTACTATTAGCTGCAGAAAACAAAGCCACACAATTAAAATTCCTTAAGAGTCAAATTAATCCCCATTTTTTATTCAATAGCTTAAATAATATCTATTCCCTTGTTTATCAAAAGTCGGACAACGCCCTCCCTGCGGTGGATAAGCTTTCGAAACTACTTAGATATTCGCTATATGAAGCAGATCATAAGGTTTCCATAAAAAAGGAGTTTGATCAAATACAACACTTTATTGATCTTCAATCTTTGCGTAGAGAAAAACCTATACACTATAAAATTGAAACAACATTACGCGACAGCATGATACAAATCCCTCCATTACTACTCATTCCCTTTGTGGAAAATGCTTTTAAACATGGAGACTTGCACAATTCTGAAGACCCAATTTCAATAAATCTATTTACTGCCGAAAATCAATTAATTTATAACGTTAGCAATGTTGTTAAAATTCAACAAAAGGACAATGTAGGCGGCATTGGACTAAAAAACATACAGAAAAGGCTAGAATTACTTTACGGCCCTAAACGACATTTTAATGTTGAAGAAAAAAATAATAGGTTTACCGCAACGCTTAAAATACCAGTAGAATTATGATTCGCTGCATGATTATTGATGACGAACCCTTGGCAATAGATCTTTTAAAAGACTATGTCTCCAAGACTGAAGGACTTGAGTTGGCTGGTGCTTTTACAAATCCAATCGAAGCGCTTCAACAATTAGATGAACTCAAGGTCAATGTGGTTTTTCTAGATGTACAGATGCCAGAACTCAGTGGGATTCAATTTCTAAAAATTAAAAAAGGCAGATGCCATTTTGTAATGACTACGGCCTATGAACAATATGCTTTGGAAGGATTTGAACATGACGTGGTTGATTATCTTCTAAAGCCAGTATCCTTGGATCGTTTTATGATCGCCGTGGATCGTATTAAAAAAAGACTTTCTAATAATCCAGGTCCTGAAATTCAGGATAGTAAAAAAAGTCCCGATTATATTTTCGTAAAGTCTGAATACAAAACGCTCCGAATAAATTTTGCAGACATTCAGTATGTTGAGGGCTTGAGCGACTACGTTCAAATTCACTTATCGGATAAAAAAATTCTTTCACTTGATACACTCAAAAATTTTAACGAAAGACTTATTACTGATAATTTTATAAGGGTTCATAAATCTTTTATTATCAACATGAATCACATCGACCATATCGAACGCAATCAAATCATAATTGGAGAGAAACGAATTCCAATTGGTGGAAAATATTTAAAAGATTTTCAAGAACTATTGAACCGATAACCACTTTACTTAGCTCTAACCCAAAGCTCCTCCATCAACTTCATTGATATAATAGTTAAGCCCATGGTGATCCCACTCCAATTCTTTGGCACGATTAAAACATTTTAATGCTGCTTCATTTTGCCCTGTTTTCATGTAAAAAAATCCGGCATAAAATTGTTGTCTAGGATAATCTTCCAGCAATCCGATAGTATTATCAATTAGCGGCGCTGCAGCAGCATATTCTTCCTTTTTGGTGAGAACATATCCATAGTTAATCCGAGCGATTGCAGAATTTGGTTCAATACTCAATACCGAGAAAAAATCCTTGTAGGCTTCTTCGACATTATCTAAATCCAGATGAATTTCTCCGCGCATATTAATACCATGAAGATCTCTAATTTCAGTGTAAAGGTATTGCTCAATACACCGAAGTGCTTCATGATTGTTTTTTACCTTTTGATAAACCTCGGCAAGTAATAAAAAATCCCGCGGTTTTCTTTTCAAAGGTCTAAGGTGGATTGAAAAAGCATCCAAAGCGTCTTCATATCTTTTTTGATCCATGAATTCCTCGACCATCATAGTTGCAATCGTTCGACTAGGCTTTTTATTTAGATAGTCATTATAATGAGAAAAAAGTGCATTCTTGTCCTTCTGCACATCTAATTCTTTCAACTTTTCTAAGAATTCGCCGTGTCCCGCAGTTTGCAACAAGTTCAATATCATTCGTCCATCACAAAATGCTTGACCTCCATTTGCTAAAGGTATACCAGAATTGCTAGGATACATATTGACACAAAAATCCCAGAATCCAGAAAGTATAAAAATGGAGATTAAAAAGATTTGTCCATCTGTAAAACTTCCTTTAACAACTAATAATAACAGTCCAAGTGAAAGCATCAAACTTGCAAAGGGGCCTCCGAGAATTACCATCAAGTTTTTTCCTAAAATACTAATTCTTTCATGCTGGCATAGACCGGTGTACCAACCTAGCGGATTATATTTAAACCAGATCTGTAAGCGACCAATATGCAATTTGTGGCTGTCAACATCTCCATAGCTTCCCACAATCAATTTTACAGGACCATTCGTAAAGAGTAATGAGGGTATAGCATGTCCTAGTTCATGAACAAACGTGGTGAGTGATCTTGAAATAGCGATAATAAAAAATACGGCAATCGCCAAAAATATTCCGTAAATAACTCCCATAGTATATCAAAGATGATTACAATTTTATGGCTCCCAAGTTATCGAAACCATTTCATCATAAAGTGATTATTACTAGGAAATTCTAATAAGGCGATATATTCTTAAAGCTGTTGGACGTTAAAGACAATGTTCTAACAGTATTGCACTGAATCCAGCTGCAATTCCGAAAAATATTTTCTCAGAAAAATTTAGTTCACTGAAAGTTTTTGTTCGGATATCAAGTTTCCAACTTTTATAGTTAAGATATATGTACCAGCTCCCCATTGCGAAACTTCTATATTCAATTGACTATTATTCGTGGACATCTTTCGAATCAATTGCCCTTGAATATTTCGAACAACTATCTCCGCTTTGCGCCCCGACGGATTTTCAAAATAAATAGCAGTCCAACTATTTGTCGGATTAGGATATACTGAAGTTGTTAACTCTTGATTAGGCTTTTCAACATCTACAACTCCAGATTCAAATGGATTTGAAAATTTGACATCTGTGGTGAAGGTATCATCGGACAAGGTTTTCAAGAACGCAATAATTGCATCAGATTCTTCATCCCCAAATTGAAAACCACCAGCAGGAACTCCTCCCCATCCGTCTTCTACAGCGTCTTCATTGTAATGCTTCATAACGTCTTCAAGATTCTCGAATCTTCCATCATGCATGTAAGGTCCCGTTTTTTCAATATTCCGTAATGTTGGTGCTTTAAATAATCCTTCGTGTTCTGGACTCCACTCTCCTGCACCAATGTCATTGTTTTCTATAGGTAAGCCATTCGCAAAAAGAAATGGTGTAGAGTTTAAAGCATCATTTGTATTTCCATTAAAAATAGGAAGCATAAAACTTTGTCCGTCGGTATGACACATGCCGCAAGCTTCTTCAAAAATATGAAATCCCGTTTCTTCTGCAGCAGTGAAAAAAGCATCTCCTCTTTGCACTTGATCAAATTTTGTATTAAAAGTGGTCATTGCACTGATGAATTGAGTCAAAGCCATTTGTATTCTATCCATCGAAATGGTCGATGATCCAAAAGCCTTTTCGAATAACTCAGGATAATAATCCGTAGCAATCATCCTATTAATGACTCCTTCAAGATCTGTCAATCCAATTTCATTTTCGTCTTGCAAAGGAAGTCTAACCATGTCTTTAAGATCATGCTGACTCATATCCCAAAAGAACCCTGCCCTATTTGTCCAACCCAGATCATTTAATTGCATGGAGTTTCTTCGTGTATCAACATTTACTCCTTCACTAAATCGAGTATCATCAGCAAAAGATCTTTCTTGCTTGTGACAGGTAGCACAAGAAATATTTTCATTTGCAGACAAGATTTCATCATAAAATAAAACTCTTCCTAAAGTCGCTCCATCATTCGTAACAACATCCAAAATTGTACTATCATTCTCCCCCCAATTCGTCATTAATAGATGTTCTGGAAAACCATCATTTTCGTAGTCGTATGGACTATCTGGCAAAGTTGGAACTTCATCTCCAACAACAACAAGTGCATTTTTCGCAACTTGATTTTTAGTAATACTGGAAGAAAAAAAGATGGTACAAAAAGCTAGAATGGCAATAGGTAGTAAGAAACGCATAGGCATTGTTTTGTCTTTCTAGGGTAGAAAGGTTGGTTGTCTTTTAAACAATATAGCCCATTTTTTCTTGCCTGACAATTCTATGACACAATTTAACAGTTGTTAATCAGGAGATTAGGTCAATCTTGTGATTATTAAGATTACATGTCTGTTGTTGTAGCCAAAGCTTCTCGGGCCAAGTTCATAAGCTGACTTTGAGAAACGGCTCCTACATTTTTGACGATTACTTTTCCTTTATCATCTATGAATACCAAAGTGGGATAGGCACTGACCTCATAAACAAGTGCTAATAAAGGTCCATTTTCCTTTTCTGCGTCCACTTTATAATTGATAAAGTTTTCATTCATAAAACGGATAACATTAGGATCTGAGAAAACATCTTCATCCATCATTTTACATGGCAAACACCATTCAGTCATGATATCTACAAACAATAGTTTGTTTTCCTTTTCTGCTTTTTCTAATAGCGGACTCAGCGATTTTGAGTGGGAAAAATTGATTTCATTGGGATTTACTTTGGCTTTTTTGCTTCCTGTACAGGAAAACAGCAATAGACTGGCCAATAGTAATGCGGCGGAATAGTGTTTCATTTTTAAAACCTTGTGAATACAAAGATAACGTAGAATTTTAAAAATCATTCCATCATTATCGTGCTTGAGGTTCTTTTACCACTTCTTTAACCTATTCTTTAAATAAAATCTCAAAATCACCCCGACCAAGCTTCTTTTGAAACAATAGTCTAAAGCATAAATGGCTTGCAATCAGCCGACTTTAATTATTCAAATAATTAATGTGTTAAGTACCCCTAAAGGGCTATGCATTTCGGCAAAAAATCAGATAATTTTGTAGTATCAGAAGGGTTGAAATCCTTTCCAATTCTGGATGATTGCCTGAATTAAGCAGTCTCAAAACCTTAAGAAAATAAGCTGACCGACTTTATGTCAAGGTCGCCAGTGGTTAGACTTGAAACATCGGGTCTACGGTTAATCTCCAGGATTGCCTTCTGGTAAATGATTTCTACTGGGATGATGATCTCATTCCGCGGAAGGTTGTCTTTATTTAGGCAACCTTTTTTTTATACCTCGACTACTTATCTTTCGCCAAAATCTCTTTGTAGATGTTTGCGGTTTTAGAAGCAACAGTACGTT
Organism: uncultured Saprospiraceae bacterium; assembly: GCA_937928045.1. Classification (GTDB taxonomy): domain Bacteria; phylum Bacteroidota; class Bacteroidia; order Chitinophagales; family Saprospiraceae; genus JABDJM01. Next base: position 32,629 of record CALFWO010000031.1, on the reverse strand, counting down.
TATCAAATAAGGCTAATTTCTGTTTGCCGCTTGCAATCCAATTTTTAGTTGCTTCAGGCTGACCCTTGGCAAACAAAACACCTTCGGCCAAATCTTTGGCTTGACCTACATTTGCTAGCCATCCATTTTCAAGATGATCAATGATCTCTGGAATTCCACCCGCATTGGTTGTTACGATAGGTATTCCCGCGGCCATTGCGTCAATAACTGATGTTCCAAGTCCTTCAGTTTTTGAACTAAAAAGAAATAGGTCGAAATCTTTGATCAACTTAGGAACGTCATTTCTAAAGCCCAAAAGATGAATTGATTTCTGCAAGTTTTTTTCTTGAATATACCTTTCAATTTCCTTCCTAGTTCCACCATCTCCGCCTATAACTACGAATTGAAATGTAGGTTGGTTTTTTAATACGATTTCACAAGCATCGACAAAAGTAAAATGATCTTTGTGTGGAGCCAATGCAGCAATATTTCCAATTAAAAAAACGTCCGATTTTATATTTAACAAATCACGCAGTTTCCCAGTCTTTTGCAGCGAAAATTTCCCTGGATCAATACCACTATGAACTGTCGTAACTTCATTAGGGTTTTTTATTGCACTTCTTACCAAATTCTCAATAAACTTTGAAACACATATTATTTTTTTAATCGACGAATGATTGTATTTCCATTGGGTCAAAAAAGAAGACTTAATCGGAAAGTCCACTCGTCTACTTAAGACCATCTTCTGTTTACAAGCAAAAAATGTTGCCGCCATCACCGCATAGGTATGAGCATGGGCATCATGCATGTGTATCAAATCTACTAGGTTGCTTTTTGCAGCATTTGCTAAAGCACGTGCTGCAGAAAAACTCACCCCACCCTTTTTAATGTAAGTTGAAAACGGAATGTCATTTTGCGCGCAATATTTCTTCATTTCGGAACCCGAAGCACAGAATACCAAACTGTCAACGCCGGCAGCTTTTAAGCCTTCAATCAAATAGGCAATCTGTTGTTCTCCACCTCGCCAAGTTAATGCAGATGAAATGTGCATAATTTTCATTCCGCAAGCTTTTTTAACAAGTCAGAATACAATTCATATTTTCTTCGAATCATGTAGGCGTTGCGCTTACTAATATCCCAACCAAGCTTGCCGTCTAAAAATCCTTTTTTCAAAATATAGGTTCTGAAAAATCTAAATCCCGGACTCAATTTTTGCTTTAACCAACTAGGCGATTTCCTTTTGTTAATTAATTGTTCTGCCCCTAATTTGGCGTATCTTTCAATTCTTTCTAAATGATCCTTTTCTGTTTTATAACTATTGTGCCTGAGCTTTCCTTCAAGCTTAGTATGTGTCATCTTATCTAAAAACCGAAGTTTTTCATGCACAAAATCTCCTTCCCACTTCGCCATACTTTTATGAAATATTCTAACCTTCCAGTCAGGATACCAGCCACAATGTTTTACCCAGGTATCACCAAAATAATTTGCACGATCAAATGCAAAGACTTCATTATTGTTTGTGAATTTCAGCGATCGAATTGTATTTATCAATTCGCTTGAAACTATTTCATCAGCATCTATTGAAAGGATCCAATCATGAGAAGCTTGTTGATTGCCAAAGTTTTTTCCCGCAGCGTATCCTTCCCATTTTCTGTTGAAAACTTTTGCATTAAACTTAAGCGCTACTTTTTTAGTGTCATCATCACTTTCATGATCAACAACTATTATTTCGTCAACAACTTTTTGCAAAGCTTGGAGACAAGCAGGTAAGTTTTTGGCTTCATTCTTGACGATCAGGACAGCTGATATCATGCTATAGAATTTGTCCAGATTTTAAATCACCATAAGCCACAAAATATGGATTCAATAAATTCTCTTTATTGTATTTAAGCGGAGCTCCTGTTTCAAAACTGATTACTGCACCACCAGCTTCTTCAAGCACAATTTGGGCCGCGCCAGTATCCCATTCCATCGTAGGTGCAATCCTTGGATAAATATGAGCTTGCTGATTTGCGATCATTAAAAATTTTAATGAACTGCCCTTACTCACTAAATCTGGATTTTTATAGTGACTAATAAATTCTTCTGTCTCTGAGTTCAAATGGCTTCGGCTACAAATCATTCCAAGTCTTTCGTCCGTTTTATCGAAAGCCAAAGCACTGAGTTTTGATGACGTTCCACTTTTTTCCAAAAACGCTCCTTTACCTTTTACAGCCCAATACATTTCGTCCAGCACCGGCGCATAGACAACACCTAGAATAGGTGAGCCATTTTCCACCAATGCAATATTCACTGTAAATTCACCATTCCTTTTGATGAATTCTTTTGTTCCGTCTAAGGGATCAACCAACCAAAACCTAGTGTAGTCCTTACGTTCGGTGTATTCTAGCTGTTTGTTCTCTTCAGAAATGATGGGATACTGCTCTTCTAGTTGTTCTAATCCCGCGCAGATCACTTTATTTGCGGCTTGATCAGCTGCCGTCAATGGACTATCATCATCCTTTTTGGTATAAACAACATCCGCCGAAGAATCATATACTTCAATAATAGCAGCTCCTGCCGATTTTGCCAATTTTAATAAATCTGGTATCAAATTGATTGGAGAATTTCCCAACATCAAACTAATTTTAGCGTAATTATTAAATGGTTCTTACCTTCACAAAGGTAATCATTCAAAAGTCGAAATAAGATTCAAATTAAATGGGCAAAAAAGTATTGGTAACAGGTGGATGTGGGTACATTGGGAGTCACACCTTGGTTGATTTGATTGACAATGGCTATGAGGTCTGTTCTGTTGATAATTTCCTAAATTCGGATGACTATGTTCTTAAGGGCATCGCCACCATTACTGGCAAAAATGTGGTCAACGAAAACATTGACCTTGCAGATGCACAAGCCTGTAAAACCTATTTTCAAAAACATCAAGACATTGATGCAGTGATTCACTTTGCCGCCTTAAAAGCCGTCGGGGAATCTGTAGAAGAGCCAATTTGGTATTTCAAAAATAATTTGAACAGTTTGCTTAATGTAGTAGAAAACTGCATAGCCAACGGAATAAATAATTTGATTTTTTCCTCCTCTTGTTCAGTTTATGGAAATGCATCGGACCTACCAGTTACTGAGGATACACCATTTATGGAAGCGGAAAGTCCATATGCCCGCACTAAGCAAATGGGTGAAAATATGTTAGAAGATATTGCCAAAAGATACCCTGACTTTAATGTAATCTTGTTGAGATATTTTAATCCGGCGGGTGCCCATATTTCAAATGAGATTGGAGAAGACCCAAAGAAAATTGGATTGAACCTTGTGCCTGTAATCGTTGAAACAGCTTTAGGGACTAGAGAAAAAACCATGGTACATGGATCAGACTATGAGACACGCGATGGAAGCTGTATTCGTGATTATATTCATGTGATGGATTTGGCCAATGCGCATACCAAAGCTGTAGAGTGTCTATTTAAATCCAAGCAAGCTTCTAATTGCGAAATATATAATCTTGGAATTGGTGAAGGCGTTTCTGTGCTGGAAGCCATTCATGCTTTCGAATCAGAAACTGGGCAAAAATTGAATTACGAACTAGGTCCGAGAAGAGCTGGAGATGTGGTTTCAATTTACTCCAATTACAAAAAAGCAGGAAAGGAATTAGGTTGGGAACCTAAATTAAACATTAAAGATATCATGCGAACTGCTTGGGCTTGGGAACAGAAAAAAGGGACTTTGGTAAAAGAATAAATTCGGAATAAACAAAAAATGCGCTAGTTTGTAATCAAACTAGCGCATTTTTTGTTTGTAAAATATTTACTTATAATTTGAACAGTTTTATCACCTCAGGCTTACTTCCATTATTTAATTCCAGATAATAAATTCCAGTTTTATTCATATTTAACATACTAGGTTCAAAACCTATTCTTTCAAGTCCCCTGTCAATATTTTGGAAATAAACCATCTGCCCTGAGTCATCAAAAATTCTTATCGACTCAGCTCTTTTCAAAGTCTTTCCAGTTAATATAAATTGATCTTCTATTGGATTAGGGAATATCGTAATGTCAGAAGTTTCATTAAAATTAATTGAAACGATACTTGAAAACGCAATCATTCCATCTAAGTCAACTTGCTTGATTCTATAATAATTTACTCCAGGTGTAGGGTAAATATCTGCACAAGCATAGCTTGAGTTTAAATCCTTTACTTCAACTTTACCAATTGAATTAAAGTTAGTACCGTTGGTGGATTTTTCAACATAAAATTTGGCGACATCTTGAATATTTCCAACTGACCAATTAATGTCTATCACTTCACCATTCAAACTGGCAAACAAAGTCTCCATTTCTAACGGAAGCGCATTATCATTACTAGTAGAACCGATTGCAAAAGCTGAGATTCCCCATGGTGGTGGACACGTTCCAATATTCATAACAGATCCACTAACTCCATTTCCTGTACCTCCTGTTGTTCCTCCATTTCCGATGCTTGTCCATCCTTGTTCAAACATTGGATATTCGGTAGAATCAGGATTGTACATAGCAACTACCAAAGAATCTAAATTCATGATTCCTTGAGCTTCGGCATCTGTCCAATGCAGCATAACATTGACTGGCGATGCGTCTGGACTTTGTACCAATTCCCAGTGATCTTGACTTGAGATTTGGTCCAAATTACTTGCTAGTGCTCCTCCCCAAGGAGGAGGACAATTCATGTATCTTGCTTTATATTCACCACCGGCTGCACGACCACCTTTAGAAACAATGGTCATCGGACCATATACTCCTTCGCTTCCTAATGGGAAGGTGAATGGTGTGGTTCCTGTTAAGTTTATTTTCTTTATTGGACCTTCAATAAAAGCAGTTTTACTTCCTCCTGTAATTACAGCGCCGTCTTCGACAATAACCAAAGTAGAATCAGTAGATTTGACAATTCCAGTCATCAACATGAGTTCTTCTTTCACTATTAGATCTCCTATAAGTTCTAATTCTTCCCCCGAAGTATTATTGAATATTACATTGGTAAATTGAAGCGAATCTTCTCCAGTTCCAGCTGAACAAACGATATCTTGAGGACCAGTCCCATTATATATCCATTTGGACTCCACCTCCATATCCAAATCTCCATATCCTAAATTTCTTATAACATTTCCACCCAATGCAAACTCTGATCTACCGGTCATGCTTATTTTAAAATCATTGTCAGAAACAGCGAAAATATCTAGGTTACCTCCAACCTCTACGCGACCATAATCATTTAAAACATTAAATAATATATCGCAATCTGGCGTCACTTTTACTTTGAGATTTTCAGAAACATCCAACTCACCATTTACATCAAAATATATTTTTTTATGGTTTTGAGAATTATTCTCAAATAGAAAAGATTTTTCGCAAATCATTAAAGCTGCGGTATCTATTTCTATTGAAGCATAGTCCGCAATTTCTAAACTTAATTCCATGTCTCCTTTGGTATTAAGTTGACTTTCATCGTCCAAGTACGCATCAAAACCTTGTCCAGTCAACACATTCCAATTGGTCGTACCGAAAACCGTCATAATGGAACTATCTGCTAATAATATCTCAGTTTTAATTTCTAATATTCCTACTCCATTATAGTCATAAATAAAATCTCCATTAACCGTTAACTCTGTATTCCCTTGTAATTTAAGACCGCCAGTCCATAGAACAACATTACCTGGTTCTCTTTCGAAATGGAGATTACCGTCTATTTGAATTTTACCGTCAAGACTTGATAAATAAGCGTCTCCAACGGCACTAAAGTGCGTAATCTTAACATTTCCTAAAACCTTAAAAAGTTCTGAATTCGTAAAGTATACTCCTCCTCTATGACCTTGTCCATTATTGATAAACAAATGTTGAACAGTGTGAGGTCCATCCGTAACATCTACATCATCATTAACTAAAACCGTATCGGTAGCATTTGGAATCCTATTTAAATTCCAAGTTGCAGGGTCATTCCAATTGCCATCGGCAATGGAATAAATATCGTGTTGGGAATAAATAATATTTGAAATAAATAATAAGGAACAAATCAGATAAAACGTCCGCATCAATGAATGGTTTTTTTGCGGGGGATGGTTAGGTACAAAGCATTCCATTCAAATACTTTGCCAAAATATTATTCAAAGCTATTCCCTATAGATCAATTCGTTTTCCTTGAGAAAATTTGATTCTAAGGAAAGATTTCTTCACTTCACGAGAGTTGCAGATTAAGTTTTTACTTTTTTCCAAAAACTTCTTTCAACAGATCACTAGTTTGTTGAGAAACATCAGTTCTAATACCTGCTTCCTTTTTTTCTATTAAGCTATACAATCCAGATAAAGCCTTTTTGTTTACGTGATCGTCCAAGGCCGGATTTAGAGGCTTCGTAAGTGGAATTTTGTTGTAAGCATTAACAACAGTTTTCCAATAAGAAAGGGCATTTACTTTTTCTAAACTTTCCTGAATAATTGGTAAAAAAGAATTGTACAGTTGACTATTAGTTGTCTTTTTTAAATAAGTTGTTGCCGCGTTTTGACTTCCTGTTAAGATGGCCTTTGCGTCTTGAAAAGTCATCTGTTTGATTGCGGAGACAAAAATCGGAGTTGCCTTTTTTACGGCCAATTCAGCCGCTTCATTCATTAGACTTGTTAATTTTTTATCCACATCTTGAAAACCAGGGACGCGTTTTACTGTGTTAATTACTTTCTGAGCTTCTTCTGGAATCAAAATTTTATAAGGGCTTCCAAAATATCCTTTTTCAGCAGATAATGATTGGACTGCTTTTTCCACACCAATATTAAGGGCCTCCTTCAGACCTGCTCCTGTTCGATCAGCAGCTGCAGATGGAACATTTTTCTCTAAAATATCTTTTCCTTTCTTCAGGATATTATCAAACTGCGCATGCACTGAAGTCAACTGAAATGCTAACAAAGTGGCGAGAAGTATTATTCTTTTCATATTTACAAAACGATTTTGAATGCCTGATGTTCTTGATGAATTTGTTAAAAATACTATAAATTAGACTTACCTAGTTACTCACTTTCTTTAAAACCGCACGTTGTAAGCCACCAATTTTAAAGGCTTTGACTTCCGGAATTTCTTCTTCACCCATTTTTTTACCACCAGTTGATGATACATTTACTTCTGGACCAAAAGAAATTTCAAATATTAGCTGATCTCCTTGCTTCTCATAACTCACCAAAAAATTACGCTCTGCCACATTATAGCTACTAAAAAGCTTATTGGAAAGAAGGAAACACTCTATGATAATCCCATTTCTCTCGTCAATCGCCCAAACTCCATTTTCAGGGTCTTTAGGATGTAATTCATAAGCTCTTAACCCTTTTTCTTCATCGGGACCATAGATGATTGACCATTCATATTGATTAAGACTATCTTTTGAATGGATATTCAATCGCATTTCTAAGGATTGTTTTAGACCTGTTTTGTCGAAGATTTCTAATTCTCCAGCCCAATTTCCAATCCAATCATCCGGAAATTTGTCCTCATTTATCGTCACTTTTTGCCCAAAACACGTACAAGAAACTACAGAAATCATAAAAAACAGGACCCCGAAGCGATATTTAATCCAGATCATATAATGTTTTTTGTTAATTCGACAAAAGGAACACAACTTTATGCAAAATACAGCAATGAAATTTTTTACTAGCATTCTTTTGATTTTTGTTCTTACAGGAACAAACGCTCAAGAATATTTCCAACAAGAAGTGAACTACAACATCTCTGGAACACTAGATGATTCGCTTCATATTTTCGATGCACAAATAGAGATGGAATATTTCAACAATAGTCCTGATACGCTAGATTTCATTTACATGCACCTTTGGGCGAATGCCTTTAAGGATAGAAACTCCGCATTTAATAGACAAAAGATTCGACAAGGTGGAACTGGCGCTTACTTCGCTAAAGAAAAAAGTCGCGGAAACTATACAAATCTAAAATTCAATGTTAATGGTATAGCCGCTGATTTAAAATTTGTTAGGGATAATCCAGATATCGCGAAAATAATTTTACCAAAACCATTGCTACCTGGACAAAGAATTAATATCAGTTCTCCGTTTACTTTAAAAATTCCCGGATCATTCTCAAGATTAGGCCATGTCGGCCAAACGTATCAGATGACACAATGGTATCCTAAACCAGCGGTCTACGATAAAGAAGGTTGGCACGAAATGCCATATCTAGATATGGGCGAATATTATTCTGAGTTTGGAAAATTTGATGTCACTATTACACTACCAGAGAATTATGTTGTAGGAGCTACCGGAACACTAGAGACCAAAAGTGAGGTCGAATTTTTAAAAGAAAAAGCTACCCAAACTACAGAAAAACTAAAGTCTGTATTAGAAGGCAATTTAGACATCCCGACATCCAGCAAAAAAATGAAAACTATTCGCTATACCGCAGAAAATGTTCATGATTTCGCATGGTTTGCGGATAAACGATTTATGGTACAAAAAAGTGAGGTAAAACTTTCTTCCGGAAAAATTATTGACACTTGGACTATGTTTACTGAACAAGAAGGAGAACTTTGGAAAAAGTCTATTGAATATGTTGATCGTTCAGTTAAATTTTATTCCGACTTGGTGGGAGACTACCCATATCCGCAAGCATCTGCGGTTCAATCCGCTTTGAGTGCTGGTGGAGGAATGGAATATCCAATGATCACTGTAATTGGTCTTTCCGGATCCGCCAAACCTTTGGACGCCGTAATCACTCATGAAGTTGGCCACAATTGGTTTTATGGAATATTAGCATTTAATGAACGAGACTATCCTTGGTTAGATGAAGGAATAAATTCTTATTACGATCATAGATATTTGATCAAGTATTACGGCGATCCTTCTATGGGAATGTTACCAAGAATTGTAACCAAAAGAACAGATTATTCTGAAAACGAGCTGGGTGTTCTTTGGCCAGCAAAATCTGGAAACGATCAACCTTCATCGCTAGGTTCCGACGACTTCCAACCTATCAACTATTGGATGGGAGCTTATGAGAAACCAGCTGAAGTCTTCAGGTATTTAGAAAAATACCTAGGTGAAAAACGCTTTGATGAAGCGATGCAAAGTTTTTATTCAGAATGGGAATTCAAACACCCAGGCCCAATAGACTTTCAAAACCACATGGCAAAAAGTACTAAAGAAGACCTTTCTTGGTTTTTTGATGGTTTTATCTACTCCACAGACCAAATGGACTACGCCTTGACGAATGTTACTTCTGAAAAAGGCCACTTTGATATTGAGGTAAAAAACCTTGGCGACATCAATGGTCCATTTCCTATCGTTGCTTATAAAGATTCAATTGCTGAAGATGTAAAATGGTTCCCTGGTTTTGAGGGATCTTCTACAATTCAATACCCAGGACAAGGTTATACAAAATTTGTAATTGATGCTAAACACTGGGGAATAGATATCAATAGAAACAATAACGATTATACGCTAGGGAAAAAAGGATTTCCAATTAATATTGATCCACTTTTTAGTATTGCCAAAGACGACAAACCTTCAGTCGCTGTTGCTCCAATTCTTGGTTGGAATAATTACGACAAGACAATGATCGGAGGACTAATTTACAACAAAACTATTCCGCAAAAAAAGTTTGAATTTGCACTTGCTCCGGTTTTTTCATTAACCACAAAAAAACTTAGAGGTGTTGGCCAAATCAATTATAATTTATTTCCAAAAAAGAAAAATTTTATTGATAAAGCTACCTTCGGTTTCAATGCAAAAAGTTTTGGTTTAAATTACAATTGGGGATTAAATTATTATTTAGATTACAAAAGGTTCATGCCTTCCATAAATTTAAGATTGGCCAAAAAGAAAACGAACAGTTCTATTGAGCAAAATATAAAACTAAGAGCTGTTGTATTAGTAGAACAAAGTGCGAATTTTGTTCTAGATTCTATCGTGACAGGCACAGACACTGCTTTTGTAAATAGGTTTTCAGATATCACGAATGCTCCAACTACTGTTTATAATCTTCAATATAAATTTGTCAATAGTAGAGGTGTTAACCCATGGTCTTTATTGATAGATCTTAGACAAGCAAACTACAAAGCATTTACGGGAGATGAAAGCTACCTTAGGGCTTCATTAACTTGGAAAGGAGCATACACCTATGACAAAGGTCGCTCTATTCGCGCAAGGATATTTGCCGGAGGTTTTTTCAACAATACAAGAAAAGAGTCCAATAATAAATATTACAATGTCCAACCATCAATCAGGGGAACTTTCAACTTAACAGGGAAAGGTGCAAACGATGAACTTTTTGATGAAACGTTATTTGGCCGATCGGACCTCAATGGTCTTTGGTCTCAACAAATTTATGAAAAAGAAGGTGGATTTAAGAACAACATAGATCCAAGAAAACCAAATGGCTTTTCAAACAGATATTTGGTGGCAGCTAACCTTACTGGAGACCTGCCTCAAGACTTACCTCTTGGAATTCCTTTAAGGCCGTATTTAGACTTAGCATATTTGCAGAGTGAATTTGCTTATTCATTTGGACTGAGCCTTACATTTTTTAACGAACGATTGGGGGTCTATCTACCAATTGCAATTTCTGACAACATAAAGACAGGACTGCCAGATAATTTTGATTATAAAACAAGAATTACTTGGACTATGGATCTTAATCGCATCAATCCACTACGATTGATTGATGAATTTTCCTTGTAAGTTACCTTACGATCTTTACACTAAAAAGCAGCGCTATAAAAAATGATATTAACTTAGCGGGCCTAACCAACTAGAATACTACCAATGCATAATTTTTCCGATATTGAAATCGCTCAGGCGGCCAAAATGGAGCATGTGAAAAACATCGCTGCCAAACTTGACATCAAAGAAGATGATCTTGAATTATATGGCAAATACAAAGCTAAGCTGCCATTATCTCTTCTTAATAAATCTAAAATTGAAACGTCCAATCTTATTTTGGTAACAGCCATGACGCCAACTCCAGCTGGCGAAGGAAAAACGACAACATCCATTGGTCTTACTGAAGGTTTAAATAAAATTGGAAAACAAACAACCGTTGTGCTTAGAGAACCATCGTTGGGTCCTGTCTTTGGAATCAAAGGAGGTGCTGCGGGAGGAGGATACGCTCAGGTTGTTCCGATGGAAGATATCAACTTACATTTCACGGGAGATTTTTCAGCAGTAGAAAAAGCAAACAACTTGCTGTCCGCCCTAATTGACAACAACCTCCAAAGCAAAACACGCAGTTTGAATATTGACCCGAGAACGGTAGTTTGGAAAAGGGTCATGGACATGAATGACCGCGCACTAAGAGATATTGTAATTGGCCTTGGTGGAACTGGCAATGGAATACCTCGACAAGACGGATTCAATATAACGCCTGCCTCCGAAGTGATGGCAATTTTATGTATGGCTGAGAGCTTTAGTGATTTGAAAAAACGACTAGGAAATATCCTGGTTGGTTTTAATATGAAAAGAGAGCCAGTTTATGCCCGCGATTTGAAAGCAGAAAATGCAATGGCCATTCTTTTAAAGGATGCAGTCAAGCCAAATCTTGTTCAAACTTTAGAAGGAAATCCTGCAATTATTCATGGAGGCCCATTTGCAAATATTGCTCAAGGAACGAATACAATCTTAGCGACTAAAATGGGTATGTCGCTATCAGACTATGTCGTTACAGAAGCTGGGTTTGGTGCTGATCTTGGAGCCGAAAAATTCTTGAACATCAAGTGTGTCTCTGGAAAATTAAAACCAAAAGCTCTAGTACTTGTTGCTACCATTCGCGCATTGCGTCATCATGGCGGTGCTCCAAAAGAAGAATACAATACAGCAAGTTTGGAACGTGTACAAAAAGGATTTGCCAACTTAGAAAAGCATATTGAAAACTGCCAAACTTTCGGATTAAATCCGGTAGTCGCAATCAATGCTTTTCCTTCTGATACATCAGCAGAAGTTCAATTCATAAAAGATGCTTGTTCTAAAATGGGTGTACAAGCTATTGTTGCAAAAGGATGGGCATCCGGTGGAGAAGGAATGACTGACTTGGCACATGCAGTTGTGAATGAAGTATCTTCTGGTAAAAATAATTTCAAACCTTTATATGATTGGGATTCTCCAATCACTGACAAAATTGAAAAAATAGCGGGTACTATATACGGAGCTTCTAGAGTCGATTATAGTAAAAAAGCTCAGACTGATTTGCGCAAAATAAATAAGCTAGGGATTTCCAATTTGCCAATTTGTATGGCGAAAACGCAAAAATCATTATCTGACAACGATAAGCTTCACGGAAGACCTGAAGATTTTATTGTGACCGTAAGGGAATTTGAATATGCTGTTGGAGCTGGGTTTATCATCCCAATCTTAGGAAAGATGATGAGAATGCCTGGACTGCCAGCCACCCCAGCCAGTGAACATATGGATATTGATGATGACGGAGTAATCTCTGGCTTGTCATAAAACATTGTCCTTTTTAACCTTGTTGAAAATCCGATCACAATGATTATTGCGATCGGATTTTTAATTTGCTACATGTTCATCAATTAGTTCATACTTTACATTTTAAAATACGTTAGTCCATGTCCATTTACTGGCTAGACCAAGAAAAAATTGCATTTCCGCATCACCAACATGCCAACGAATACGGCATATTGGCTGCTGGAGGTGATTTATCCATGGAACGTATAATTTTCGCTTATCAAAATGGCATTTTCCCGTGGTACAATGAAGGTGAGCCTATTCTTTGGTGGTCGCCAGATCCTAGATTTGTTCTATTCCCTGAGGACTTGAAGATTGCGAAAAGCATGCGAAGTTATTTCAATCAAGGAAAATTCGCTTTCAGTTTTGACACTGCTTTTTCCAAAGTAATTGGACAATGCAAAGTGACAGATCGAGAAGGCCAAGGAGGCCAAAGTTGGATCACACCAGAAATGCAAGCCGCCTATATCCAATTGCATGAATTGGGTTATGCGCATTCTGTTGAAGTCTGGCAAAATGGACAATTGGTCGGCGGATTATATGGAATAGCAATGGGAAAAGTATTCTTCGGAGAATCCATGTTTACCGAAGTATCAAATGCTTCAAAATTTGGATTTATCAATTTGGTGAAGCACTTGATTCCACAAGGTTTCGAGCTAATTGATTGCCAGCAAGAAACAAAACACTTGGCCAGTTTGGGTGCTGAGGCTATTCCAAGGCCAGACTTTTTGAAATTATTAACGAATCTTATAAAATCTCCGCAGCCGTCAGGGCGTTGGGAATATCCAAAAGATCAAGTTGGTGAAATTCATTTTCCTTAAAAAGCTATCTTCGCATACAACTAATTCAATTGTATTTGAAAATTATGATTTCTTATCCTTTGAATGCACTACTATAAATACTATAAACCCATGCAATACTGCACATCGGTATTACTTTTCGTCCTTTTATTTTCAAACTTTTCTTCAAAGGCTTGTTCTGATTACTGCTCAAGTATTCTTGCATCTGACTGCCAACTTTTCGAAGAATTTTCAGGATCGGCAAATACAAAAGATTACCCGCAAGATTATTTCAGATCTCCTGTAAACTATACTATAAGACTTTCAGGAACTTTTGGAGAATTGCGCCCCAATCATTTTCATGCGGGCATAGACATAAAATCTCCTGATGGAAAAACGGGAGCAAAATTATTTGCAGTAGCAGCAGGAACCATCTCAAGAATCAAGGTACAAGCCGCAGGATACGGAAATGTACTTTACTTAAAACATCCTAACGGTTACACTTCAGTATACGCCCATTTGGATCACTTCCCAGAAGCCATAGCGGATTATGTAAAGAGAAAACAATACGAGAAAAAGTCTTTTGCCATTGACCTATATCCTCCTTCAGGAAAATTCGATTTTGCTCAAGGAGACATCATCGGTTGGCTGGGCTTATCCGGTCGATCTTATGGACCTCATTTACATTTTGAAATTAGAGATTCCGAAACCGAGAAACCGATCAACCCTCAACTTTTTGGAATCGGTGCAAAAGATAATGTTGATCCAAAGTTGCATCAAATCAGATTCTATCGACTGAATGATCGATTAGAAACTTTAGGTGCAAAGAATATTGAACTGATAAAATCTGGAAATAAATACCGAATCAAAGGAGACACCTTAAGTATAGCTGCTTGGCGAACAGGGCTTGCTTTAAAAGCCTACGACCATGTAGAAGACGTAAAAAATTGGAATGGTATTTATAGCCTCGAAATGAAACAGGATGGTAAAAAAATATATGGCTTCACTTTAGAATCTTTTGCCTTTTCGGAATCTCGATACATCAATGCACACTTGGATTATCGAGAGCAACAAAAAAACAAGAGTTACTTTCATCGCTGTTTTCAACTCCCAGGAAATAGACTTTCATTCTACGATAAAAATGTAGACAATGGCATTGTAACTTTGTATAGAGGCAAAGCGAGCAAGATTGATATAACAGTAAAAGACGTAGCAGGAAATTCCTCAATCTTAACCTTTTGGGTAAAACGTAAAACGGTCCCAGAAGTCAATAGTCAACCTTACAATTATCATTTCAAATCTCAATCAGACAATCAAGCCAGTGGCGATGGTTGGAAGATTACGATGAAAAAAGGCAGCCTGTATGAAGATCTCTACTGGTCTGCCAAAGAATCTCCCACCTTGCCGAACACTTTTTCCAAGCTATATACTTTTTCAGACGAGTACTTTCCTGTGCACCGATATTTTAATATTGAATTACGAGGAGATAATGTTCCTCCAGAACTAAAATCTAAAGCATTTATAGCTCATAAAAATTCTAAAGGTAAGTACAGTACTTGTGGTGGAAAATGGGAAGGAAATATCTTAAAAGCTAGAGCTAGGAAGTTGGGCGATTTTTGTATTGTTTTGGATCAAAAAGCGCCAACATTAACTGCTGTTAGTTTTAAACATGACTTGCGCGGAGCTAAACTCATGCGATTTAAAGCAACCGATGATGTGGATACGGAAAAAAACATCAATGCTTTCACTTATGAAGCGACTGTTGATGGCGAGTGGATTCTATTAGAGTACGATGCAAAAAATAATATGTTGACTCACCGATTTGACGAACGAATTGGTAAAGGAGAACACGAGCTAGTAATTACTTTGGTAGATGCTGTCGGGAATGAGACAAAATGGAGCCGAAAGTTCTTGAGATAGCATCCTTCAACAATTGTTATTACTTTTAAGCTATGATCGAAGGTCAGTCTTTACACTACCAATATCCAGACGGAAAAAGTATTCAATTTCCCGATTTCTCTTTTCAACAAGGAAGTCAATGGTTAATATTAGGTCCAAGTGGATCTGGTAAAACTACCCTGTTGCAACTTTTGGCCGGCTTGAGAAAACCAAGCAAAGGAAGCTTGAGTATGAATGGGAAAAGAATAGATAATTATTCTGCTGCGGAATTAGATAAACATCGCGGTGCAGAAATTGGAATCGTTTTTCAAAAAGGGCAATTTGTTAATTCGCTTTCCGTTGGAGATAACCTTCTTCTTGCCCAATATTTAGGAGGGAAAAAACAAGACGTGAAACTTTGCAAAGCAATGATAACTTCACTGGGATTGGAAGATAAGTGGGGAAAAAAATTGAGTACACTTTCACAAGGAGAACGCCAAAGAATTTCCTTAGCTAGGGCTCTAGTCAAAAATCCAAAAGTTATTTTAGCCGATGAGCCTTCCTCGGCTTTGGATGATGAAAACACCAAAAAAGTAGTAGAGCTAATCAAGGCTCAAGCAACAGAAGTAGGAGCCACGCTGATTATCGTAACACATGATCAAAGATTAAAAGATAATTTTCAACATAAAATTGAGCTATCATGAATCCATTAAAGCTCAGTTGGAAATCAATCTGGCACCAACCGCTTCCAGCGTTGCTCAGTATTCTATTATTTGCACTAGGCTCTGGCCTAGTCGTCTTATTGTTCCAAGTAAATACTCAAGTCCAAGAACAGTTCGAAAGAAACTTAGCAGAGATTGACCTGGTCGTCGGCGCCAAAGGAAGTCCGTTACAATTAATTTTGGCCTCCATGTATCAGGTGGATGCTCCGACCGGTAACATTCCGCTTGAAAAGTGTCAAGCTTTTTTCAACCCTAAACACCCACTCATAAAAAGGTCGGTACCAATCTCGCAAGGTGATAGTTATAAAACACATCGTATCATTGGAACTGAACATAGTTATGTTGAACTATACAATGGCAAGATTGAAAAAGGAAAACTGTGGGAAGCAGACTTTGAAGTTGCTATTGGTGCAGCGGTGGCGCAAAAATTCAAACTAAATATTGGAGACAGATTTAACTCCTCTCATGGTTTAGTAGACGATGACAACTTGGTTCATGAAGATGCGCAACCTTTCGAAGTTGTGGGAATTTTTGCACCAAGCGGTTCTGTCTTGGATCAAGTCATCCTTTGCAGTACACCTAGTGTTTGGAAAGTTCATGGACATGATGAAGAAGGTCATAACCATGAAGAGCATGACCACGCGGAACACGATCACGATGGACATGACCATGATCACGAGCAGCATGATCATGCTAGTCACGAAGACGAAGCAGATCATTCGGCAGCATCTTCAGAAGTAAATATAGATTGGAAAAAAACGCCGGGTCAGGAGATCACTGCCATTATGGTTCAAATGAAAAATAGGTCTTACCAATCTTTGAACTTTGCTAGAAATATTAATGAAAACACGGAACTGCTAGCTGCGAGTCCGGCCATAGAAATTAATCGACTTTATGGAATGATGGGCTCAGGTGCAGACATTTTAGAGGTCCTGGCATACGTGATTGTTTTCGTATCAGTCCTAAGCATATTTTTCTCCTTGCTACAATCTCTGGCAAATCGTAAAACGGAATTGGCTTTGATGCGAAGCCTTGGAGGCTCGCGAAGTTTTATCTTTATAGTAATATTATTAGAAGGCTTGCTTCTGGCAGCATTGGGTTTAATTATTGGATTTATTCTGGCTCATATCGGCGTAGAATTGGTTGGAAATTACTTTGAGTCAGGTTATCGATATCAAATATCCGGTTGGCGTTGGCTTTGGCAAGAAAATTATATTGCACTTATTGGCTTGGTTCTAGGCATGTTAGCTGCTTGTTGGCCAGCATGGAAAGCATCTACGACCGAAATCGGTGAAGTCTTAATTAAAGATTAGTACTTTCGCATTGCATATAGAAAATATAAGGCAAAAATGACAAATACATTCAACCACCTAAGAGCGACAAGAAAAAACGTGCTTAAAATTATTCGACAGCACGAGTTGGAAGATCTCAATTTGATCCCGGAAGGATTTAACAACAATATCATTTGGAATGTAGGCCACATCATTGCGACTCAACAATTGCTAACTTATGGCCTTGCCGGAATGCCTACGATCATTCATAAAGACTATATTGATAAATACCGAAAAGGCACCAAGCCAACTGGCTCAATTAACAATACCGAGTTTGAATCCTTAAAGGAATTACTACTAACCGCAATTGACAATACCGAAGAAGATTTTTTAGCAGGAAGATTCGAAGAATTTAAAGTCTACGAAACCAGCTTTGGTGTTACGCTGAATAATATTGAGGAAGCAATCGCTTTTAACAACATGCACGAAGCAATGCATTTGGGAAATATATTATCAATGAAAAAATTGGTGTAACCTAGAATTCCATCATCACCTGCTCCTTCAATTTCTTTTTATAATCTTCCGTTAGCCATTCGCGATAGTTGGCAGTGCTCTTACAAATACAATAGGAGTATCTTCTAATACGATCACGGATATCTTCTTCCAACAAGCGCATAAGCGCCAAAGCTTCACGCAGATCTTCTGCATTTTCTCGGATCATAACGACATGTTGATTTCGAGAAGTATCTAGAATTACCGAAGACTTGTCTCCTTTGGAAATAGCCTTGGCGTTTTCAGCGTTCACATCAAAAGTAATCAGCTCTGAATTTTTAAACCTCGCTCGCAATTCTTCTGGGAAAGTATATTTGAAATTTCTTTCGATGTCTTCATCCGAGATTAGATTCTCCAAGAAGTAATCTGGGTTCATAAAGATCTTTTGCCAATCTACCGGCTCTGACCAAAGTCCAAATCTAGCTGCATTGTTCCCTAGATCAATTACAGCAAATGTTTTTTTCTTTTCCAACACCCTAGAACCACGACCGATCATCTGAAAATACAAAGCCAAAGATTTCGTCGCTCTGTTCAAGACGATACACTCTACTGTTGGTTCATCAAACCCTGTAGTTAAAATTCCAACTGACGTTAAAATTGCATTCGGTTTTTCTTTGAACCACTGCAATATTTCTTTTCGCTGTTGCTTTGTATGTGTATTGTCCAAATGACGAATCTCAAGTCCAGCTTTGGTAAAGGTTTCGGCTACTTGCAAAGAAGTATTGATCCCGTTGTTAAAAATCAAGGTTTTCTTATTCATTGCCCTTTGCTTGTAAGCGTAAAGCAACTTTCCTTGCATAACAGAATTCGTATAAAGCACTTCAGAAGATCTTACTGTATAATCTCCATTCGTTCCGATTTTTAAGGTTCCCAGTCCAACTTCATAACTATAGGTTACTGCCTTTGCCAAAAAGCCGGTGTCAATCAGTTTTTCTATAGGAGAACCAACGATCAATTCACCATAGCTGTCTTTCATTGGCAGCTTGATGTTTGAACTCAAAGGAGTGGCAGTAACACCTAGAATAAAACATTGATTGAAATACTTGAAAAGCTTTCTAAATGAATTATAGTGAGCTTCATCGATAATAACCAAGCCGATATCCGAAACTTCAATTTTTTCATCCTGAAG
Organism: uncultured Saprospiraceae bacterium; assembly: GCA_937928045.1. Classification (GTDB taxonomy): domain Bacteria; phylum Bacteroidota; class Bacteroidia; order Chitinophagales; family Saprospiraceae; genus JABDJM01. The sequence goes on along the minus strand of CALFWO010000031.1, from coordinate 13,849 downwards.
CCGGTTATTTAGCGTCTCAACCATTGCCACAAAACACATGAATTGATCCTGGTCAGGAAGCTCTTTCACTTGGCTGTTGATCACCTTATTTTTCACCCCAAACTCTTCCAGCATATTGGAAGTTTGCCGACTAAGTTCTATCCTATGCGTTAGGATTAAAACCTTTTTCTTGGTGTTCTTTATAAATCGCCTAGTGATTTCAGAAAAAATTACTGTTTTTCCACCACCTGTCGGTAATTGGTATAACAAATTGAAACTCTGAGGACGATTGGCCATCGTGTCGAAAATCTGATCGATATCAGCAACTTGATAGTCATATAAGTCTTTACCCTTCCCTTTTTCCTGAACTGAATTCTCCACGTAAAATTGATTTCCGATCCTTTAAAAAAACCTGACAAAGATATGGGCATTTTTAGATACTTGTAGGCGAATTGAGCTTTAATTAATAATAAGTTTGTTATCCTTTGCTAACTAGCTAGTTAGCGACATTTCTAAGGCACTCATTCCAATCATTTGATCAAATATCACTGGAATTATTATCGCCAAGGTTACATAATTGGCAGTAGCGCGTTGAAAAAATAAAAAAGAGACCAATTTTAGATTGGTCTCGATCGGTGCAATCGTCGAAAACTCGTGACGAAATTTAATTTATTCAGAAAATCGATGTATTCATAGCTTCCTCTTTGTATTACTATTCCAAGTGAAAACGGATAGGCATATTGTAACGAACCGCCACAGTTCTACCTCTTTGTTTACCTGGAGTCCATTGGGGCATTTGTTTCAATACACGCAGTGCTTCCTTGCCCAATAAATTTCCCGGCTCACGGACTATTTCGAAATCTGTCGGATCTCCCTTTTTATTGACTGTGAATGAAATAACAACGACACCTTCTTCACCAATATCTCGAGCTACTGCTGGAAATTTCACTTTGCTATAAATGAATTCCATCATCTTTTTCTCGGCGCAAGCTTTTTTCTCTTTAGAGCTACCATCGAGCGCTTCACATCCAGGGAATCTTGGCATTTCTTCAACAACAGTCCATAGTTTTTCTGTAAATTCTATGTCTGTAACGTCTTCTTTATCTGAAGCAGGCAACCCAAATTTAGGCGCAGGAGGAGGAAGCAAGTCTAAATCTACAGGCTCAGGGTTTTCGACCTTCTCCACTGGAATATCTTCTGGGATCAACTCATCAACAAACTCAGGCGTATCATCAATTGGCTCTGGTTCAATAATTTGATCTTGGGGAGGTGGAGGAAGAATTTGCTTCTTTTTTTGAACAGTATTTGGAATTTGAATAACATCAGGATCATTTCCCAAATCTACAATTGCCATTTTAAAGTTGTTAGGGTAAACTTCAATATTGAATGCGTAGGTCACAAAAGCCAAAGACAGAATGAAACCAACTTTGAGAAAAATAGATCGGTTTTTTCGAAGTCTTGTAATATCCAGACGAGGCATAAGCATAGATTTTTTTTGCGATAAATAATCATCGCATGAATTAATAAATATGAAGTCCGGACGTTTGAAAGGAAGATGCTGTCAAAATTAAAAATGGTGTGATTGGCAGAAAAATTTTACTAGGATTGAGTCTAATAAAAAGCAATTAAGAAAATTCAAAGACAGTAATATTAGAAAAATAGGTAGCCGCAATTGCTTTTGCGTATCTTTGCAGAAATTCAATCCATTGGTAAATTTTCAGCGCAAAATATTAGACAACGGCTTAAGAGTTCTCGTCCATGAGGATTTTTCAACACCTCTTTGCGCGGTTAATATCGTATATGATGTTGGTGCACGAGACGAATCTCCTGAAAAGACAGGATTTGCACATTTGTTTGAACATCTCATGTTTGGCGGATCCGCAAATGTTCCCGACTTCGACGATGAGATTCAAAAGGCAGGAGGTGACAGCAATGCTTTTACAAACAACGACTTGACCAACTTTTACGACATTCTACCAGTAGAAAATATTGAAACAGCGCTTTGGTTAGAATCAGACCGAATGCTCAATCCAAATCTTGGTCAAGAATCATTAGATGTTCAGCGTAAGGTTGTAGTCGAGGAATTTAAAGAGACTTGCTTGTCTCAGCCCTATGGCGATGTATGGCATAGGATGGCTGATTTGGCTTATCAAGTACATCCTTATCGTTGGCCAACAATCGGAAAAGACATCAGTCATATTGAAAATGCCAAACTAGAAGATGTCCAAGAATTTTTCAAAGAATATTATGCTCCTAATAATGCGGCACTGGTAATTGCTGGACCAATAAAAGCTGATAAAGGGTTTATGTTGGCAGAAAAGTGGTTTGCGAGTATTCCAGCGAACAACAAATTGAAACGACAATTGCCTATTGAGCCAGTACAAACGATCCGCAAAGAAAATGTAAAGGAAGAGCCAGTTCCCATAGATGCATTGTACATGGGATTTCACATGCCCGACAGATTGCATCCTGATTATTATGCCTACGATTTGCTTTCTGATATTCTAGCAAATGGTCAGTCTTCAAGGTTGTATCGAAACTTACTAAAAGAGCAAGAATTATTCTCTTCAATTGATGCTTTTATTACCGGTAGTTTTGATCCTGGACTTTTTGTAGTGGAAGGAAAACTAAATAACGGAGTAACAAAAGAAATTGCAGAAGCAGCTATCTGGAAAGAACTCGAGCTAATCAAAAATGAAATTATTGCACCAATTGAATTAGAGAAATATAAAAACAAAGCTGAAAGTAGCTTGGTATTTTCTGAATCAAATATATTGAATAAAGCAATCTCTCTGGCTCAATTTGAAATTCTAGGCGATGCTGAATTGATGAATAGAGAAGCTGAAGAATATCAAAAAGTTAGTATTGAACAAATCCACAGGATTGCGAATGAATGTTTCGCTGAAGAAAATTGTACCGAAATTTTTTACAAGAAAAAAAATTAGTTGTTGTCATTTCTTACAAGTAGGTGTGCTTTAGAACCCTTTCCTAAGACATCAAATCAAATGAAGCCTTTTGGCCAATTCATCGTTTCAATAGTTCCTCATTTTTCACTGCATGTTGATCTATCATCTTCTTTGTTATCAAAAAAGAGAAGCTAAGCTGGTGGTCATTATTGACAATAATGGATATCGAATTAGGCTTTGATACGAGCGCAATGAGCTCAAAGGGGTGGATCATACATGATGCTATCGAATCGCGAATATTTCTTTTCTCTAATTTGTAATACTTGTGTTGCTCGATAATTACTGAATCCTTTTATTTGAGGTTAGTCATTGAAAACATATGGTTACATCAATTCCAGATTGCTCTATGATCCAATCACCTGAATATGTTCAAATTCCTGACTTTTACTGAATTGCTTTATTTCGTAATTAAAGATTTCCGTGTTTTTACTGGTTTACCCATTTGATTTTAACCCTAAATCTGAAGAAGTAATAAAGCTTACTTTTTGAGGTTTGAAATTATTCTTACAAATCGACATTATCATTCTATCCAGATTCTCTGAAGCCCACGATTGATAAGCACTTTTGTCAATAGATACTGCCATTCAGCGTACATTTGAACAATTTTTCACCAAGGACTTCATATTTTTCATTTTGGCATACTCTTGCCCAGAAAGTTGTGCAAAAGTCAATGATACAAGCAAATTCAAGAGAAATAAGCTTAGAAATTTCATATTGCTATTTTTATTATCCGTTAGCATTATGGGTACTTATTAAAAGAATGCCGAATATTAAGCCAGCTATCGTTAAATTTGCATCAAAATTTAGCACCTACACACAATGACATTACTTATAGTTTTCTTTCTTCTTAGTATAATTTTCTCATTTCTATGCTCTATTTGGGAAGCCGTACTGTTAAGCATCACCCCTTCATACATTAGCTCTCTTAAGGCTGACAGGCCTACACTGGCAAAAGACTTACTAGACATAAAGGAGGATATTGACAGACCTCTTTCGGCAATTCTAACTTTGAATACAATTGCTCACACCGTTGGTGCTATTGGAGTTGGCGCACAAGCAGGTAATGTTTTTCAAGGACCGGGGCTCAATATTTTCGGCTTCACCTTAGGTATGGAATCAATTATAGCAACAGTAATGACACTGGCCATATTGATTCTTTCTGAAATTATCCCTAAGACGATTGGTGCGAACAAGTGGAAAAGCTTGGCGCCTTTCACTGTTTCTAGTTTAAAATTCTTGTTGACCATTTTAGCGCCTTTTGTTTGGTTGAGTCAATTAATCACAAAGCGATTTAAGAATGAAAAAGGAAAGTCAGTATTGAGCAGATCAGATTTTTTCGCCTTGGCAAACAATGTTGCAGAAACTGGTGTATTGGATTCTCAAGAGTCTAACACCATTCGGAATATGCTCAGTTTGGAAAAACTTACGGTGGAAGATATCATGACTCCTAGAACAGTTTTGAATATTTCGGATGTAGATACAACTATTGGTGATTATTACAGTGCGAATAAATTACTCCGCTTTTCACGAATTCCTGTATTCGAAGGGAAGGAGGACAACATCGTTGGAATGTTCTTGAAGGATGAATTACTACTCGCTATTATCGAAGGAAATAAAGACCACACATTAAAAAGTTTGATTCGCCCGATTCATTCAGTGGAACGAGGACTTACGTTAGATCAACTTTTAAAAGAGTTGGTAAATGGCAATCATCATTTATGCACTGTCCGGGATAAATATGGGAGTTTAGTTGGCTTGGTTTCTCTAGAGGATTTATTCGAAACTATTCATGGCTTAGAAATCGTGGACGAATTTGATAAGGTCGAAGATTTACAAAAAGTGGCAAAGAGTATTTGGAACAAGAGAGCAGAACGTCTGGGGTTGATTAAATAAACTTTTTTGTTTTATCAGATAGATAAACATCTTGGTTGTTGATCATGTGAAACTGAATATTCAACAATAATTCTTTTGCACCGGCGGCTTGACATTTATCTTTTACCTTCGAGATTAAATTCATTAATTCTTCAAAAGGTCCTTCGATTACTGTATTGAAAGGTGTCACTCTATACTTGTATCCAGAGGCTTCGATAATTCCTATAGCTTGATCTATAATTTTATACGCTCCCTCTTGGTTTACTGGCACAACTTGAATTGAAAGATTTACTATATTCATTTGACAGATATTAGTTTTTAATTCATAAATCAAAGCTAATTAATTTTCGACTGCCTACATGGACCTTCAGCTAAAAATAATATTGAAGAAAAAATTGCCACAAACAATTTTTGAACTTCACAGAAAAGATAAGAGTTTTACTTTCAGTAAAATACATCCAGGCATGGAATATCATGAGCTGGGACACTGGGCTGTGGAGTCCATATTACAACTACAAAATTCTTTTTACGGACTAGTCAATAAAGGTTATAACATTGAAGATTTTGAAAAACCTAGGGAGCAACGAGTTGAAGCACTACTTCCAAAAAATCTTCCTAGCGAATCTATCTTTACAGAACATTATGTTAATCTCTTAATGACAGAGTTAAATTCCGGAAAAAACAAAAATTTTTATACCCAACTCTTAAGTATTTGTGCAGAAAAAAATATTAATCCTCCTAGTAATTTCACTCAACAGCAGGTTGAAAAAATTCGATCTACTTATGAATCAAAAGTGAAATTTTGGAAAGAACTTCCGCTAGGAACGGAGATGATTCTTTGGATATAATTAATTCGCTATTTTCACCAAATGCCGTCCAAACCAATTTTTACAGAGATTGATGGTCATCGACTTAAGTTGACAAACTTGGATAAAATTCTTTATCCAACGGCTGGCATTGTAAAAGCTGAATTAATCAATTACTACCTTGAAAATTCCGACAAATTTTTACCTCACTTAAAAGGAAGACCACTCACTTTAATCAGATGGCCGGATGGTGTGGAAGGGAAAAAATTCTATTCCAAGAACAAACCCAAATGGACTCCGGATTGGGTAAATAGTCAGCAGCTAGAAGGCGAAGACAATAGCTACGTGATCTCAAATAACAAAGCGACCCTTGCTTGGTTAGCAAATCTTGCTGCCTTGGAATTGCACCCCATGGGATCGACAATTCAACATATTAATCACCCAGATCATATTATTTTCGATTTGGACCCATTAAGTGATAGTGAATTTCCAAAAATAAAAGAACTTGCTTTTCTACTGAAAGAGTATTTAATCGCTCATGACTACAATCCATTTCTAAAAACATCTGGCTCAAAAGGTTTGCATATTTACATTCCGATTCTGCCAAATTGGAATTTCAAAGAAGTAGTGGAAAGTTTAAAAAAATTCTGTCTAAGTTTTATAAAACAGAAGGCACCTTTCTGCACATTGGCGGTTCACAAAGGGAAAAGAAAAGGAAAAATTCTTCTTGACATTTATCGAAATTATAAGGGCAATACTTGTGTCTCTCCTTATAGCCTGAGAGGTAAAGCAGGAGCTCCTATTTCAACTCCAATTTTTTGGGATCAGCTCGAGGAGTTGGAATCTTCAAGACAGTATCACCTTCGCAATATTGATCAACAATTCGCAAAAGGAAATCCTTGGGAAGAATATGCTTCAAGCCCAAGACCGCTACATGATTATGCCGATCGCTCTAAAATTCATTCTGTTAATAAATCGGAAGAAAAATTGGACAGTTATAAAGCCAAAAGAAATTTCTCTAAGACTTCCGAACCTACTGCAGAAGTGCTCTACGTTAACCAACAACGTTTTGTCATTCAACTACACGATGCTTCCAATTTGCACTATGATCTAAGATTAGAATCTGAAGGCGTTCTTTTGTCATGGGCAATTCCTAAAGCCTTACCAACAAAATTGGACAAAGCCAGGTTAGCCATTCGAACGGAAGATCACCCCGTGAAATATTTATCCTTCGAAGGAAAAATCCCTACAGATGAATATGGAGGAGGAGAAATGTGGATTGTAGAAACTGGAACTTTCGAATGGATAGAGAAAAAGGAAAACAAGCTTAAATTTAAGTTGCTCGGAAAAAAATTTCAAGCCAGCTATAATTTATTCAAAACAAAAAACAACCAATGGTTATCCAAAGCGATAGAATTACCCAATTTAAATACGTACAACAAGATTCCTAAACCGATGTTGGCTAACCCGAGGAAAACTGTACCAACAGCAGCCCATTACCATTATGAAATCAAATGGGATGGAATTAGAGTTTTTATTATCGTTAATGAAAACAATATTCAAATAATTTCAAGGTCTGGAAGAGATATAAGCAAGCATTTTCCAAAACTTACCGCAGCAAGAAAAGAATTTGAAATTGAAGAAGGAATATTTGATGGAGAAATCGTGGTGTTAGACGAAGGAGGAAGGCCATTGTTCTCAGAGGTCATCTCTAGGATGCACACTATGGGAGAGCGCAGTATTGAAAAAGCTAGTGTAAGCAAAAAAGCAACTTGCTATATTTTCGATTGTCTTATTGTTGATGGACACGATCTGATGCAAAAGCCACAGCAGAGAAGACATGCCATGCTCCATGGTATCATTCCGAAAATGAAATATTTCCGAGTTAGCCAAGCCTTTGAAGACGGCAAAGCACTTTTCGATGGAATAAAAGCCGCAAGCATGGAAGGAATTATGGCAAAGGACAAACGTGCACCTTATTTTCCTGGACAGAGATCTGATGGTTGGTTAAAGATCAAAGTAAGATCAGAACTTGTTGCTACTGTAATTGGATATACTCAGGGTGAAGGGGATCGATCGGGAATGATCGGCGCTTTGCATCTCGCCCAATTTGAAGATGATAAAATCACTTATTTGGGCAAAGTCGGTACTGGATTTGATCATTCCACGCTTAAAGCGATCAAGAAAAGACTCAACACATTAAAAGTAACCAAGAAGATTATAAAGGAAGATATTGAAGAAGCCCATCGCACGACTTGGCTTGAAGCAAAATTTAAATGCAACGTTGAATTTGCTAGTTATTCAAGTACTGGAACATTGCGCGAACCAGTTTGGAAAGGTTGGGTTTCCGCACAATAGTATTTTGGATTCTTTCCTGTTGGCATGGTTTTAGTCTTACTGGATAATATCCATCCCCTGTTTAGCTCTCCCTCTCGAGCAATTCTCCCCTACACGAAAAGTTTATTAAATCAAACATCATATTACCATGAAAGAAAAGTCTATTAAAAACCTAACAAAATTTTCAATTTCAACAGTAAACATGTCATCTGTTAAAGGAGGCATAAGCTGGGGAGGCCTTATAGGCGGAGGATCTAGGCCTATGCGACCAACTACAAACTCAATTGGCAACTGGCACATTGACAGGCCTTAAAGCTTTAAAGTTCTCGACGATAATCGTCGAGAACTTTCTTTTCTTCTAAACCCAACTCTATTGCTTTACATAAAAAACATATTAGTTTCATTTAATTCAGTGCTAATTGTTTTATTGCTTTCTAACATAGCAAACCCAATTAGCCTAGTTGCATCTGAACGCAAAGTTCAGATCAGTGAAGCTGAAGCCCTCATAGAAGAAGGCAAACAAATACTAACTACTGGTAGAGACTTGGAGAAAGCTAAAGTCCTTTTTCAGCAGGCCAATCAAATCGGTCAAAAATTAAAGAACAGTAACCTACAGTTTAAAGCAATTCTTGGAGAGGCTAGCTATGAATATCAATCCGGAAATTATCAATTCTCTTCAGAAATCGTAGACAGCATTCTTCTTATCATTCCTAAAGATGAGGAATATCTAGTAGCGAAATTCAATTCACTCAACGGAAATAATCTAGTATATCTCGGCAACTATTCCAAAGCCTATGAACATCAACTCAAAGCACTGGAATATCATCAAAAAGTAGACGATAAAAAGAACTTAGCCAAGTTGCATTTTGCAATTGGCAATAACTTTTTTTACCAAAACCATTTTGAGTTGGCATTAGATCAATTCAAAATGGCGTTAGAACTATGGAAAAAAGAAAATGATAAAAAAGGAGTTTTCTGGGCTGTTGGAGCAATAGGCTCGGTTTACGAGCACCAATCTAAAATGACCGAATCTATTGAGTATAGTGAAGAAGCTTTAAGAATGGCATATGAGATGGAAAGCAAACAAGATATCGCTTGGACACTTTACAATCTTGGTTCAATTTATACAACCAACGGTGATATAAAAAAAGGCACAAAGTGTATCGAAGAGGCTCATCAAATTGCTACAGCAATTAAAGATTACCCATTGATTGGATACACTTTAGAAGGGTTTACAAAAATCCATATCTACACCAAGGAAATTGACAAAGCGTTGAAATTCCTAGATCAAAGTTATACTATCGCAAAGGAAAACAATGAATTGGCAACAATGCCCACAATTTATAAATATTACGCCGAAATTTACTACCAACAAAATAATCTTGAAGATTATAAAAAATACACAGACAAACTTATCACACTAAACGATTCTTTAAACAATGAAGAATTAACCAAAGCAATGGGATCTTTGAAAAAAGATTATGAAGTAAGGGAACTTGAAAGAAACAAAGAAATTGCACTATTAAAAAAAGATGCAAAAATCAGTACTTTCAAAAAGCTATTGTGGATGGGTGGAGTTTCATTTGTTTCATTTTTCCTTTTACTTTATACAATTCTAACAGCAAAAAACAATAAACTACAAAAAGAGAAAAACCAATTGCTTCAAAGTTCCAACCAAAAGATCCTGGAACAAGTTGAACAATTAAAGTCTTCAAATAGAGACTTGAAAGAATATGCAAATATTATTTCTCACGACCTTAAAGAACCCCTAAGGAACATTGGAAGTTTTGCCTCTCTTTTGAAACGAAGAATAGGAAAAGCGAGTGAAGAAACCAGCAAAGAGTATATGGATTTTATACTAAGCGGAGTTGTTCAAATGCAGAACCTTTTGGAAGACCTCAAATCTTACTCTATCATTGAAACCAATTCCACAGCTCCCAATAAGGAACTAAATACCACCAAAACAAAAGAGGAAGTTATTTATAAAATTCAAGAAAAATACAGCGGAAAAAATTTGACTATTGAGTCTTCAAATCTTCCTAATATTTTCATGGGTAAAAACCATTTTCACCAAATACTGTATCAACTAATTGACAACGGTATAAAATTTAACGACAGTGAAACTCCCAAAATACTTATTGAAAGTTATTCCAAGGACACCAACTATGTATTTGCGGTCCATGACAACGGCATTGGAATTGATCCTACTTTCAAAGAGAAAATTTTTGTTGTTTTCCAGAGACTAAACGACCGTAAAAGTTTCAATGGTTCTGGAATTGGTTTGCCAAGTTGCAGGAAAATATTGAACCTATATTCCGGGAAAATCTGGACCACACCTCGGGCAGGTGGAGGTTCCTCTTTCTTTTTCTCAATACCTAACGAATCTTACTTCAAGACAATAAAAAAAAGTTCAAAAGAATTCACGAGCTAACTTATTCTGATTCGATCTCAGGACGTTATTTCCGCAAGCCGCGTAGTTCCAAAAATATTAAAACAATTATCTGAGGATCCTAAATTATATTGATTCCTAATTTCATTTTGTACCTTGACAGCTCATTGTATAAAGTATAATCATGAGATCAGTTTGGAAAGGACACATTCGATTTAGTCTAGTAACTATTCCGATTCAGATATTCAATGCCGTAGAAACCAAAGGCAACATAAGTTTTAAGCAAATTCATAAGGAAGATAATGGTCGAATTGGCTATAAAAAAACTTGTAAAGAATGCGAACAAGTCGTAGGTCGAGATGATATCGTTAAAGGATTTGAATATGAAAAAGATCAATACGTTATTTTCACTGGGGAAGAACTGGATCAAGTAAAACTAGAATCAACCAAAGCTATCGACATCAAGGCTTTTGTGGACATTAATGAAGTCCACCCCAGTAGATTTGAAGCGGTGTATTACGTAGGACCAAGCGCAAAAGCTGCAGTTGATACTTTCAGCTTATTTTGTCAAACATTGAAGTCTACCAACAAAGCGGGAATTGGAAGAATCATTTTAAGAGATCGAGAAGATGTTGTGCTTCTTGCTCCACATAAAAACGCGTTGATTATGTACAAACTTCGATACCCTTACGAAGTTAGATCAGTAGCCGATGTTCCAGATTTGATTGAAGGAAAAGTTGATGAATCGCAACTAGCTTTGGCAAAAACACTTGTAGATTCCTTAAGCATGAGTTTTGACGAAGTAAATTTCGATGATCGATATCGAGACGCCTTAATGGATCTTGTTGATCAAAAAATCCAAGGAAAAGAAATAGTCAAGATTTCAGAGCAAGGTGAAGAAGAACCGGTTGTTGACATCATGTCTGCTCTTAAAAAATCAATCGAAGATGCTAAGCAATTGAAAAAGGCGGGTTAAATCTACCTTTAATTTATGTTTAAACTTATCTCTTGGAATATTCAGCAAGGAGGCGGTTCTAGGATCGCCCAAATCGTTAGAGCACTATCCAATGAAAATGCTACTTGTCTGGTACTATCTGAGTTTAAAAACAATGCAAGCGGACTAAAGATTCGTAGCCTATTACTTCAGGCGGGCTACAAAATTCAAATGACACATGCCGCCACTAGCACCTTAAACTCTGTTCTAATTGCTTCTCTACTACCAGCGGACACCAAACTTCACATCCAATCTGATATCAACTTTCCTAACGCAATAATCGAAGCTATATATCCAGCATTTAGTATTTATGGAGTCTATTTACCGCACAAAAAGAAACATAAATTATTTCCATATTTAGTTGACCAACTAAAAAAAGCAGATCGTCCTATAATCATAGCTGGCGACTATAATTCTGGAATTAATGGTCTTGACCAAAAAGGCGATTCTTTTTGGTATTCTGAGTATTTAAAAAAGATGGAAGCACTACATTGCCACGACGCTTTTCGAAAGCTTCATGGAAATGTCAAAGAATACAGTTGGTATTCGCACCAGGGAAATGGATATCGCTACGACCATACTTACTGCTCAGCCGACCTTTTTCCAATCATTAAAAAATGTTATTATTTGCATGAATGGAGAGAGAAAAAATTGTCCGATCACTCTCCTATGGTTTTAGAAATGGGATAATTATATAAATCTCAACAATACAGTGACAACTGCTTATTAACTTTAGTCTCTTTCTTACCGTATTTATCTATTTAGAATTTTATAATTTCGCTTCAACTCAACTGCCATTCATGAATCTTACCGCTAAACAACTATTCAAAGCTACTGGTGAATCCATGGGCTTAAAAAGCATCCAAGGAAAGACTTCATTAAAATTAAAGAGAATTGCAGCTTTTCAAAATTGTAAAAAAGGGGACTTAGTATTTGTACCAGATGCGATAGTACTGGAACAAGTCGTATCACAAGGAGCATCGGCCATTGTTATCCCTCAAAAACTCCAACCCCAAGCAGAAAAATTTAATGACCAAGTTGCTATTCTAACAAGTACAAATTTGAAATTATCTCACGCCAAAATAAAGTTGAAATACGCTGATCATGATTACAACCAAAATGGCTGGCATAATATTCACAAGTCAGCAACAATTCACGACTCTGTCAAACTTCCCAAAGACGTTAATATTGGTCCAAATGTAGTCATCGAAAAAGGAGTTAAACTAGGTAATGGATGCCATCTTATGGCTAACGTCGTCATCGAACACAATGCAGTAATCGGAAACAATGTACGAATACATCCGGCTAGCATCATTGGCTGGGATTGTGTCATTGGAAACGACTGCATTATTATGTCCAATACGGTCATCGGCGGAGAAGGATTTGGCTTTGCACAAGATGAACAATTCAACCATCATAGAATTCCTCAGACCGGAAATGTCGTAATTGGTAATCGTGTTTCTATTGGAGCAAATTCCACCATCGACCGAGGCACTTACGGCACAACATCCATCGGGGATGGGTGCATTTTTGACAACCTATGTCACATCGCCCACAATGTTACTTTTGGTGAAAATTGTATAGCAGTCTCCGGCTTTTTGTGCGCGGGTTCATCTGTGATCGGCAACCGTGTAGTTGCAAGCGGAGGAACTATGATAAAGGACCATGTTGAGATTTGTGATGATGTATATTTAATGCACCGTGCAGGAGTGATTAAAAATATAACAACACCGGGAATGTACGCAGGCGGGCCAGCATTGCCAATGAAAGAATATACGAAGAACAATGCCATTTACAATCGACTAGGTGAACTTCGCCAACAAGTTATCGCCCTTGAAAAATTAATGAAAGAAAAATCTTAAGTTTTAGTATCATTATTTAAAATGCTGGGCGAGTTGCTCCCCTACTTCAATTTCAGAAATCAAATAATCACCTCCTCGCTGATCCGATAGCCATATATTTTCAAACTGCTTATAGTTAACCCAAGGCGTAGTAAACCTTGGTTTTTCATCTTCGGCTTTAGGGTAAAAATCCCATTGAACAATATGCTTGGTTGTTGGATGAACCCAAAGGACATATTTATTATCTGGAGTTTTTCCAACTTCCTCAAAAGTCATTTCCAGTTTTTCACAGCCATTCAAACTATCTAAATCTCCAACTCCGGCATAAGACAAACGAACACCGGAATCTTTCAATTTGAACGGTAAAAACAACCAATAAGAATCATTGCGCCACATATCCCGTGCCTTCAGAATATATTTCTCCAAAGAATCAGGATGAGTCAATTGCTCTCCATTTAAATTTACGGAACCTTTCAAATCGTTTAGATTCAATCTTGTTTCAAAAGTGTCTCGAATTCCTTTTATAACTCAAATACCACCTACTTGAAGTAGGTGGGTTACTGCTCCGGACTAAAGTCCTCTCTTTCATTCCAAAAAGAAGTTATCTTCTTTGTCATTTGGATTCTTTCGGTGACCTTCAATATACTTCTCTACCATTTCATCTG
>CALFWO010000030.1 GCA_937928045.1 uncultured Saprospiraceae bacterium | reverse complement strand
ACGGGAGTGCTTTATAGAAGAGATTGTGGAGATTCTTTTGAAGTATGGGCGGCAGGAAGTGATTTAGTATTGCAAGAACTAAGCGACGGTACGGCTACCATAACTGGTACAATACTTAACGATGGTTCCGTTGGTACAGTTAATCTTTCATTAACTGGATACAATACCGCAGGAGAAAATTGGTCAAATACATGTTATAACGATAACATGACAACAGATTATTATTACACTTCTTTTCAAGGCACCGTAATTGTAGATGGTATCACTTATACTTTGGAGCAGAAGGCTTCAGGTGTTGATTTTGTTTTCGGTGAAAATGCGCACAATCAAGCAGATGGAGAATTTGGTTTCGGCGCATGGATTGATGGTTCTTGGGGAAGTTGTGTAGAAATGTTTGGTCAGTTGGCGCCTTTGGCTCCTGGTGATGCTTGCGACGATGGGGATGCATCAACTGTAAATGACCAAATTGGAGCGGATGGATGTACTTGCGCTGGTGTATCTAATGATCCATGTGCGGCTGCAGGTGGAGACGCAGATGGCGACGGGGTATGTGCTGCTGATGATTGTGATGATAATGATCCTTCACTTCCAGCAATTGCAGGAACATCGTGTGACGACGGTGATTCTAATACCACTAATGATGAGATTCAAGCAGATGGATGTACTTGTGAAGGAATTACTTCAGGACCTGATTGCGGAAATGTATCAATCGTTGCTGACGCTGGATTCATAACGGTATCAAACTTGGATGAAGCGCCAATTTCATCTGTTCAAATTTTCGATGCAAGTTGGAACGAAGCATTTAAGTGCGCTGGAGATTGTAATGCAACTGAAGTTGTAAACAACTTGACTCCTGGAACCTATTTTGTAAAGGTTGCATTGTACACGGCGAGTTGGCAACCAATCTGTTCAGTTGAAGATTACTATACAGTTACCAATGGATCTGGAGATCCTTGTGCTGCCTTTGGAGGAGATGCAGATGGAGATGGAGTATGTGCGGACCTTGATTGTGACGATAATGATCCAAACTTCCCTATGGCCGTTGGAACAGCTTGTGATGATGGTAATCCGGAAACTGTACAAGATGCTATCTTAGCTGACGGATGTACTTGTGAAGGAAAAATTCACAACCCAACAGGAACTGATTGTTCAGACATTACCATAACCTCAGGTGATGCTTCATTGACTGTAGATGGACTAGACGGTGCACCAATTACTTCAATCCAAATATTTGATCACACTTGGAATCAAGTATTTAAATGTGCTGGAGACTGTGAACCTTCGACTCAAATTGTAGATGGACTTGCTTCGGGAACTTACTTTGTTAAAGTGTCTTTCTATGATAACGCTTGGCAATTGCAATGTTCTCAAGAAAACTTTTATGAAGTTGTTGGATCAACCGCTTCACCACGAAGAATTTTGGACTTCAATGCACAAAAAGGACCGCGTCAAGTTGAACTAATGTGGGGAAGTAATACAGGAATGATTAATGACTTCTTTACCATTGAAAGATCTGAGGATGGAGTTAATTATGAAGAATTATTTACTGTAAATAATAGATTCGAGAATGATGACTTTAATACTTATGTTGAAAAGGATCTTCAGCCATTAAGTGGTGCAAACTACTATAGAATGAAACAAGTTTACGATGATGGAACTTATGTTTATTCAGGAGAAAGATTGGTGATTTTTGAAGGAGATTTTAGTCAGTTCTCAATTTTCCCTAATCCGACAAGTGACCAAGTGTATGTTCATTTGAAATCATTCTCAGGACTGCCAGTTACGATTGAATTTTATGATGCGTTAGGAATTAAAGTTATGGAGCGTGATTTAAGAGCCGCTCCAGAAGTACCACTTCCATTTAGTACTACTGAATTGAATGAAGGGACTTACATTATATCTATCAAGTATCAAAACAAGAAAATGGTATCTGAAAGACTTGTAATTATAAAAGAGTAATCCAAAATAAATACAGAAAGAAAAAACCTCGAGGCATTTGTCTCGGGGTTTTTTTATATATAATTGATTCGTCAAGAACTTTTTGAAGAAAAAATTAGTTAAACTTACTTCTTTCAGTTACTAGAAAATCCATATACTAATTGTAGAATTTATAAATTCCAACTAAATGGAGATTGCAGCGCTTAATTTTATTGAATACATTTCTCAACCTTGGCATTGGGCATTTTCCGGTTTTATGATAACGGTTGTAATGTTCATACTAACTTATCTGGGGAAAAAATTTGGATTGTCAGGTTCTTTTACAACGCTATGTAGTATTGGAGGAGCTGGGAAATGGTATAATTATTTCGATTTTGATTGGAGAAAACAGGATTGGTTATTGGTCTTGGTCATTGGTGCCATCATGGGTGGCTCAATAGGATCTTCTTTTTTATCAAGTTCTTTTCCTGTTCAGATTAGTGCGGAAACAATTTCTGATCTTTCAGATCTTGGGATATCCTATCCGACTTCAATTGTTGAGGGAGCAGGATTTTTACCGACCGACATATTTAATTTTGAGAATTTGATAACGATCCGAGGTTTCACTCTAATCATTCTCGGAGGATTTTTTATTGGGTTTGGAACAAGATGGGCGGGAGGCTGTACATCAGGTCATGCTATTAGTGGTTTGTCTTCACTGCAGATTCCATCCCTGATCGCTGTTATTGGATTTTTTGTTGGTGGTCTGATAACTACCCATTTTCTTTTTCCATTAATTTTTAATTCTATATAATGAGATTGCTTAAATTTTTATTTACTGGAATTCTATTTGGTATAATCATGACTAAGTCTGAAGCCATAAGTTGGTTTAGAATTCAAGAAATGTTCAGATTTCAAAGCATTCATATGTATGGAATAATTGGTGTTTCTGTTGTTCTTGGAATATTGATGAATCAATTGTTAATTAAAATTGGGTTCAAAGATGCGTCGGGAGTAAAATTTAAAATTGTGCCAAAGGCTAAAACATATAGAGCCTCAATTATTGGCGGAAGTATTTTTGGAATAGGGTGGGCAATGACTGGTGCTTGTCCTGGTCCATTATATGTGCTTACTGGGCATGGTTATTTTATAATGATTATAACTATATTTTCTGCGTTGCTTGGCACGCTTTTTTATGGTGCCGTGAAAAAATATCTACCGCATTAATCTATTGAGCATTACACTTTTTCATCTAATAATTTTTACCCCATTTATAGTATGTTTAAGCCCTCAAATAAAGCTTAACTTGCTATTCGTCTGAATAATCTTAAATGGTTTAGGCAGGAGAAGTTTATTCTTCCAAATTTTATCAAAAACAGCATACACACCTTAATACCCTCACATGTGTGTAATGCTTATGGTATAGAATTACTATGAGCAATAATGATGGGAAAAAAAATCTAGGCATTCGGAATACTATTCCGAGCATGTTCTCACAAGTCTTGAGGGCAAACTCATCCGCCGTAGGATTAGAATTAGAAGATCAAAAGTATACTTATCAAGAGTTGGATGATTTGTCCAACCAGTTAGCTCAGTTCTTATTAAGTTTCAATCTTCCATTTGAAAGTAGAATAGCCATTTCTGTGAATCGATCAGCGGAAATGATCATTGGTTTATTAGGAATTCTAAAAGCAGGTCTTGTTTATGTTCCAATTGATCCCAATTATCCTGAAGAGCGAATAAAATATTTATTGAAAGATAGCGGTGCCGAAATTCTGTTGACTCATCAAGAAATTAAATCTCGGTTTTCGAATTACTTTGAAGGAAAAATAATTGGCTTAGATAAATATCTTTATTTGGCCCCAAAAAGTAATGAGAAAATTGAATTACCAAAAGTAACTGAAAGCCAGTTAGCTTATTCTATCTATACCTCAGGAAGTACTGGAAATCCAAAAGGAGTGTTAATTGAACATCGCTCTGTAGTAAATTTAGTTCAGGCTCAACAAGCATTTGTTCAGCAAGAGGTTGAAAGATTTTTGTATGCTTACTCATTTTCTTTCGACGGATCTGTTTTATTAATTTGGTGGACCTTGCTGACGGGCGGTACCTTGGTGATGACCAAAGAAGGTCTAGAAAAAGATATTAACTTGTTTGCAGATTTTATTTCAAACAAAAGAATAACTCACTTACTTACTTTCCCTTCTTTGTACCGATTGATTTTGGATAATGTAAGTGTGAATAAACTTTCAAGTTTGAAGTCTATTTCTGTGGCTGGTGAATCTTGCCCAGGGAAACTAGTCCGGGCACATCATGAGGCACTTCCCCTTGTAAGATTTTTTAATCAATATGGTCCCACAGAAGCAACCGTCGGGTGTACAATTTTTGAAACAAATTCCAACCATAGCCATGTAAAAACACCAATTGGTTTTCCAATTCAAGGCACAAAGGTTTATATCCTTAATGATGATTTAAACAAAGTTGGAGAAGGCACAATTGGAGAAATTTGTATAGGTGGTATTGGTGTCGCTAGAGGATACCACAACAACGAAAAACTTAATGAAAGTAAATTTGTTTGGGTAGATCTTGATGGCAAGAAAGATAGGATTTATCGCAGTGGCGATTTAGGTAGAATTTTGCCAAATGGAAGCATTGATTTTTGCGGAAGAAAAGATACTCAAATAAAATTAAGAGGATATCGAATTGAACTTGGTGAAGTCGAATCTGCAATCAAGAATATCGCTGTGGTAAAAGAGGTGGTGGTTCTTTTGTCTGAAGGAGATGCGGCCGATCAGAAATTGATAGCCTATTGTCAAGTAAAAAATGAAAAGGATTTAACATTCGCTAAACAAGAAATTGAAAAATTTCTTCCAAGTTACATGTTGCCGGCATTATGGGTAAAGGTTGAAAAATTTGATTTGACTCCTGCTGGGAAAATAAATCGAAGAAATTTGCCAATTCCTGGTAATGAAAGACCAAATCTAGAAAACAATTATGTCGCACCTGTTTCGCAGTTAGAAATATTTTTAAAAGATAAATGGGAAGCAGCACTTGGAGTTCACGGAATAGGAATTGAAGATAAGTTTTTTGAACTGGGAGGTAATTCATTATTAGCTGCCGGTTTTATCGGAGAACTGCAGCAACTGTTTAATGAAACCATATTTATAGTTACCATATTTGAAAATCCTACCATCGCTGAATTTGCGGCGATGTTGTCCCGAGAATATGCGGAAGCGGTAACAGCACATTTTGGTGTTGGGGATGAATCTTCTCAAACCGATCCTAAAGTTTCGACTTTAGAGTCCGAAGAGATTAAAGCATTCATAAAATTCATTCATCAGCGCAATGAACTCCCAAGTTCTATTCCACAAAATGATGCCGCCATCTTTATTTTGGCACCGCCCCGCTCGGGGACAAGCTTGTTAAGAACAATGCTTAGCGGCCATCCTGAAATTTTTGCCGCCAACGAATTACAACTTTTGCATTTTTCAACAATGCAAGAAAGGGCCAAAGCTTACGAAGGTAAATTTGCGCTCTGGAAGGAAGGACTGGTTCGAGCAGTTATGGAACTTTACAGCTGTGAAGTCCTCGATGCAAAATGTCTAATCAAAGATTGGGAAAATCAAAATCTGGATACTGCTCAAGTTTATGCAATGTTACATGACAAGTCGCAGTGTAAGTTTATTCTTGACAAATCTCCTTCGTACGCATTGGATTGGAATGCATTAAAAGCGGCGGCCCTCAATTTTGAAAATCCTAAGTTTATTCAGATTAGCAGACATCCTTTTGCTATGCTAGATTCATTTGATCGAATGCACATGGATCAGGTAATGTTTTTGAAGGATCAACCCTATAGAGGAAAGCAGCTAGCCGAACAGATTTGGTACCATTCTCATAAAAATATTCAAACACTCTTCGATCAGATTCCTGAAGAACAGAAATTTAGTTTGCAATATGAATCACTTGTTAAAAATCCAGATAGTCTTTCTAAAGAAATTTGCGAATTTCTAAATATAGAATTTGATGAAGAAGTTAGTAAGCCCTATGAAAATGTAGATAAAAAAATGATGACTGGAATCTATAAAGATTCCAAACCTATGGGGGATATCAATTTCTTAATGCATGGAAAAATTAAAGCAGAATACTCAGATGCTTGGAAGGGAATTGGCAATGTAAAGCTCAGCCAACTTTCTCAAGAACTTGGAGAGCAATTGGGCTATGAATTTCCAAGCGAAGAAATTGAAGAATTGGAAGTTGAATTTAATAAAATTGAAAAGTCATCATTAGAGAATGGTGATAATAAAGTATTGCAAGATAAAAATGAGGACATTGCCATTATAGGCATGAGTGTTCGATTGCCTGGCGCGAATGATTTAGATAAATTTTGGGATAACCTAATTCATAAAACTGATGTTAGTTCTACCTTTTCTAAAGAGCAGTTATTGAAAGCGGGAATAGATCCCGATAAAATTGAAGCTGGTAATTATGTGAACAAAGGAATGATCTTAGAGGACTACGATTGTTTCGATGAAAAATTCTTTGGGTATACTCCTAAAGAGGCGGCTTTGATGGATCCGCAACATCGTATCTATTTAGAAGTAGCCTATAGCGCATTGGAAGACGCTGGAATTAATACACAAACTACGGATGACGTCATTGGCATTTATGGCGGAGTTGCTCGAAATACCTATCTGGTAAATAATGTGATGACTCACCCAAAATATTTTGAATCTTTGGATGATTTTACTTTGGGAATTGCTTTAGAAAAAGATTTTCCGGCTAGCAAGGTTGCTTATAAATTAAACCTAAAGGGGCCTGCAGTCAACGTTCAAACTGCTTGTAGTTCATCAGGTGTAGCTCTTCATCTAGCTTGTAATAGTTTGAAAAATAATGATGCAGATGTTATTCTGGTCGGAGGAGGTAGAATACAGCCGCCTGTTGATCAAGGATATGAACATACCGATGGTCATGCCTTATCACCAACCGGATTTTGCCATACATTTGATGCGGAGGCAAAAGGAATGGTGCGCGGTCAAGGGATGGCTTTCATCGTATTGAAAAAATTAAGTAAGGCAATTGAAGATAGAGATAACATTCGTGCAATCATCAAAGGTTCAGCTATCAATAATGATGGATCTGAAAAAATAGGTTTCACTGCTCCAGCTTCGGAAGGCCAATCGTTGGCTATAAAAAAGGCCTATTTAAATGCTAATGTAAATCCACAAGATGTGAGTTACATTGAGGCACACGGAACAGGAACTAGCCTTGGTGATCCAATAGAAATTGCAGGGCTGACTAAAGCTTTTAAGCATTGGACAAATAAAAAACAATATTGTGCAATTGCCAGTGTCAAATCAAATGTTGGTCACCTTGATGCAGGAGCAACTGTTCTTGGAATAATAAAAACAGCATTGGCTTTTCAGCATGAATTGCTTCCTGCAACCATGCATTATTCTAGGCCGAATCCACAAATAGATTTTGTAAATAGTCCTTTCTATGTTAATGATGCTTTGAGGGAATGGCCCAGAACAAATCAGCCAAGGTATGCTGGAATTTCTGCCCTTGGACTTGGTGGAACCAATGCGCACATTGTCCTTTCAGAAGCTCCTTTGATTGCGGATTCCGAGGTGGAATATAACAAAACAGAAATATTTACTATAAGCGCTAAGTCAAATACAGCCTTAGAACAATACCAACTAAAATTGGTGAACTACTTGGATAAAAATCATGATATTGATCTTTCCTCGTTAGCTTATACACTAAATACAGGAAGAAAAAACTATAAATTCAGAAATGCTTTTGTTGCCAATGATCAGCATACATTGGTAGAACAACTGAAAGATTTTATTGATTCAAATGAGCAAAAAAGATCACCGGATAAATTTGTTTTTATGTTTCCGGGTGGGGGAGCTCAACACCAAAACATGGGATTGGGATTGTATGAATCTCAGCCAGTTTTTAGAGATGAAATTGATCTTGCATTAAAGTTATTGAAGGAAAATCACAATCATGATTTTAGGGAAATACTTTATCCAAGTGCTCATAGAAATAGATTGCCAATCGAAGATCCTTTGGCAGGAATGTCTTTATTGTTTATCACAGAGTATGCCACAGCAAAGCTTTGGCAATCTTGGGGAATTGAACCATCAGTAATGATTGGTCATAGTATGGGGGAATATACCGCTGCATGTTTAGCTGGCGCATTTTCCTTTAGCGATGCTTTGAAAATGGTAGTTACCCGAGCTGAACTTTTTGAAACTTTGCCCAAAGGCGGAATGCTAAGTATTGGACTTCCTTTGGATGAAGTCAAAATTTTAATTGGAGACCGTCTTGACATTGCATCAATAAATAGACCGGACAATGTGGTTGTCTCAGGTTCTGCAGTGGCGATTGATGAAATGAAAAAAGAGTTGAATGAACTGGAGATTCATGCAACTAGACCAAAAATTCACTTGGCTTCGCACTCCCGAGAAATTGAGCCAATAATGGATCAATTCAAAGCAGTATTGGAAACAATTGAATTTAAAAAGGTTAATAAAAAATTGATCTGTAATTTGAAAAGAGATTGGCCGGAGTCTCATAATTTTCTAACTGTTGAATATTGGCTAAATCATTTGAGGCACACTGTCCACTTTAGTGATGGAATAGCTCAAGTTTTCAATCGGGATGAAAATATATTAATTGAAATCGGTCCTGGACAAACTCTAGCGACTTTTGCTAGACAACATAAGGCGAGGCAGGTAGGTCAACCAATTTTTGCTTCTCTTCCTCATCCAAAAGAAAGTACTCCAGATGTTGACTTTATATATTATACACTTGGCCGTATTTGGGAGTTAGGTGCTTTTCAAAATTGGACAAAATTTTATAAAAATAAAACTACAAGAAAAATAAGTCTCCCTACTTATCCTTTTGCAAGAAAACGACATTGGATTGAAGCTAAACCCAAACAGCACCATGTCGAAGAAAAATTAATTAACATGTCGAATGAAAAAATTGATACGGGCGGCGCAGCTCCTGGTATCAGCCGGCAGCAATTACTTTTAGATAAACTGAAAGGATTGTTTAATGAAATGTCTGGCATACCCGTTAGTGAAATCGATGAAAGATCTACTTTTTTGGAATTGGGGTTTGATTCTCTTTTCCTCACGCAGGCAGTATCAAAAATTAAAAAAGCTTACGAAGTTAAATTGTCCTTTAGGCAATTATTTGATGAATTACCCAACTTAGGTGCGCTATCCAAATGGTTAGATAAAGAAGTCGCTTCGGACTATTTGAAACAAGAGTTGGAAGAATTGAATGCAAGAAGTGTAAAGCCTTCCTCAGGAAATGTAAAATCAAAGGAAATAACTCAAAGTGAAAACATTGAACAATTACCTTCAACGTTTTCCCCTCCACCTACTCAACTTCCTCAGTTTGAACAATTGCAAAATTTGCAAAATGTAGATGGATCCGAACTCTCAAAAATTATTGCGCAGCAATTACAATTGATGCAACAGCAACTTTGGTTGTTAGGTTCTCCAAAAGGGCAGCAAACAATTAAAAAAACTGATGATAATTCAGCAAATTCTCAAATTGATGATTTGGGAAAGCTTAAAGCCCTGAAGAAAGAAGATGAAATTTCTCAATTAAAAAATGTTGTAGATGCAGCTGCTTTTAGAGAAATCAATAAATCTTCAGGGCAGCCAGCAAGAAGAATTTCCAATTGGAATGATTTAGACGAAAGAGAAACTAAATATCTAAAAAAGTTAATAAAAGATTATACAAACAAAACTAAAGGATCGCAAGAGTTGACACAAAGTCAACGAAAACATTTGGCAGACCCAAGATCGATTTCTGGGTTTAATGCGATATGGAAAGATATGATATATCAGATTGCAATGGTGCGATCGGAGGGTTCAAAAATGTGGGATGTTGATGGCAACGAATATATAGATTATAGATCTTCATTCGGAATTAGTTTATTCGGACACTCACCAGAATTTATTCAAAAAGCTATACAGGATCAGTTAGCAAAGGGTTTTGAGTTAGGAGCTTTAACGCCTTTGGCTAAAAAAGTTGCCGACTTACTTTGTGAGCTTAGCGGTATGGATCGAATCACTATTGTGAATACAGGTTCAGAAGCTTTATCAGCTGCAGTACGTGCTGCACGTACTGTTACTGGTCGTGATAAGATCGCTGTTTTTGAGGGGGATTACCATGGAATTGCAGATGAGTTACTCGTGCGCTCGATTACTCGAAATGGGAAGTCGACTACGGTGCCTGTTGCTCCTGGTATCCCTTCTTCTTTAGTTCAGAATGTTATAGTTCTGCATTACGATGACCCTAATGTTTTAAATATAATTGAGCAGCATGCGGATGAACTAGCAGGAATATTGATTGAACCAATACAACCCAATAATCCTACTTTTCAGCCAAAGGAATTAATTCAAAATATTAGAAAAGTAACGGCTGAAAATGACATTGCATTAATCTTCGATGAGATGATTACTGGTTTCCGAATTGCACCACGAGGAGCGCAAGAATGGTATAATGTCGAAGTAGATTTGGTAGCTTATGGTAAAATTATTTCCGGAGGTTTACCTATGGCTGCATTGGCAGGAAAGGCTAAATATTTGGATGCTTTTGATGGAGGTCAATGGCAGTTTGGAGATGATTCAACTCCTCCGGCTGGAGTAACATTTTTCGGTGGTACGTTTGTCAGACATCCATTAGGCCTTGCTTCTTCTTTGGCTGCGTTAACAGCAATTAAAGAAGGCGGTGTAGAAATTTATAATTCACTTAATCAGCGATCGGAAAAATTTGCAAATGGTATTGCGGAGTTAATAAATAAAACTAAAGCACCATTAAAAGTTTTGGCAACTTCAAGTATTGTTGTCATAAAACCAACTGACGGAAATCCTTTTACACCGCTTTTCTTTTTCTTTTGTAGAATGAAGGGCATACACATGAATTCGAAAGCGGCTTTGGTTACACTTGCTCATTCAGAAGAAGATTTGAATAAAACTTTGTCGGTATTTGAAGAGGTCATTGGAGAAATGCAGACTGCTGGTTTTTTCCCAATTACAGTTCAAAATCCACCACCACAACATCAAATAGTCAGTGTACCAAATTCGTTGAATATTGATACTTTTAGAAAAGCGTCAGAAGAAAAGGCGTTGGTTGCTGAAATTAAAAATGTTATTGGCGAAGATCAAATATTACCGCTTACGCAAGGTCAAAAAGAAGTATGGATTGAGCATAGATTGGGAGATGATGCTGCCGCGGCCTACAACTTAGCCGGTAAAGTTCAGCTAAATGGTAAAATGGATTTGGATTTGCTTCAGGCTGCAATTGATCAATTGGCTCAAAGACATGGTGCGTTAAGAACTAAATTTGATTTTGAAACACCTACTCAATTGGTCCAAGCAAAGGTTCATTTACCAATAGAATTTATTGATTGCTCAGATTTAGGAGAAGACAATTTTGGGGAAAAAATTGAAGGAATAGAGCATGAGGAATCCACAAAGCCATTCGATTTGTTCAATGGTCCTTTGGTTAGATTTAGATTAATTCAGAAAAATTCATCAGAATATATTTTTATTATTTCTGCGCATCATGGAATTGCTGATGGATGGAGCTGCGGAATATTGGCAAAAGAATTAAGTATTATTTATTCTGCCCTTATTAAAAATGAGTCGCATAACTTGGCTGAATCAAAATCTTATGTCGAATTTGTAATTGAAGAAAATGAATTTCTCTCATCGGAAGAATATAGCGATAATAAGGCCTATTGGGAAAGTCAATTCCAGGATGATATTCCTGTTTTGGAATTCCCAACCGAGTCACCACGTCCTTTAAAAAAGACTTATAATGCAGATTTGCGTCGAATACATTTGGATCAAAATTTAGTAAACGATTTGAAACAGGTTGCTTCGAAAGAAGGAACTACACTTTTCATTTTATTGTATACAGCGTACCGAACATTTCTAAATCGCTTGAGCAATCAAGATGATTTCGTTTTAGGACTTGTAGCCGCTGCTCAAACAATAGCTGGAAATGAAAATCTGGTAACTCATGGAGTAAGTTTATTACCCGTTCGGAATAAGGTGAATAAAACAGGGACGTTCTCAGAAGAGCTGAAGACAACAAGAAATTTGGTACTGGACGCCTTTGATCATCAGCATTATACCTTAGGAGCGCTGGTTCAGGCCTTAAATGTAAAAAGAGATCCTTCGCGCCAGCCAATTATTTCATTCTTGTTCAATATGGATGCAGATGGAGAGACCTTGGATTTTGGCAATGTAAAAGGAATCGTTCAACCAATCCAAAGAAAATATGAAACCTTCGATACATTTATAAATGTCAAATCGGTGGCTGGAGGAATAGATTTTGAATGGATCTTTAATACAGATCTTTTTGGCGGGAATATGATCAATCTAAGATTGGCTGAATTTAAAACTTTATTGACTTCAATTGTTCAGGATTCCAGTCAATCTATAAGTAAACTGAATTTGATGCCGCAGGATGAAATTAATCTGCTAAAATCATGGAATTCTGCCAGTATCCCACGGGATAAATCAACAACGTTCCTTTCATATTTTCAAGATAGTGTTAGGAAATATGCTAGTAAAACTGCGGTAAGGTGCGGAATAGATTCACGCACTTATTTACAGCTTGAAGAAGATTCAAACCGCCTGGCTTTTAGACTAAAAAATGCCGGTATAAAGAAAGGAGATTACGTTGGTATTTATTTTGAGCGATCCATAGAAATGATGATTGCGATCATGGCGAGTTTAAAATTGGGAGGAATTTACGTTCCATTAGATCCTGTGAATCCAGTTGATCGAATTCAATTTTTATTAAATCAAGTTGATTCAAAGTTTTTATTAACACACGCTTTATTAGAACAAAAACAGCCCGTAGGAAATTGGAAGACAATTTATCTAAATGGCTTGAAATCCGACTGGAAAAATGCTCCGTCAGAAAATGTTGATGAATATGTTCAAGCGGATGATTTAGCTTACATTATCTATACCAGTGGATCTTCTGGAAAACCTAAATCGGTTCAAATTCCTCACCATGCCTTGGTTGATCACCACTTGTCCATGATCGAAGCGATCAATATAAAAGAAGAGGATCATATTTTAAGTGTGGCATCTGTTGCATTTGATCCATCAGTTCAGGATTATTTCTTACCATTAATGATCGGTGCTGAAGTGACCCTGGCAACTCGGGAAGAACAACTAGATGGACGGTTGTTAGCGGAACTTATAAATAATCGCAAAATTACTTTGATGCAAGCAACTCCTGCCACATGGCGTTCGCTATCGTTGTCAGGTTGGGATGGCTCAAACCTTTTGACAATTCTCTCAGGGGGCGAAGGTTTGAATCAAACTTTTGCCACTAAATTATTATCAAAGTGCAAAAGATTATACAATATCTATGGACCAACTGAGACAACAATTTGGTCTACAACGCATGAAGTAATTGCGAATGATAGAAAGCCAACTTTGTCAGGTTTTGAACCAGTAGGAAAGCCGATGTCTAATGTACAGTTATATTTACTCGACGAAGAATTAAATCGAGTGCCAATCGGTGTTCCTGGGGAATTGTATATCGGAGGTGTTGGAGTTGCTCCACAAGGTTATCATAAGAGTCCAGAATTAAATGCTTTCCATTTTGTTAAAAATCCATTTAATCACTCCGAAACAATTTATCGAACGGGAGATTTGGCTTGCTATCAAATGAACGGAAATTTAGAGTTTTTAGGAAGAAAAGATGGGCAAGTGAAAATCAGAGGACACCGGATTGAACTTGGAGAAGTTGAATCTTTTTTATCTAAATATAAAGTAGTAAAAGAAAACGTCGTAGTCGCCAAAAAGAATCCTTCAGGTGAAAAAACATTGGTGGCATATGTTACACTTTCAAATGGAACGCCATTGGATGTAAATCATGCTAAGCAATATCTGCAGAAAGATCTGCCCGGATACATGGTTCCAAATTTCTTTGTGACTTTAAGATCGTTTCCGCTGACTAGTACATTAAAAGTAGATCGAAAAAAGTTGCCTGAACCAAACTGGGATTTAAATACCGAAGTTAGTATTGATGCCAAAGCAGTTTCAAAAGAAGAAAAATTATTGGAGAATATTTGGGCAGATATTCTAAATATAAACGGTTGCGGAATCCATGATGATTTCTTTGAAATCGGTGGACACTCTTTGATTGCAGTGGAAATGATGGCAAGAATCGAGGAACAGACTGGAATAAGATTACCCTTGTCCTCTTTGCTAGAAAATTCTACCATTTATCAGCTTGCTCAAGTGGTAAAGGGCGATAAAGAAATGGAATTTACAAAGTCAATGGTCCCAATAAGAACAGAGGGTTCGAAGCCTCCGGTCTACTTGGTTCACGGTGCCGGTTTACATGTTTTAATGTATCAAACATTAGCCGAACACATGAGTCCCGATCAGCCAATTTTTGGATTTCAAGCAAGAGGATTATACGGCGAAGCAGAACCATTGGATAGAATTGAAGACATGGCTGCTGCTTATATTGAAGAAATATTAGAGCGTAATCCAGATGGACCTTACGCTTTGGCTGGGTATTCATTTGGAGGTTTGATTACCTTTGAAATGGCAAAGCAATTGAAAGCTATGGGCAAGGAGGTAGTAATGCTAGGTATGTTTGATACCGTTGTACGACCAGAGATTACCGGAAAAAATTGGAGTTATTATCAGAGCTTAAAAAGACTAGGGAAGAAAGTTGCGTGGAATTTTGGAGCACTTGCTAAAGATCCTATTCATAATATTAAGTATAAATCTAATACCCTAAATAGAAGGTTAAAGAGAATGACTTGGTCTCTAACCAATAAACCGAATGCGGATTTGAATGAAAATAATATTGACCATAATATGGCTTTATTGGATCAAAAAAATAAGATCGCTTTTGAACATTATCGAATTACTCCATTTGATGGAAAAATTCATCTTTTTAGGGCGAAGGTTCGAAGGTTTTGGATTGAAGATTTTGACTTCTTGGGATGGAGACCTTTTGCCAAAAAGGGAGTAATAGTCCACGAAGTTCCCGGGGATCATCTTCATCTCTTTGATATGCCAAATGGAAAAGAATTCGCCCAAATTTTACAAAGTGTTTTGAATCGAGTTTTTTCAAATACAGATAGTTCCAAAAGTTAAAGATGAAAAACATTGCTAAAAATGGTAAGGAGAAATTGTCTTTTGTAAATGCAAAAGGCTTAAATCAATCTGTATTGGTTTTGCCTTTGGAAAACTCGCCTTGGATTTCATTTCAATCTAATTTTAGTGTTTCAAACAAATTGAATGCAGTTGTCAAAATTGAGAAAAAGAAATTATTGACGGCGTATTCCGATCGTACAGCTATTATCTTGAGGCCTGAGGAAATTGATCATGCCAACCGATTGCGAAATAGAAATGCTAAAGAGAATTACATTGCTAGTAAGTTGGCAGTAAGATTGATTTTAGGAAGGTACCTTACTACCGATCCTTTTTCCCTGAGATTCAAGAGAAACCGATGGGGAAAACCAGCATTGCTGAATCATAATCTTCATTTTAATATTTCTCATTCGGACAAATGGTTGCTAATTGCCGTCTCCCATGATCAGCGCGTTGGTATTGATTTAGAGCAATATGTTTTGGCCTTTGATTATCGATCAATGGTAGATATGTATTTTCATCCTGCAGAAAAAGAAGTTTTGATGAGTACCTATTCTTGGGCTCAAAAGTCCTTTTTTAAACTCTGGACTAGAAAAGAAGCACTTGCCAAAGTTATTGGCTTGGGTTTACATGAAAAGTTGTTATCCACCAATATGCTGGATTCAGGACATTTCGGAAAGCAGAAGAATATTAAATCATTCTTCGTGATCCAAAGCTTTCTTGTTGATAATCAACATGTTGCAGCACTAGCTCTTAGAAACGATGTTAATGCTCCAATATTCTATAATTTTTAATAATATCTTAATTGTTCTTCTAATTTTAAAAGGCAAAATCATACCTTTATGCCATCCCACGGGTACTACCCAGACTGATTTTTAAAGAATTTACCAACTTTCGTATAATCGACTAAGTTTTTACCTTTTACAAGTCTTTTGACTATGTAAATTCTACTGGTTTATAACTTATGAACAGAGCAAAGCACTATAGCCTATTTAGCATGACCCTAGGGTTAGTGGCATTGCTCACTCTTTTTTGTTCTAATCCTCTTTACGGCCAATATCTTAGACCAGACTGGAATTACGATTACGGTGGCACTCGCTGGGAAGAATGCAATTCATTTATCGAAACTTCCGGCGGAAATTATATCATGGCAGGTTATA
The DNA here is from genome assembly GCA_937928045.1 of uncultured Saprospiraceae bacterium. GTDB lineage: Bacteria > Bacteroidota > Bacteroidia > Chitinophagales > Saprospiraceae > JABDJM01. The sequence continues at coordinate 19,800 of CALFWO010000030.1, read as the reverse complement.
CAGGTTCCGATGCAAGTGGGGATATAACCGAAACAACTTACGACACTTATCCTTCTCCTGATAAAGGAGATTTTTGGGTCTTAGTCACAGACGCAAATGGGAATAAAATTGTAGACCGCCGTTATGGTGGGGATCGCTTGGACCGCCTTTGGTCCATTGAAGAAACAGATGATGGCGGATTTGTGATGGGTGGCTGGTCAAGGTCAAATGTCGGGAATGACAAATCTGAGCCAAGTTATGGTGATCTTGATTATTGGATTTTAAAGGTGGATGAGAATATGGATCACGTTTGGGATAGAACCTTTGGCGGAACCGAAAGAGACATTCTCTATGAATTGATTCAAACTTCAGATGGGGGTTACTTGGCCGTGGGAACTAGCGAATCGGGAATCAGTGGTATGAAGGACGAACCTTTAAGAGGAGAATTTGATTTATGGATTATAAAGATAGATAGCGTTGGTACTTTGAAATGGCAAAAGACAATTGGCGGGGATGAAGAAGAAAGAGTGAATGTTGTTTTCGAAGAGTCTGATGGAAACTATGTTATTGGAGGTTCAACAGAATCGGCCGTTGATGGTGTTGATATTTTAGAAACCGGATATGGCGGAAAGGACTATTGGGTGATCAAAATTGATTCAACGGATGGTTCAAAGTTCTGGGAAAAGAGATATGGAGGATCAGAAGAAGATGAGATCCAAGCAATGATTCCTGTAAGCACCGGAGGGTATCTTTTGGCTGGAGGTTCGAGGTCTCCGGCTAATATAGGAATTAAGGAATTTGATTCTCAATCCTTGGACATATGGGCTGTCAAAGTGGATGATTCCGGCGATGTCATTGAATGGGAACGAACTTTAGGAGGATTAGAATTCGATAACTGTTACAGTTTAAAAGAAAACACTGTAGGTAATTTTATCTTGGGTGGCTATTCTCAGTCTGATATTTCTGCAACAAAAACTTCACCTAACAGAGGTTTGCCTGGTACCTCAGATTATTGGATTAATTATTTAGCACCCGATGGAACGCAAGTTTGGGATCAAGCTTTTGGAGGTCCAGAGTCAGATGTTCTAGAGGATATTTTTCAAACTTCAGATGGTGGATATATTCTCGCAGGACATAGTAGAACAGATATTGGTGGTGATAAAACAGATGGTACTGAGGGCTTAAACGATTTCTGGATTATTAAAACACTTTGCGATGTGCAAGTTGAATTTAATGATACCATTGTATGCCCGAATACTGATTTTGTTTTAGATGCTCGAGATTCAAATTGTGTATTATGTGATTGGCAATGGGAAGATAGTTCAGGTGACTCTTTAAGGACTTTGAATATTGAAAATGACCAATCATTTGCTGTAACCTTGACCGATGGAGTGGGATGCCAATGGTCAGATGATGTTCAAGTTGAGGTACATGCCGTCGAAGGTTTAGACCTAGGGCCAGATGTTTCTATCTGTGAAGGAGAAACATATGAGACAGGCGTTGTTGAAAATCCAGCCAATATTTATAATTGGAATACGGGCGAAAATTCTTCTTTAATTACAATCGATAGTCAAGCCACTTATTTATTAAATATTACAGATTCTAATCAATGCGAAGTTGAAGATAGTCTGATGCTTACGGTAAATCCTTTGCCTATTGTAAATTTAGGAAATGATACTACACTTTGCTTTGGCCAAACAATTGATTTAGATGCGGGAAATAACCATGCTTTGGTAGTTTGGGATCCGCTTGAATTTGGACAAATTTTATCCGTTACACCAAACGCTCCCATAAATATTGGAGTAACAGTTGGAAATGTTTTTAATTGTACAGCACAGGATGCTATACAGATAGATGTAGTTGATTTACCAGCAGTAACAAATCTTACAACTTTCTGTACAGACAACAATGACGAATATATCGTTACCTTTTCAGTTGATAATTTTCCGGTAAGCGAATTAATTGTGAATGGCATGTTGGGTAGTTGGAACGGAAATATTTTTACTTCAGATACTATCAATCAAAGTCTTTCTTATAGTTTTTCAGTTGCAAATGCTCAAGAATGTGAGTCGCAAATTTATGATGGACTTGGACCTTGTATCTGTTATTCGGAAGCAGGGTCGATTGATCAAAATGAATTTAATATATGTGAAAATGGTACTTCAGTTTTTACCACAAGTAATACGAATCTAGACCAAGATGATATTGTTGAATACATTTTACATGACGGAGATGTAAACACTGTTGGAAATATTTTATTCACTTATTCGACATTAGAAATATTCAATCCCGGTACATTGATACTTGGCCAAACTTATTATTTGGCAATCCAAGTTGGCAATAGTCTAGGAAATAGTATTAATCCTAATGATGGATGTCTCTCTATCTCGCAATCTGTTCCTGTTACATTTTTTGAAAACCCCACAACTACTGTAACAGCATTAGCAGGACAAGAATTGAATTGCGATATTCAAAGTTTGTCTTTAAATGGAACAGCTTCTTCAGGTAATGGAACTCTTGATTTTATCTGGTCCTCGCCTTTAGGAAATATCATAGGATCGACTACTGGACCGGAAATTGAAGTTGATGAAGAAGCTTGGTATTTTCTAAATATAACCGATAACAATGGTTGTTCTTCACTAGATAGTATTTATGTTGATGCCGAAGAAGGATTGCCCAATATTGAATTAACGGAGCCGGAAACACTTACCTGTATTGATACAGTAATTTCTATATCTGCCTTGGGTTCATCGCTTGGGACAGAATTTAGCTGGTCTTGGATTGGAGCAGGAATTAACGGCTCGTCCGATATTGATGTAGAGATTACTCAGCCAGGTCAGTACAGCTTAGAAATTGAAAATACTGAAACAGGGTGTGTAGAAGTTCAAACATTTGATATCGACCAGAATATTCTTGTACCAAATATTGATGCTGGAAATAATCTTACAGCCTCATGTATTTCCGAAGAAGGTATTCAAACAGCAATAATAATTGATAATTGCACTGATTGTGATATTAATTGGACGACAAATGATGGTTCAATTTTAGAAGGAAGTAATCAACTTAATCCTTTGGTTGATGGATTAGGGTGGTACTATATGCAAGCGATCAACAGACTGAACGGATGTATTCAAGTCGATTCCTTTGAGTTGATTCCAAACACGAATATTCCGCAAGAAATAATATATCAAGCAGAGAGTCCGCCATGTGAAAATGATGAATTTGGAGAACTAGAGGTTAAACAAATTATTGGTGGAACACCTCCATTTAGCTTTTCTCTGAATGGAATTTCTTATCAGAACGATGTATTTTTCGATAACTTAATTCCGGGAGATTATGAACTAATGATCTTGGATGACCAAGGTTGTTCCTTGGAATCAAGTTTTAATATTCCCCTACCGGAGAACGTAGAAGTACAATTAGAGCAAGATTTTACAATAACACTTGGAGAGTCAATTCAATTAATTCCAGTTTACACTCCTAATGTAAGCTCATTATCATGGGAGGGACCGGGTACAGAATTATGCCCAGAGTGTGTAACACAGGATTTGATACCAACAGATATTACCGACTACACAGTGACAGTAATTACTGATAAAGGCTGTGAAGCTCAAGCACGAATAACCGTATTTGTTAAGGACGATGTTCAACCATATATTCCGAATGCATTTAGTCCCAATGATGATGGAAATAACGATCGTTTTCATCCGTTTTTCTCTGAAAAATACGTTCAATCAATTGAAAATTTTTCAATTTTTAATCGCTGGGGCGCTCTAGTCTGGCAAGAATCTAATGCTTCACCTGAGCAGCTAGAAGGATGGAATGGTAAGTTTAGGGGCAAAAAAGTAAACCCAGATGTATTCATTTATTCTATCGATGTCATTCTAATCAACGGAGATTATCGAAACTTCAGCGGAGATGTTACAGTTTTCAGGTAGTTTTTTCTCCCCAGCCTTAACAATACACCTACGGTAAATAAGACGTTGTTATTTTCTGTCACAAACTTATTATTCTTGCTTCTAATAGCAAGCTTTTGTACCGCAGCATAGTGTTATTTTTGAAACTTCTTTGAGTTTCTTATTGAAAATATTGTTCAATTATTTTCTGTCACATTTCTTTAATAAAAATCTATTTTTTTTAAGCTGCTGGAATTCAGCACTTAAGATATGGTTAGAATTCTTTTTTTGTACTCTCTCTCCTATATAGTGTATAGTGGTATAATAATTGTCATCTCTACCCTGATTGGGGTAGCTGTACCCAAGCGTGAAATATAATTCCTTCATGCTGAGTACATCCGAAATTTAAGCCCTTCGGAATCTATCGCCATTCAAGCACTTATCAAGACCAAACACGTTTGGGTGATTTTCACTCAAATTTCACTTAAGTAGGATTATGTCCAAAAGGTTAAAATATTTTCTGTTAAACGGAAAAATTCAAATTCGTTCAAACCAGAATTCTAGCTTCTTCGGTTCGACTATGCCAGTTATTTTGCTACTGTCATTGGGTTTGTTTGCATTAAACCCAGTAATTAAAACATTCAATAATGTTTCTTCGAAATCCAACGTTGAGAATGAAGACGTTACTGCAAGTCTAGAATTGACAAAATTATCCAGTCTGACATCTGTTCCCACTGGTCAAAATTTTACTTATACACTTCAATACAGGTGTGCTAGTCTTACAGAGAACTGTTTAGGGGCATATATCACAGACCCTTTGCCATTAGGCTTAAGTTATGTTGACCACTCTAACTCTTCTCACATAGCCAGTTCAAATTATGATGAGGCGACAAGGACAGTTACTTTTACTTTTATAAATCCGTTACCATCCGGAACAACTGGAGAAGTTCTTATTTATGTCCAGTTTGAAAATGGAGTAACACCGAATGGTCTTTCAGTTACTAATACCGCTTCATTCCATGCTAGCAATGCAGCAACTGTGACTTCCAGTGCGCCGACTGTAACCGCAAGCGCATCTGCAAAACCATTACTAAGAAAGTATAGCGGTTCTGGTGGTGGTGAAGGCGGAGTAATTTCATATACCTTTCAAATTGCTAATGAGAATCACGAAGGGGTTGATGTAAATGGAACTTTAGAATTGAGAAATCTTTCTATAGTAGACACACTTCCACCGGGTACAACTTTCTTAGAAGCAATAAATGCGGGTTCTAGCTACACATATGACAATGTAAATCGAATTCTTACATTCACACTTAATGAAGATTATCCCTCTGGGCACAATAGATGGCCCAAAGTTTTGCTTCAACTTGGACCATCATATACTGTTGGCAGTACTATTTTTAATCGTGCTTGGGTTAACTTTACCCCAGTCGGAGAAGCTCCTCAATCTGTATCAATTGAAACCACAGATAATATCATCAATCCTATTTTTCTCGCCTCGACCTACAAATCTGTATCCCAAGGTTCTTTTTATCCAAATGGAACCGGAAAATTTGAGATTGATGCTGAAATATATGGAACAGAAACCGCCACAGATTTTTGTATTGTTGATAATATTCCAGCTGGTATAGAAGTAACCAAATTCGGTAAGGGAAACTGGTATAACAACGGTGGGCTAGTTGGACCAGACGAAAGAATTAATATCACATATACAACAAATTTAAATGGCCCACAATTAGTTCCAGGTTCACCATTCAGTACATCTGGAGATACAGAATTTTTGATAGACGTCGAAAGTGATTTGGGGTTGACTATTGGAGGTTCAGAGCAAATAACTCAATTGTCATACTGTTTTGGAGATGTACCTATTGGATTTGGATCTTGGAATCCAATAGATATTGAATTTAATGTTCAATCTTCCGCAGCGGCTGGTTCTTACCAAAATTGTGCGGAAATGACCTCTTCTGAATCATCATTTAATTTTAATGAAGGTTGTGCTAGTTATGATGTCTTAGGGCTAACTGGAACAGCTTCTTTAAATCCTAATTTAGCAAAATGGCCTGCTGGAGATTTAAATGTAAACGATGTTTTTTATTTGCAGATTGCCATTAGAAATGAAATTGGGGCAGGCCTAAATATCGATAATCCCGCAGCCTATATCTTATTACCGGAAGGACTTAATTATGACGATCAGGCATCTTCTTGGTTTTTACCAAATTGGGGAAATAGCCTTGGTTTAGCAAATCCCACTATTGAAGTTGTTAATAATTATAAAGGTACTGATCGTACCTATCTTAAATGGTATTGGGATTCTTCAAATCCGGCATCTATTCCTGGGGGAGAAAGGGTTGTAATTCAGTTTGAGGTACAGGTCAATAATTTAGCCGAGGCTGGTTTTCCATCATTTACTGCAAGGACCTTGGTAACTTCAGAAAGTAGTGTCAGCTGTATTGGAACAGCTCATGCAGACTCTTATGATTTCGATGATAATCTTAATACTTCTGAACTTTTTTGTTCAGATGAGTTGGACATAAATGTGAATTCTTATGTAGCAATTAGTTCCGAAAAATTAGTAAAAGGTGCTCTCGATGCAGATTGGACAAAATTCCCTAGTACAGGAACGACCTTACCTGGCGGGCTTACAGATTATCGCCTAATTATAAGAAACGATGGAAACGTCGCAATGGACAACTTGGTACTAATCGATATTCTACCTTTTGTAGGAGATAAAGGTGTAATTGATTCGAACGACCGAAATTCTCGATGGCGGCCTAATCTAATAGGAACAGTAAATGCTCCTGCCGGTTTTACCGTAAATTATAGTATCGAAGGTAATCCATGTACCGTGGTTGAGGGTATCAATCCATCAGGACCTATCGGTTGCAATGAGCCAAATTGGTCATCAGAGCCACCAAGTGACATTACTTCTGTCCAATCTTTGAAATTTGACTTTGGATCTAATCAATTGACTCCTGGAGATTCGTTAATTTTAGAATGGCCAATGAGAGCTCCAATAAATGCTATTAATAGTTTGGGGATTTTACCGGACACAATTGCTTGGAGTTCTTTTGGATTTATTGCGGATCGGGTTGATAACGGTACTTCAATATTACCTACAGAACCAGTAAAGGTAGGTATGTCTATGCAACCACTTGTCCCAGGTATTTTAGGTGATTTTGTCTGGGAAGACTTAGACGATGATGGTATTCAAGATCCTGGAGAAAACGGAATTGACGGAATTAGAGTTGATTTATATAGTGATAATGGAGATGGAATAGCAAATTTAGAGTCAGACAGTCTTGAGAGTTTCACATTGACTACAGATGGTGGGTTGTTTTTGTTTCCAAATTTGAATACTAACGATTACTTTTTAGTTTTTCATAAACCAGATTCTTTAAAATTTAGTACAGCAAATTCCGGATCAAATCCAGCCATAGACTCGGATGGATTTCCACTAATTTATGGTGGAGATACATTTGCAGTAACGGCCATTACTAATATTTTAGATACAGAGGAAGATTATTCATGGGATCAAGGTATGCTGTTGGGAAATCAAACACTTCCTTCAGAAATTTGTAATAACGGAATAGATGACGATGGAGATAACTTAATTGATTGCAATGATTCTGATTGCGTGGATTGTACTAGTATCTGCGATGATTTAGATGGCGATGGTGTGGGTGATTACTGTGACTTGGATGATGACAATGATGGAATTCCGGATTTGTTGGAAGCCAACTGTAATGGTAACATTGTAACAATGGTTACTTGGGATCATAATCTTGCAAACCCCGCTGCACCAACCATATGGAATCCAACGGCTATTGCTTCCGCTTCAAATGAGATAATTGGCTCAGGATTGACTGTTACATATGCAAGCACTACGCTTGAATTGAACGGTGTCGATGAATCAACACTTAATGGTGCAATTATCTATAATGATTATTTGGAATATGGATTGACTACTAATACGGCAATCAGTACAATTTTCTTAAAAGACTTCTTTTATACCAAAAATGATTTTGCTTCGGCAAATAATTATGGTTACGATATTTCTATTGCTTATTCAACAGATGGTTTTACCAATAATCGTTTTTCTCTATTGGATTATACCATTTCAGATTTCGTTAATGGAACGCAGCAAGATATTCGTGTCAATCCAAATGAAAAATTTTCATTTCTAGAAGCCAATCAAAGCTATACTTTTAGAATTTATTTTTATAATAAAACAACTACAGGAATTGCTCGTTTTGACGACTTTGCTTTGGAGAGTGGAGAATGCCTTTGGGAATTGGATGCCGATGGAGACGGGGTTCCCAATCATCGAGATTTGGATTCAGATAATGATGGAATCTTTGATGCCTATGAGGCAGGACATGGAGAAAATGTTGGAGCAGATGGCAGAATAGTAAATGGAACAACTAATTCTGGAGTAAATGGATTATTTGATGCTATTGAAACTACCACAGATAGTGATATCATTGATTATAGTATTTCGGATAGTGAAAATGCCAATGATGGCATTTATGATGCCTATGAATTAGATGCGGATGGCGATGGTTGTTTTGACTCCTTAGAAGAGAATATTTCGGATGATGATGACGATGGTATCGCCGGAATGGGAGTGCCTACTGTGAATAACATTACTGGCCTGGTTTCAGGAATTACCTACATTGAACCCGTTAATAATTTTTGGCAAAATAGAAATCTTTCAGCTTGCCTCTCTATTACTGGGACGGTATTTGAGGATATTAACTTTGGTGGTGGTTTGGGAAGAAATTATTCAACTTCAAATACTTCTGCGCAAGCCTCAGGTTGGGGGGCTGGAGCTATTGGCGTAGAAAACGTAAGAGTTGAACTCTATGATAATCTCGGCAACTTTATAACCAGTACTACAACTAATGGGGCTGGTGATTACAGTTTTCAAAATGTGAGTAGCGGGGATAATTATGTTAGAGTTGTAAATAGTTCAGTATTATCAAATAGAGCTAGCAATTCTACTGGGGATCCTATCATTCCTGTTCAAACTTTTCGAACAAATGGAACTACTGATGTTACTAACGAAATAGGTGGAGTTTCTCCAGCATTAATTGACGCTGGAAGTAATACAACTGCAGCAAATATTTCAACCCTTACAACTGCAACGACAACAGCTCAATCTGTGACCGCCGTATCTGGTGGAAGCGCTAATATTTCGGGAATTGATTTTGGATTTAACTTCGATGCAATCGTAAATACTAATAATTCTGGACAAGGATCATTAGCCCAATTTATTATTAATTCAAATGAATTGGCCAATACAAATTTAGACCAAGAAGATAATCCAACTGGTGGGGTCTCATTTCCAAAAAATAATGAATGGGAGACTTCTATATTTATGATTCCCGGATCAGGAAAACACGTTATTTCTGTTAATACTCAATACGAAAGTATTACAGATCCGCAAACTCATTTAACTGCTTATACTCAAAATGGATCAACCCAAGGAACTATAAATGGAAGAACAATTAATGTAGAATTGGATGGAAACGAATCACTAATTGATGCCTTTAGAATTTATTCTAATAATGTTCACATCTCAGGTTTTGCGATTCACTCTTTTAGAAAAGCAGTTTATAGTAATTTAACCAATGCCGTGGATAATTTCATTTGGGGAAATTATTTGGGTACGGAAGCAGATGGAACTACCCTAAATGGGAGTATGTCTAGCAGTGCAATTGATTACAGAAATATTACCAACTCTGCTATTGGAACAAATGGTGATAATATCAATGATGCAAATGAAGGAAATGTAATATCCAATAGTTATTATGGTATAGATACAAGAAGCTGTAACGGAATATTAATCTCAGGAAATTATATAGGATTAGATAAAACAGGAACTGTTGATTTTGGAAATGAATTTATTGGTATTTATCTCGGTAATGCGACAGGTATTAACCATGTTGGTTTTGATGATGATTTAATAAATAATAATGCTGCTCAATTAAGAAATGTAATTGGTGGAAATGGTAATGACGCTGTTAGAATTTCGAATTCAGACGGTCAAGTTTTGGCTGGGAATTATTTGGGAACAGATGTTACTGGAACAGTTGCTATTGGAAATGAAAATTATGGAATTCAGCTTCAAGGTACGAGTAGCAATAATATTATTGGAACGAATGCCAATGGAGATGATGATATTTTGGAAAGAAATTTAATTTCTGGAAATGGCTCAGGATTTAGAACCTTAGGAGGTACAACAGGTACAAATAATGTTATTGCTGGTAACTTTATAGGAACAGATATTACTGGTATTACTGCGCTTCCAAACATAAATAATGGAGTTGAAATTACAGCAAACTTAACTCAGGTCGGCACCAATGGTGATGGAGTAAATGATGAGATTGAAGGCAATGTTATCTCCGGAAACTTAGAAGATGGAATTAGAGTTTCTGATGCGCAGAATGGTATTTTTGCTGGGAACAAAATTGGAGTTGGTGCAGATGGCTTAACGCCACTTGGTAATGGAAAAAGAGGAATTCTTGTAGTCTCAAATTCAACTAATAATATATTTGGTTATGATACTTCCATGAGTAATGGTGATGGACTTATTGTTGGAAATCAAATTAAGTATAATGAGACTGGTATTATTATTTCAGATTCGGCAGTAAATAATCGCATTAGCCGAAACCAAACAGCTTATAATATTGGACTAGGAATTGATTTGGAAAATGATTTAGTGACGCCTAACGATAATGGTGATGCCGATACGGGCCCAAATACTTTAATCAATTTTCCTATTATTGATTCGGCTTATTTAGTCGGCAATAATTTGACAATTACTGGTTTTGCTCCAGCAGGAGCAGAAGTAGAATTTTTCATCGCTGATAGTATAATTAGTCCAAATCCTTTACCTCTAGGATACACCACTGGTTTTGGGGAAGGTGAAATTTATCTCTTTTCCGCTATTGAAGGAAGTGTAAATGATAATGATGCGTCAACGGGAAACTATACGGATGATGGCACCGGAGCGAGTTCAACTAAATCTGAAAATCAATTTGAATTCGTTTTTGATGTCACAGGTATAAGTTTTCAACAGAATACTAAACTGACCTCCACTTCAAGAGATGCTTCGAATAATACCTCAGAATTTAGTGGAATACAGGAGCTAAGTTTTATAGAAATATGTAATGATGGAGTTGATAATGATTTTGATAATTTGGTGGATTGTTTGGATGGTGATTGTATTCCTTTGGTCACATTAGCCTTAGACGATGACCAAGAATGTATTTCAAGTAATTCATTAATTTTAAGTGGAGGAAGCCCAGCAAGTGGCACCTATTCTGGGACTGGAGTAAATAGTTCAACTGGAAATTTTGATGCAAGTACAGCAGGTGTAGGTATCCATGTTATTACTTATACTTTTACTGACGCTAATGGATGTACCAATACAGCTAGCGATAATATAGAAGTAGTAGCCTTACCAGTAGTTGGATTGACCTTAGACGATGACCAAGAATGTATTTCAAGTAATTCATTAATTTTAAGTGGAGGAAGCCCAGCAAGTGGCACCTATTCTGGGACCGGAGTAAATAGTTCAACTGGAAATTTTGATGCAAGTACAGCCGGAGTAGGTACCCATGTCATTACTTATACTTTTACTGACGCTAATGGATGTACCAATACCGCCAACGATAATATAGAAGTTGTGGCCTTACCAGTGGTTGGATTAACATTAGTTGTAGATGAATTATGTGTAACAAATAATTCATTAACATTGAGTGGAGGAAGTCCTGCAGGAGGGACTTATTCTGGCACAGGAGTAAATAGTACAACAGGAATTTTTGATGCAAGTACAGCTGGAGCTAGTACCCATGCTATCACCTACACCTTTATAGATGGCAATGGATGTACCAATTCAGCTACCGATAATATCCGCGTTTATGATGAGCCAATCATCTCAAATATAGGCAGTACTAATCCAACAACATGTTCAGGTTCAAATGGAACAATTACTGTTGATCTAAGTGGCGGAACTGGAAGTTTTGAATACCAATTAGATGGTGGAACTTGGCAATCTTCCAATATTTTTTCTGGACTTTCGGCAGGAATTTATTCAATAGCAGTAAGAAATGATAATGGTTTTTGTACAACAAATGCTACAAACTCAATTGTACTAACTGACCCTAATCCTCCAAATGTTAATATTCAATTACCAAGTCCTGAATGTGTCTTTGAAAATGTAAGATTTAGAGCTAGTAATGTTAGTGGAACAGGTGGACCTCCAACATATACTTGGGATTTTGGAACGGATGCCAGCCCTGCCACTGGAACAACAAGAAATCCAGAGTTTGTTCAATATTCTTCTTGTGGAACTAAAGTAATTACACTGACTATCATAAAGGACGGTTGTTCAAACACGGAATCTGTAAACTATGTAGTGGAAGACAACGAGAACCCTGATTTCGACGAACCTGATGACATTACTATTTCTTGTGCTCAAGACATAACGGACTTAACAATTACCGGAAATTTAAGTGATGTTGAAGACAATTGTAATGGAACTTTGGTTAGAAATTATACTGATTCTGAAGTTCCAGGCACTTGTTTATATGAAAGAGTGGTAACCAGAACTTGGACAGTAACTGATGTTTGTGGTAATGTAGAAACAAAAACACAAGAAATTACTGTTGAGGACGATACTAGACCTTCTTTTACAGTACCTGAAAATATTTCTATTTCATGTGAACAAGATCCTACAGATTTAAATATCACAGGTGACGTTTCTGATGAAAGTGATAATTGTGACACTACCTTAGATGCAACATACAGTGATAACACTACCTCTACAGGGTGCGAAGGAACCTCGATAATTGAAAGAGAATGGTCACTAATAGATGACTGTGGGAACCGAAGAACAAGAACTCAGTTAATAACTGTTCTTGACAATACGCAACCGAATTTTACAGCACCGTCTAATATTACAATTAATTGTGAAGATGATATAAATGACCTGTCAATCACAGGTGACGTTACGGATGAGAGTGATAATTGCTCCACCAACATAAATGCTAATTACTCCGATGATGCAGTAGGAGGGACTTGTCCAATTATAAGTGTAGTTACAAGAACTTGGTCACTTTCTGACAATTGTGGAAATATTAGGTCAAGAGTTCAAACGATCACAGTAGAAGATCAAAACTCACCAACATTTACGCTCCCTTTAGATGTAACTATAAGTTGTACCGAAGATGAAACTGATCTTTCAATTACAGGAAATATTTCAGACGTTGATGATTTTTGTGATGCATCTTTAACGCCAAATTTCACCGATGTAGTTACACCGGGTACTTGTGATGATGAGTTTACGATAACAAGAACATGGTCCGTAACCGATGATTGTGGAAATACAACTGCGTTAGATCAAATTATAGTAATTAGAGATACCGTTCCTCCAACTTTTGATTGGGTTCCGTCGGATACTATCGTAACAATTGCGGGTTTACCATCAGCACCTACATTAACTGCAACTGATAATTGTGATGTAACAGTTTTAGTTACTTATGAAGAAACTGGCAATAGAACAGGATGTTCTTTTATTTTAACCAGGACATGGATTGCAACTGATAATTGCGGGAATTCTACAACTCACGCGCAAACAATTAACGTGGACGCAGATTTTAATTGTTCCGCAAGAATTACATCAGAATTTTCGGGTAATGATATTTCTTCCTTCGGAAATAATGATGGAGCAGCTGAGGTAACTATTACAGGGGGACAAGCTCCATATACCTATTCTTGGAGTAATTTGGCTTCAACCCCTGCTATTTCTAATCTTGTTGCTGGTACTTATTCTGTAACTGTGGAAGATGCAAATGGATGCCAATCTATTTGCTCAGTAACATTAGAGAATCCAACAAGGTTAGGGAATTATGTTTGGGAAGATACGAATGGTAATGGAATAATTGATGGAGGAGAGTCTGGGATTTCAAATGTTAGAATTGATTTGATCGGAACAGATGTTAACGGATTAGCTGTTAATCGAAGCGCAACCACGGATGCCTCTGGATATTATGTCTTTGACGGTTTAGTTGGAGGTTCTTATAGTCTAAATGTTGTTTTACCTACAGGGTATATTTTAACATCCGAAAATCAAGGAATAGATGATGCAATTGATTCAGATGCAGATCCAATTACATTGTCAACAGGAAATATTAATTTTCCACAAGGAATAGATAATCAAACATATGATTTTGGTCTCTTTAGAACCAGTTCCATTGGTAATTATGTTTTTGAAGACTTAAATGAAGATGGAATTCAAGATGCTGGAGATGTTCCTTTTCCAAATGTGATTGTAAATTTATTAGGTACAGATGGAGTAGGAAATTCTATCTCCCTGACAACCACCACTGATCTTTCAGGACAGTATAATTTCGCAGATCTTAATCCAGGTAATTATATTGTCGAGTTCGTAATACCAAATGGAGCAACTGTTTCTCCTCAATATAACGCAGGGAATAATGCAATAGATTCTGATGCAGATGTTGCAACTGGGCAGACTGCAAATATAACGCTTACAACAGGCATGTCAATTTCAAATATTGATGCTGGATTCTTTTTCAGAGAAATTTGTGGGAACGGAATTGATGATGATGGAGATGGTTTGATAGATTCTGCAGATCCAAGTTGTGAAGGAATTATAGTTGCAGATTGTTCAGGATTACAACCTTATTATATACCGCCAGTATGGAAAACGACGGGTGGTCCCAGCGGAAATCCTTATGATTCACCTCAGAAGTTTATCATCTATACTTCTTTTCCGCAAGCTAATATTTCAGTTCAAACTTCGGATGGTACCACATTTAATCAAAGTTATGTCGTAAACCAAGGAACGCCTTTGGAAATTCCACTTACTGGAACCCTAATGCAAAGTAATGTAGAAAATACAGTTGAAGATGATAAAGGATTTATAGTTTATTCTGACGTACCAGTTCAAATATTGTATGCCATAACAAGTACATTTAATAATAACTTAGTGACCATTAAAGCTGATGAAGCTTTAGGTACCATTTTTAGAACTGGTTCTCAAACCAACCTTTCTGGACCGAGTGCTAATACAGTAAATTCAGAAGAAGCACACTTCATTTCTGTAATGGCTGTGGAAGACAACACTCAAGTTAATTATAGTTTTGGTTTTGATGCTTTTGGCATTACCAGTCCTCATTCAGTTACTTTAAATGCCTTTGATACTTATATGATCCGAGATGACTTTCAAAATGAAACGGTATCAGGTGCTTTGGTGACTTCAAGTAAGCCCATTTCGGTTATCAGTGGTTCTCAACATAATAATGCGCTAGGGGTTACTCAAAAAGACGGTGGTGTTGATCAATTGGTTCCATTGGAATTAGTGGATAATGACTATGTAGTTGTAAAAGGAAATACAGTTGATGTTCAGAATTACGTTACAGTTGTTGGTGTTCAAAACAATACACTAATTTATATCGATGGCAACGCTACTCCAGTAGCTAGTATAAATGCTGGTGAATTCTTCGAATATAACTTGCCCGGAAATTTTGGGGATCCAAGTTATATAAGAACTTCAAAAGATGTTTACGTTTACCAAGTTGGAGGATATAGCGCCGGGGAAGTAGGTATGGGATTGGTTTCTCCAATCGGAGACTGTAGAGGTTCCAAATATGTTGAGTTTCCTAGATTGTCAACTGATCCGCAATCTTTTCATGCCTCTTCAATTGTAATTAGAAATGAAGGACTATCATCTTTGCGATTGAATGGAACGCTTTACAATCAAGCTCCAGTTCTAGAAACAGCAATTCCAGTTCCAGGTTTGCCTGGGTATTCTTCTGTAACTTTTTATGATGACAATATTGGCAGTTTGAATATTCTTACTTCAGATGAATATTTCACAGCTTCTTTGCTTAATGGTTTAGGAACAAATACGGGAACATTTGGATTTTTAAATTCCTTTGAAGAAAAAGTAAATATTCTAGATCCAACTGTATTGCTTCCAACACTAAACTATTTTGCAGATTCAATTTGTGCTGGAGTGACTACAGCACATTCACCTGTAATGGAGAGTTGTGGAGATGTGCATCGAATTATTCAAGTAGAACCTGGAGCAAATACGCAGTCAATTTCTATTTCTGCAGATGAGCAATCCTTTATTTATACGCCAGCTTCAAATTATACAGGTTTTGATATCGTAAGTATTGTTGTGGAAAACGAGTTTGGAATACTTGGATCCGCATGTATTTCCTTTTATTCCTGCGGAGATGATCCTGAGATTTTCGGGGTTCCAAGCGATATTACAATAAGTTGTAGTGATACAATTCCAATTGCAAGTCCAACCCCTTCCGATGAATGTTTTGAAGGCATAACTTTGTCTTTTTCTCAGACGAATAATGCGACGAACAATGGCTCTTGTACAGATTATTCATACACAATTGAAAATACTTGGACTACAATGGATGATTGCGGTAACTCAGTTTCTGAATCACAAACAATAACAGTTCAAGATCTTATTGCTCCGCAAATTACTGTGTTAGCACGTGATACTAATTTTGCTTGTAACGGAGTTGTTAATGTTCAAAATGCATTTAATGATTGGTTGAATTTAAATGGAAGAGCGGTTGCTACTGATAATTGTAGTACAGTTTCTTGGACAAATAATTCTACACCTTTAATATTCTCTTGCGGAGGGGTAACCTCAGCTACAGTTACTTTTACGGCCTCTGATGTTTGTGGAAATACCTCCGTAACTACGGCAACGTTTTCAACTTATGATGATGTAGATCCTATCTTTACAACTTTGGCCGCCAATCAAACGATCGATTGTGATGGTACTTTGGATCCGAATGGTGAATTTGCATCATGGCTTGGTACAAATGGTGGAGCTGAGGC
This sequence comes from uncultured Saprospiraceae bacterium, assembly GCA_937928045.1. GTDB lineage: Bacteria > Bacteroidota > Bacteroidia > Chitinophagales > Saprospiraceae > JABDJM01. The sequence goes on along the minus strand of CALFWO010000030.1, from coordinate 3,025 downwards.
AACTGATGCCTGCGGTGATATTTCTTGGTCTAATAATTCAGCTGGACTATCTTGGAGTTGTGAAGGTTCCGCTGAGGAAACAGTAATTTTCACAGCTACGGATGATTGTGGAAGAACTTCAAGTACATCGGCTACTTTTACCGTTAGAGATATAACGCCGCCTACCTTTTCTGAAAGAGCAAAAGATGTCACTATTGAATGTGACGGAACAAATGACCCTTCTGGAGCATTAGCGAATTGGATATCTACTAATGGTGGTGCCGAAGCTTCAGATATATGTAGTGCGGTTTCTTGGTCAAATAATTTCAATTCAATAAATAGAACTTGTGGCTCGACTGGGAATGTTTCTGTTACATTTACAGCTACTGATGACTGCGGAAATCGTGATACAACAATTGCAAACTTTACAATTGTCGATACAACACCTCCTTCGATTGATTCCCCAGCAAGAGATACCAGTGTTGTTTGTGATGGAACTATAGGAGCTCTTGGCGCATTTAGCCAATGGCTAAATGATCAAGCTGGAGCAGTTGCTTCAGATATTTGTGGTGATGTCACATGGTCGCATAATTCTACCGGCTTATCTGATCTTTGCGGTTTTACTGGATCGGAAACAGTAACCTTTACCGCAACAGACGAATGCGGACGAACAGCACAAACTTCTGCAACATTCACAATATTTGATAATGTTGATCCTACTTTTAATTTAATTCCAAGTAATCAATCTGTAGAATGTGATGGTGGCGGTGCCACATCAACAACCGCTTATACAGATTGGATCAACAATAATGGCGGCGGTTCTGCTTTCGACAATTGTTCAGATGTGTCCTGGTCTTCAACTGTTGATTCCACTATTACAGGATGTGGAATGACATTCGATAGATATGTTACATTTAATATTGTTGATGATTGTGGAAACGACATTGAACATCAAGCAATATTTTCCGTTGTTGACAATATCGCTCCGACTTTCGTTGCAGAAGCGCAAGATACAATTGTTGAGTGTGATGGAACTGGGAATTCTTCGGATTTATTAAACTGGTTAAACAACAATGGAGGCGCGTTGGCTCAAGATAATTGTTCCTCGCTAACTTGGGAAAATAACTATTCAGGAGGTGGTATTCCGGATCTTACAAATTGCGATAGTGATACATCAGGTATTTTGACGATCACTTTTACGGCTTCTGATGACTGTGGAAATGCTAATAGTACCACTGCCCGTATCATTATTATAGATACTTCTGAACCTGTTTTAACTGTTTCTGCACAGGATACCATAGTACAATGTGATGGAATGGGTAACCAAGTTGACCTGAGTACTTGGTTGGCTAATCAAGGAGGTTCCCTTTCAAATGATGTTTGTAGTGCAAGCTCTTCTTTCTTTCTTAGTAATGACTATGACGGAAATGGTATTCCGCCATTAGCAAATTGTCTAAATGATACAACAAATGTATTAACAGTTACTTTTTATGCAACTGACAATTGTAATAATAGAGTTAGCACAACTGCAAGATTTATTGTAATTGATACGAGTAATCCAACGATTAATGTTGTCGCACAAGATACCGTTGTTCAATGTAACGGTATTGGAAACTTAGCAGACCTGAACGCTTGGTTGGCTAATCAAGGTGGTGCGATGGTTACAGATGATTGTAATAGTAATGGAGGTTTCACTTGGTCGGATGACTACGATAACGGTGGTGTTCCACCATTGGTCGAATGTCTTAATGATACTACAAATGTTTTGTCTGTTACTTTTACTGCAACGGATGATTGTGATAATCTAGTTAGTACAACAGCTAGATTTATAATTATTGATACGTCTAATCCAACATTGGATGCGATAGCTCAAGATACAATAGTAGAATGTGATGGTGCAGGAAATTTAACGGACTTGAATGCCTGGTTAAATAATCAAGGTGGAGCACAAGTAACTGACGGATGTAATAGCAATGGAGGATTTATTTGGTCAGATGATTATGATGGAGGCGGAGTACCATTATTGACCAGTTGTCTGAACGATACCACCAACATATTAACGGTAACATTTACGGCGACGGATGATTGCGATAATTTGGTAAATACTACTGCTAGATTTATAATAATAGATACTTCTAATCCAACTTTAGATGCGATTGCTCAAGATACTGTTGTAGAATGTGATGGATCAGGAAATCTTACAGACTTGAATGCTTGGCTTGGGAACCAAGGAGGAGCACAGGTGACAGATGGTTGTAACAGTAACGGTGGATTTATATGGTCGAATGACTATGATGGAACAGGTGTACCTTTCTTGACAGATTGTTTAAATGATACGACCAATATTTTAACTGTGACTTTTACAGCAACAGATGATTGTGAAAATTTGGTAAACACTACGGCAAGATTTATTATTATTGATACCTCTGATCCTGTTTTAGATGTTGTCGCTCAAGATACTATTGTTGAATGCGATGGCTTAGGTAATTTAACAGATTTAAACACTTGGCTCGCAAATCAAGGTGGCTCGCAAGTTGCAGATGGATGCAACAGCAATGGTGGGTTTGAATGGACAAATGACTATGATGGATCTGGAATTCCAAGTTTGTCTCCATGTACAAATGATACTTCGGCTGTATTAACTGTGATGTTTACAGCAACAGACGATTGTGAAAATTTAGTAAGTACGTCTGCCAGGTTCATAATAATTGATACTACTGATCCAATTTTTGATTTTACGCCACCATCAAATATTACCGTCGAGTGTAGTGAAGTGCATGTTCAGGAAACTTTAACTGCATCTGATAATTGTGATGCAACGATAACTGTAGTTCCAAGTGAAGTACGTACGAATGGCAGCTGTGATGATACTTATACCTTGACAAGAACCTGGACGGCTACAGATAATTGTGGCAACCAAACGGTTTTCACCCAAACGGTTTTAGTAGAAGATACAACAGATCCAACATTCGATTCAACACCAGCATTGACAATTACGGTAGAATGTAGTGAGGTGCCAACAATGGAGACTTTAACTGCTTCAGAT